>JBIOWO010000187.1:0-3041 GCA_044868555.1 Lacipirellulaceae bacterium | reverse complement strand
CGCCGCTGTTGCCGTACGACTGGGCCGCGTGCATCTCGGCACCGTAACCCATGTCGAAGCGGTAACCGTACTCGCAGCAGCAGCTATCGGTCGCAGCCTTGCGCTCGACCCATAACCAAGCCTGGTCGAGGTTCAGGTGATCCGGCCAATCGAGAAACGAGAGCTCATCGCCGGGCGCGATCGAGAGCCGCTCATTCTTGTTGTAGTAGCCCATCGACAACCAGCCGCCGTAAGTGGGGCTATCGCAACAGGGGGTGAGACAGCTACTCAGGGTCCAAGCGTCGCCCAGGCAGCAGTCGCCCAGGCAATTGCCCCACCCGCAGCCGCCGCAACCACACGTGTTGCAGCAGCCGTTGTCGCAGCCGCAGCTCGGCTCGCAACCACACGACTGCTCGCAGCCGCAGGCGGGCTCGGAACACGATGCGTTAGTGCACGACATGTCGAGCATACCCGCCGGCTCGTGGCTGGCTGGCATGTCACTTGGCGAGGCCTCGGCGTCTTTTCGGGTGTAGCTATCGTCATCGGGATGTGGGGCGGCCGGAGGAACGAGGTCCGGCTGCCGCAACTTATAGGCGACGTGCTGGGCTGTCGCACTGCCGGTCGTCATCCAGTAAATCGCAAACACAGAACAAAATAGATAGATGCGTTTCATGGCACGATGCTCCAATTCCAGGGGCAATTCGCGTGGCCCGGGCGAGTCATTTGGCGGCGTCTGGGGTGGGCCGCGGCCGGGTGAATGCGGTGGGGAGGTCAGGCGGGGGACGCGGTGGAAACCGCTGTGGTTGCGTCGCGCGGTGCACGTGGGCACCGATCATGCTATCGGCCGGCCTGTTCAGCTAGCGTGAGGGCAAGCTAGCTGCCAATTGCCGCCCGATAGCATTCCCGGTTAAACTTTGCGGGTTGGCGAAAAAAGGGCGCCCGAACGCCCGTCGCCGTGCATTGGGAGGCCGAAACTACGTGTGGAGTATCGAACTCGCGGTGATGCTGGCGATGATCGTCATCAACAGCATCTTCGCGGCCTACGAGATTGCCTTGGCGTCGATCGACGCGACCCGCCTCGATCGGCTTGCGCGCGAGCATCAGCGCGGGGCTGCCGCCGCCCTGTTCATGAAAAAGAACATGGAGGCCAGCCTGGCGGTCGTCCAATTGGGCATTACGCTGGTGGGGGCGGTCGCGGCGGCCACCGGCGGCGCCGGGGCCCAGGAGTCGATCCAGCCTCAGCTCATCGCTTTCGGCCTCTCCAAGACCTGGGCCGAGGTCATCGCCATCACGCTGGTCGTGATCCCGCTGACGATCGTGACGATCGTCGTTGGCGAGCTCGTCCCCAAGCTGTTCGCCCTGCGAAACAAGGAATGGGTCTGCCTCCGCCTGTCGCCATTGATGCGTTGGTTTGCGGCCAGCGTCTGGCCCGTGGTCTGGCTGCTGGAGAAATCGGCGAAGGTCGTCATGCTGTGGAGTGAGCGGCGTTGGATGCCGGGCTCCGACGACCAGCAGCAGTTTCGAGAACCGGCGCTCCGCGAATTGCAGGCTATCGCCGCTCTTGCGCGCACGTCGCGGTTGATCGGCATGCGCGAGGAGGACATCATCGTCAATGCCTCCCGCCTTTCCACCACGCCCGTCCGCGACATCATGTTGCCAGCCCAGTTCATCAGCATGTTGACGTCGGAAACCTCGCTGGCCGAATGCCTGATCACCGCCCACCACGACATGCACACGCGGTTTCCGGTCAGTGAACGGCCCGGCGATCCGCAGGCGATCGTCGGCTACGTGAACTTTAAGGACATCGTGGCTTGCCTGCGGCTCTCGCCGCGCGACGCGTCCATCCGTGCCATCCTCCGTCCGCTGCCGTTGTTTCGCGAGGATTCCTCTGTGTCGGCCTGCCTCGAACGGCTGATTCACGAGCGCAACCACATCGCGCTCATTCGCGACCTGGAGGAAAGGGTCGTCGGCATGATCACGATGGAAGACATCTTGGAGGAACTTGTGGGCGAGATTCACGATGAATACGACCGCCTGCCGTCTTACGTCACGAAGTCCGGCAACTCCTGGGTCGTGGGTGGGTTCGCCAAATTGGCCCACGTCCGCGAAGTGACCGGCATCGACTTGCCGGCCGAGGGTGCCGCCGAGCCGCCGGCGACCGTCAACGATTGGGTCATACAACGCCTCGGCCGACCGGTGCAGGGGGGCGAAATCGTGTCGGCCGACGGCGTGCGGGCCGTGGTCCGCAAGGTCCGGCGGCAACGTGTGCTGGAGGCCCAAATCGCCGGCAAGACGGTCGAGGACTCGCAGGGCTTCATGGCCTTTCCGCCAACGGACGAATGACACGATGATTGTAGGCGGCGTCTCCGATACCGACTCGCGAGCCGCTCAATCGCACACCGGCGAACCGAGCAAATGGGTGACATCGACCCGCGGCACGCCGGGTTGGGAGGTGCTGACTTCCGTGGTGTGCCAATGCGTCACGTCGGCGTTGACGCGGCCATCGGTGATCGTCAGGCCGCTTATCGAGCCAACAGAGCCGGTGACGTTCCCCTGCACGCTCGCCACCCCCTGGCCGAACGTACCGTTTGTTGTATGGCCCGATCGTGCTTCGTCCCACAACACGTTCGCCAATGTCGGTGCGTCGCTGTTGGTCAGCTTGAAGTCATCGCCGCTCACCCCTCCGCGCGTAAGCACCAAGCCGCTGCCGGTACCGTTGCCAGTAACGCTGACGCCGTTGCCGTTGGTGGTGCTTTGGGTGATGGTGATGCCGGCGGTTGAGGTAAGTCCTGCAACGGTAGTGGCCGCATTGCTGCCAGCGATGAATAAGCCATTGGCTGCACCGGGCGTTGCATCGGGCAGCCGCGTCAGCGTCTCCAGATCGGGCGGATAAAGCTCGACAATGTCACCCTCGGCAATTGTAAAATGTGGCCCGGTGTCGATCGTGAGCGTGATCGTCTCGGATACTTGCACAGAGCTACTCACGACGCGGCGCAGCGAAGCGGGTTTCGGCACACTCCCCGAAGACGTGTCGATTATCCGCACCACGTAATCCTTATATG
>JBIOWO010000186.1:0-2284 GCA_044868555.1 Lacipirellulaceae bacterium | reverse complement strand
GAACGCGATCGTGCCGCCGGCGACAACCAGGGCCGCCATCACGGCCCAACCCATCACTTGAAATCGTGAGCGCGACATAATCTTCCACTCCTTCACTCGTAAAGACAGAAACGTCGCTGAATCGAGTCTTCGCGGCAGCTGCTTGAATGCTGCCGACCACAAACGCACTTGACGTCGAACCGCGTCCCGGAGCCGGGGCCAGCGCAGCGTTTTACGCTGCCGCCTTGGCCGGCCAGGCCACGCGATTGGGCTGTTTCGATAGATAGAAAAGGAGCCCTATTCCTGTTACGAACACCGCCAGGCTAATGTTTTGTGAAATACTCAGCCCCGTGCCAAAAACTGCCGGTTCGTCGGTGCGGATGATTTCTTCCAGGAAGCGGCTGATCGGATAAAGGGCCAGCATCAGGGCCACGACCTGCCCGTCGCGGCGGCGCAAGGGGTAATACGTCCAGAGGACCCAGCCGATCAGGGCGGCCGTGATCGCGCTATAAAGCTGGGCTGGGTGGATCGGCAGGCTATTTACCGAACCCGTCGCCAAGAGGCCTTTGTCCGCCTGGTCCGCGAACGGCGGGCTACCGCTCGGAAATCGAACGGCCCAAGGCAGCGACGTCGGCCCGCCGTAGCAGCAGCCGTTCAGAAAACAGCCGACGCGGCCCAGCGCCAGCCCGATCATCATGCTCGGAGCGATCAGGTCGAACGTCGCCAGCACCGGCAGCGCATGCTTGCGAATGAACACGAGCACCGCGATCACCCCGCCGAACAGCGCGCCGTAGATCACCAGCCCGCCTTCGGGGAAGTTCAGCACTCGCAGCAGCGTCTCGCGGAACGAGTCGGCGCGGAATTTGTCGTGCCAGTATTCAATGACGTAGAACGCCCGCCCGCCAATCATGCCGCCGATGAACAGCCAGAAGGCCATCGACCAGATCAGCTCCCGGTCGATGCCGGCGCGCTGGGCGCGATGGGTCGCCATGAGCACGCCCGCCGCCGCACCAGCCAGCACCATCACGCCGTAGCCCCGCACCGGCAGGCCGCTGGGGAAGATCCGCGGCAGGCCGACGATCGCGGCTCCGGTTAGCAAGAGTAGCGGCAGCAGGCTGAGCGTCTCGGCGTTCCAACCGTGGCGTCGCACGGCAAGCGCGAAGCTACCCAGGCCAACGATGGCCCACACCACCAGCAGTACGCCGACCCCAAAGATCGGTACGCCGCCCCACGAATACGGAATCCGAAACAATTCGCTGCACATAGAACAGAGATCAGAGGTCGGAAGTCAGAGGCCAGTATTCCTCCGCCAAATTAGGGATGGAACTTGCTCCGCGCGAAGCACTCTCAGCCGATTCGCAAGTTGTCGATCAACCGCGTCGGCCCGACTTTCGCTGCAATCGCCACGGTGGTTGGCCCGTCGACCGACTCGACCGGCGTGATCGTACCGTCGGCGACGAAGGCCACGTATTGCACTTCATCGACACCGGAGGACTTCAGATGGTCGAACATTTTGCCGCGGATCGCTTCGACTTCTCGTAATCCGTCGCGGACCATTTGCTCGGCCAGCCGCAAGCTCTGCGACAGCGCGAGCGCCCGGCGCCGCTCGTCCGCCGAGAGATACGCGTTCCGCGAGCTCATGGCAAGGCCATCCGCCTCGCGGACCGTCGGCAAGACGCGAATCTCGATCGGTACGTTCAGGTCGGTCACCATCCGTTTCACGACCAGCGTCTGCTGGTAATCCTTGCGGCCGAAAAAGGCGACGTCCGCCGGAACGATTTGGAACAGCTTGAGCACCACGGTCGCCACGCCGCGAAAATGGTCGGGTCGAAAGGCGCCTTCGAGTTCGCACCCCAAGTTGCCCACGTCGATCGAAGTGACGTAGCCGGCCGGATACATCTCTTCGACCGTGGGCGCGAACACCAGGTCGCAGCCGCGGCTCGCCAGCAATTTAAGATCGCGCTCCAAATCGCGCGGGTAGCGGCTCAGATCTTCCTTGGGCCCAAACTGCGTCGGATTCACGAAGATCGACACGACGGCCAAATCGCATTCGGCTCGCGCGGCGTCGACCAGGCTCAAGTGCCCTTCGTGGAGTGCGCCCATCGTCGGCACGAACCCGATGGTTTTGCCGGCAACCTGCGCCTGACGCACCGACTCGCGCGCAGCATCGGCCTCCGCGACCACGCGAGGCAGTTTTTGCGACGTCTCACTGGCGACCTGCGACTTCATGTCGTCATTGTAGGCGCTCGCCCGGTGAACGTCCTAGACGAGGCCAAACCGCCTCAATCGCGGCGAAAACATCGGT
>JBIOWO010000185.1:0-21661 GCA_044868555.1 Lacipirellulaceae bacterium | reverse complement strand
TGGAGGACGCGATCCTTGTAGGTGAAATGGTCCATGCTTCGCTGGGATGAGGGGATGAACGATCACGTTGAACCGCGACGCGCAGCGGAGCGCTAACTGAAGAAGTTCTCGCCGAACAGGTTTAACTCGGGCCCGGTTTCAACCTCGATGTCGCCGAGCACCAGCGTCTGACACGCCAGGCGCATGGTGTCCTCGTTGCCGACATAGGCCATGCTGGGGATCGGATCGGGAAGTGGGTTGTAAAAGCGGGCCTTCTCCATCACGCCCATCGGGCTGGTATTTTCCATGCCTTTGATGATCTTGACGCGGCATGTGCCGCATAGGGAGACGCCGTGGCAGTTCAGGAATTTGTTGACCGATGCGCCCATGCCGTTGACGCCCTGGTGGACGTTGATCCCCGCCTTGATCGCCTCTTTGCGCAGGTTGGCGCCGTGCGGGACCTCAATTTCCTTTTTCTCTTTGATGAACTTGACAAGCGGCATGGAGATAGACCGTAATCGTGGGCTTGTGGGTTGAATGATATAAAGTACGTCGTCTGCAGCTTAATGTACCGCGCCGCCTGTGGGGCGCAAAGACGGAGAAAACCGTAGGCCTACGTTGAGAGAATGCCAGGATGGACAAGAAATTCACGAAGCATCAGCAGAAGATCATCAAGAACTACTACGACAACCGCGAGGCGATCTCGCTGCAGCGGCTCAGCGAGCTCGTGACCGAGCTCTATCTGGCCGAAGGCAAGGGCCGCGAGCGGCAGTGGAAGTATGTCGTCGGCGTATTGCAGAAACTCGGTCTGCCGGAAGCGCAGATCGAGCACCTGCGAAAGAAGGATGACCCGCGGCTCCTGGCCAAGCTGGTCGAAGAATTGATGGCCAAACAAAAATAGGGGTGAGGATGCGGGATGCAGGGTGCAGGGAAAGACAAAGCGTTCTCTTTCTGCCCCCCCGCATCCCGCGTCCTGCATCCTCGAACTGTTTCGGCGCTCGGCTGCCGTGTAGAATTCGGCCATGCGACAATACCTCGACCTGATGCAGCGGATTCTCGACGAAGGCGTGCCGAAGAGCGACCGCACCGGCACCGGCACGCGAAGCATTTTCGGGCACCAGATGCGTTTCGATCTGGCTGACGGCTTTCCACTGATCACCACCAAGAAGCTGCACCTCAAGTCGATCCTGTACGAGCTGTTGTGGTTTCTCCGCGGCGAGACAAACGTCCGTTATCTCCACGAGCACGGTGTTACGATCTGGGACGAATGGGCGAACGAGCGCGGCGAGCTCGGGCCGGTGTATGGCAGCCAATGGCGCTCCTGGCCGGGACGGCATGGCGAAACGATTGATCAGATCAGTGAGGTCGTGAAGCAGATTCGCACAAATCCAGATTCGCGGCGGCTGATCGTCAGTGCCTGGAACGTGGCCGACGTGCCGTCGATGGCCTTGCCGCCGTGTCACCTGCTGTTTCAGTTCTACGTGGCGGATGGGCGGTTATCTTGTCAGATGTATCAACGGAGCGCCGACGTATTTCTCGGTGTTCCATTCAACATCGCGTCCTACGCCCTGCTGACAAGGATGATGGCCCAGGTCACGGGCTTGGCGCCCGGAGATTTCGTACACACGTTCGGCGATGCTCACCTGTACGACAATCATCTCGAACAGGCGCGATTGCAGCTCACGCGCCAGCCGCGCACGCTGCCGACGCTGCGGATTGACCCGTCGGTCCGCTCGATTTTCGACTTCGAGTACGAGCATTTCCGGCTGGAAAACTACGACCCGCACCCGCATATTCCGGCTCCGGTGGCCGTGTAACTGTGTTCCGTGCCCCCTGCATCCCGCCTCCTGCAACCTGCATCCTTCCGCCATGCACATCTCGATCATTGTCGCGGTGGCGGAAAACGGCGTTATCGGCCGGGGCGGAAGACTGCCGTGGCATTTGTCGGACGATCTGCGGCGGTTCCAAGAGCTGACGATGGGGCACACGATCGTGATGGGCCGGCGGACTTGGGAATCGATCGGCCGGGCGCTACCGGGCAGACGCATGATCGTGGTGTCGCGACAACCGGGCTATCGTGTGGATGTGGCGGAAGTCGACGTGGCCGCGAATCTTGACGACGCGCTGCGAGCGGTTCAGGCAGCGGGCGATGACGAGGTGTTCATTGTCGGCGGTGCCGAATTGTATCGTGAGGCGCTTCCTCGGGCCCATCGATTGTACATTACGCGCGTTCATGCCCAAGTCGATGGCGACACGCAGTTTCCCCCATTTGACTCAGCCGTGTGGCGGCAGTTGTTGTCTGACCTGCACGCCGCGGATGCGAAGAACCAACTTCCCTTCAGTTTCGAGGTCTACGAACGAACATGACGCGAGTGAAAGATCGGTGCGATTGGGGCACCCGCGGCGGCGAGCTGATGGCCGCGTACCACGATGAGGAGTGGGGCGTCCCCGTGCACGACGACCGGAAGCAGTTCGAGTTCCTGACACTCGAGAGCGCCCAGGCTGGATTAAGCTGGCTGGTCGTGCTGCGGAAGCGCGAAGCATATCGCCGGGCGTTCGCCGATTTCGACCCCGAGAAGGTCGCCCGCTTTACCGAGAAACGGATCGAGAAGCTGCTGGCCGATCCGGGCATCATCCGCAATCGGCTAAAGATCGCCGCCGCGATCACCAACGCCCGCAATTTTCTCGACGTACAGCAGGAGTTCGGCACGTTCGACAAGTACATGTGGAGCTTTGTCGGCGGCCGTCCGGTCCAGCGCCGGTTGGAGCGGATGAAGGACGTGCCCGCGACCTCGAAGGAATCGGACGCGCTGAGCAAAGATCTCAAGCGGCGAGGCTTCAAATTCGTGGGCAGCACGATCATCTACGCCCACATGCAGGCGGTGGGCATGGTCAACGACCATCTCATCACGTGCTTCCGGCACAAGGCGATTGCGCGGATGAGGTGAGGCGGTTGACGCTGCCGAGAGCCGCAAAGCGATGTATAATTGAGTCATGGCAGTCTCCGCTGAAATGTTATCGCAGCAGCTTCAATTGGCCGATGCCCTACTGGCCGGGAGGGATCGCATGCTCGAACCGCAAGATTTGCCGGGGCGGTACGGTCGTGTTGTGCGGGCATTGGATCAAGTGCTCAGCGCTTGTGATTGCGAGTCGGTCGTGGGTGGAGGCTGGGCCGTATGGCGGCACGGATACTTGGGTCGCGTGACGCAAGACGTCGACATCGCGTTGCCGGCGAATCGCGTCGACGATTTTCTGCGAGCGGCAGCGGTTAGCGGTTTCGAGATTCTCGCACAGCCCACAGACCGCTGGCCGAAATTGCGTCATCGGGAGACCGATATTGAGGTCGACGTTTTGCCGGAAGGTGGACGGCCGGGGACAACCTCGCGGCCGGCTCCCACGACAATCCCGCATCCGAAATCGATGGGGGCCGTCCGCGGTGCTTTGAAGTACATGCCACTCCCGGCCCTCATCGAACTGAAGCTCGCCGCTGGCCGGTTGCGCGACGAGGCCGACGTCGTGGAACTGGCCCGCGAGAATCGCGAACGCTTGGATGAAGTTCGGCGACACTTGGCGGCGGTTCATACTCAGTACGCGGCCCGATTCGACGTTCTTCTCTCACAGATTGACGAACTTGCGGGCGGCTGACCGGCGAGCTGACCACGGCGGCGCCGCGGTGCCCGCTCGCGGCTACCCGGCACAACTCACGCCATTTCCTGCGGAAACGCTACGACCTCGTCGATCGATTCCACGCCCGTTGCCAACATCACCAGGCGATCGAATCCGAGCGCGCAGCCGGTGCATGGCGGGAGGCCGTGCTCCATCGCGGCCAGCAGGCGTTCGGGCATCGGCAGCGCGCGGCGGCCGTCGGCGACACGCGCTGCGTTGACCGCTTCGAGGCGACGGCGAAGTTCGGCGGCGTCGGACAATTCGTGGTAGCCGTTGGACAACTCGATGCCGCGGTAATAGAGCTCGAATCGCTCGGCGACCTCGATGCCCTGGTCGTTGCGAATGACCTTCGCCAACGCGGATTGAGTCGCCGGATAGTGATACAAGATTTCCGGCTGGTCGCGGCCGAGCTGCGGCTCAATCCGCGTCGCGAGCAACACGTTCAGCCACTCGTCGCGATCGGCGCGATTCATGTTGGCCGGAACAACAACAGTCGCAGCGGCGGCCGCGGCGGCCATTTCGTCGGGAGTGGCGGTGTGCGGATTGAGGCCCAAATGCTTCTGATACGCTTCGGCATACTTGGTCCGCCGCGCCGGCGGCGTGGCGAGCAGTGCCTGGGCAAGCGCATCGAGAAGATCGATTCCGGCCTGCATGTCGTCGCCGGTGCGGTACCACTCGACGATGGTGAACTCGGGATTGTGGAGCCGGCCGCGCTCGCCGTCGCGGAAGGAGTGCGTGACCTGGTAGATGGCCATTGCGCCGGCGGCCAGCAGCCGCTTCATGTGCAGCTCGGGCGATGCTTGAAGGAACCAAGTTTCGCAGGAAATTGGTTCGATGTGGAGTTCGGGGACTACTTCGGGCGCCAATAGTGGCGTTTCGACTTCGAGGAATCCGCGCTCGTGGAAGAACTCGCGCAATTTGCGCAACAGCGTGGCGCGCTGCTGAATTGCGGCGAGCGATGCGCTCGGCGAGAAGTCGTGATTGGTTGCACGAGACGACATCACATTTGGTTCCACAATAGCCGCGACCTGACAGATCGGCGGCGGCGAATTCACACGCTGCTCCGCTCGCGCGGCGCGAACATCGACGGGGAAACGTCCTGCCCTGGCAGCAACGGCGGCATCGGACAGTCGAGCAGGTCGCACACGGCGCGCAGCAACTCGGCCTCGCCGATTTTCACCGTGGCGTCGGCACAGATGCACGCGGCGCAGGCATCCACCAGCCGCTGACGTTGCTTCGGCGCCGCCTGGGCCAGTTCGACGAGCGCCCCGTTGAGCTTTTGCAGGCCGCAGGCTTCGCCCGGCAATAGTTTGAGCGGCACGTCCGGCAGATGCCGGGCCCCCGCATCAAACGCCTTTTCGTCGGCACCTTGGCTGATGCGCGCTAGCGCCGACAGCAACACGGAGCACGGCGCGCCCAGTTGTTGCAGGCCGTAGTAGACCGTCAGCCGCGGGCGGACCGGCTCGAATTGCGGCCGCAGATGGCGGAGCAGAATCTGGTGCAGTGTCCACTCGAACAGGCCCAGCCGCTGATCGGCCTCGACCAACGAAACGAAACACTGCGTGAACTGCCGATACTGGGGCTCGCTCATCGAGCGAAGCGCCGGCAGCGTCATATCGACCAAGGGCAGCCGGGCCCGTACGTCGAGCAGGTCGACCGACGGAATCAATTGGCGAGTGAATTCAAAGACATCCGGCTCCGCCAACTGGTCGAGCGCGCGAAGCTGTGCCATGCGAATCTCCGGATTCCGATCCAGGAGCGTGGCAAAGATGACGGCCCGAGCGCCGTAGGGATCGTGGGCCGCGTCGACGACCGGCTGCGGCATCGCGGCGACCAGCTCCTGCACGTACTGGCGGTGAATTTCGCCCGGGTTGCCGACTTGCTCGACGGCCCGCTCGACGACTTCCACCGGAACCGATTTGCCGTAAACGTCCGCGCCGCCGACCAAACCCGCGGCCTCCTCCGTGCCGACGTCGACGACCGCGTCCGCCGGCAGTGGCGGCGGATAGTTGCCGTCCCATTGAGGGTCGATGCGGCGAATGCGCTCGTCAAGCGGCGGATGCGTGGCGAACAGGCTCGCCAGGCCTTCGGCAAAATACATGTGGCTGGCTTCGGCGGCCCGCGGATTGACGAGCTTCGAGCCGAAGATGGCCGCGCCGATACGCTTGAGTGCGCCGGCGATGCCTTCGGGGTGACGCGTGAATTGGACGGCGGACGCATCGGCCAGGAACTCGCGCTGCCGCGATACGGCCGCCTTGATCAGGCTGCCGAAAAAGAGTCCCAGAAAACCGAGCACCATGAACACCAGGCCGATGAGCAGGAGGTATGCTGCGCCGTCGTTCTTTCGCGATCGGCCGCCACCATAACTGACGATGCGAAGCAAGCTTCGCCCCACCAGCCCCATCACGAGGATGCCGTGCAATATGCCGATCAGCCGCAGATTGAGCCGCATGTCGCCATTGAGGATGTGGCTGAACTCGTGAGCGATCACGCCCTGCAACTGGTCGCGCGTAAGCTGCTCGGCCGTGCCGCGGGTGACGCCGATCACAGCGTCGCTCGGCGAAAAGCCGGCGGCGAAGGCGTTGATGCCCTTCTCCTCGGCCAACAGGAACACGGGCGGCACCGGCACGCCCGATGCCAGTGCCATTTCCTCGACGACATTGAGCAGGCGGCGCTCGATGGGATCGGTGGAATTCGGATAGACGCGCCGGCCGTTGAGTCGCTCGGCGAGGACCGTGCCGCCGCCCGACAATTGAGCGATCTTGAACGCGCTGCCGCCGCCAATGAGCGCGAGCGCGCCCAGGCTGGCACCGATCGGCACCGCAAGCGGTATCTCGCCGCCGGCCGCGCCGACAGCCATCGCCGTGGCGACGAACGTCGTGCCGACGAGACCGATCACCGCCAGCGCGAACATCACGACCAGCCACTTCGTGTTCCGCCGCGCGACCGATTGCCGTTCAAAGAAGTCCGTGGCCATGAGGAAGGGGTCAGGGATTGGGATTCAGGGGTCAGGAAAAGACAAGGAGACAAGGAGAGGGGGAGACAAGGAGACGAGCGATTGATCGCCGCAGCATCTCCGTGTCTCCGTGTCTCCCTGTCTCCTTGTCTTGATTAGCGATTGTGTCTCCGCTTTTGCTCAACTAAATGAGACTTTCGGCGCTTCGGCGATCTGGGCGTCGTCGAAATCCAGGAGCTGTGCGTCCTGGCCGTGGCCGACCAGGCCGGCGACGATGACGGCCGGGAAGCTCTGTCGGTAGGTGTTGTACTGCATTACGGAGTCGTTGTAGGCCTGGCGGGCGAAGGCCACGCGGTTCTCGGTCGAGGTGATCTCCTCGGTGAGCTGGGCCATGTTCTGATTGGCCTTCAAATCGGGGTAGGCTTCGGCCAGCGCGAACAATCGGCCCAGCGCGCCGGACAGTCCCTGTTCGGCGGAAGCCAGGGCCTGCATGGCGGCCGGGTCGCCGGGGTTGGCGGCCGCCTTGTTGAGTCCGCTCACGGCCTGGTTGCGGGCCTGGATCACCGCTTCCAGCGTGCCCTTCTCGTGGGCCATGTAGCCTTTGACGGTTTCGACCAGGTTCGGGATCAGGTCGTACCGCCGCTTGAGTTGCACCTCGATCTGGGCGAACGAGTTCTGGAATCGATTCTTGAGCGCGACGAGCTTGTTGTAGACGCCGGCTCCCCACATGATGGCCAACAGCGCGATCCCGGCAATGACGGCGAGCGGAATTAAAGCGGACATGACGTGGCTCCTGGAAATGCGACGAGAATCGTAGGTCAGGCTAGAACGCCCGACTTACGGGAATAGTTCTACGCTTTGGCGGCATCCTCCCGCAAGCCGCCCGGTTTGACGGCACGCAGGTATTTCGCCAGCCAGCGGGCGATCTTGGGCCCGCTCACCCGTCCGGCCCGCTGGCCCGTTCGATGTACTCGCCGGTGCGCGTGTCGATGCGCAGGAAGTCGCCCGTGTTGACGAAGGCGGGTGCCTTGATCTCGCCGCCGGTCTCGAGCGTGCAGGGCTTCTGCACGTTGGTGGCCGTGTTGCCGCGGGCGGCCGGCTCGGTGTACTCGACCTTTAGGACGACGTGGTTCGGCGGCGTGACCGTAAGTGGGTTGTTGTTGAACACCATGATCGAACAGTCGATGCCATCCTTCAAGAACATCCAGGTATCGCCAAGTTGCTCCTTGGAGAGTTCGTATTGCTCGTAGGTCTCCGTATTCATGAACACGAACGTGTCCTGTTGGCGATACAGGAATTGGGCGGCGAACTCGGCGACGTCGGCCGCTTCGAGCGTCTGGCCGGCTCGATAGGTGCGGTCCATCATCGTGCCGCGTACGAGGTTCTTCATTTTGCACTCGTACAGGGCGTTGCCTTTGCCCGGCTTGCGGAAATTCATTTCCACCATCAAATAGGGCACGCCATCGATTTCGACCTTCAGGCCCTTGCGAAAATCGCTGCAATTGTAGGTTGTCACGGTTGGTCTTCCTGTTCGCTACTGGTATGTTGAATTGTTCGATTTGTCGTCGAAATTCAGAAGCGGCCGCGATGCCCGGCAGTGCCGTCCGGCCAAAAAACGAATGGCTATTTTATCCGCACCGTCGCCCGCTGTCCGCCCCAGATTCACGCCGCGATACGCGTCGTGGCAGGACGCGATGAAGGATGCCGTGCGGGATCCGGCCGAGCTGTGCCGGCTGTTGGAGCTGCCGCCGGAGACAGCCGAGCGGGCCCGATTGGCCGCGCGACAGTTTCCGCTGTTCGTGCCGCGCGGCTATCTGGCCCGGATGCGGCCCGGGGACGCGGCCGACCCCCTTCTGCGGCAAGTGCTGCCGTCGGCCGAAGAATTAGTCGAGGCGCCGGGCTTTGTGACCGATCCAGTCGGCGACGCCGCGGCTGTGCGTCAGGCTGGACTGCTGCACAAGTATGAAGGCCGGGTGCTGCTGGTCTCCACCGGCACGTGCGCTGTCCATTGCCGCTACTGCTTCCGCCGCCACTTTCCGTATACAGAGATGCCGCGCTCGCTCGACGATTGGCGGCCGGCGCTCGACGAGATCGCGGCCGACGACAGCGTGCACGAGGTGATCCTCAGCGGTGGCGATCCGCTCACGATCGTCGACGCCACGCTGGCTGAGCTGATCGATGAATTGGCTGCGATCGACCATTTGCGGCGGCTGCGGATCCACACGCGGCTGCCGATCGTCATTCCGGAGCGCGTTACCGACAGTTTGATGGAGATGCTGCGCGGCACGCGGCTGACGCCGATCATGGTTGTCCACGCGAATCATGCCAACGAGCTCGACGGCCACGTCGCGGCGGCCCTGGCAAAACTGGCCGACGCGGGCATTGTGCTGCTGAATCAGGCTGTGCTCCTGGCCGGCGTGAATGACACGGTCGAAGCGCAGGCCGCGCTTTGCGAGCGACTGGTGGATCTGCGGGTGTTGCCGTACTACTTACATCAATTAGATCGCGTGGCCGGCGCGGCCCACTTCGAGGCGCCGACTAGTTCCGGCCGGCGGATCATCGAGGAGCTTCGCGCGCGGCTGCCCGGCTACGTCGTGCCGCGATACGTGCAAGAGATCGCCGGGGCCCCCAGCAAGCAAGTGCTGAAATGATCAGCCTCTACGATACGGTGGCCGTCGATCGGCTGCGGGCGGAGCTGAAGTTTGAGCCGCGGCGACTGCGCGCCGCGCGCACGGCACTGGTAAAGAAATTTCTCGGCGTCGAGGCCGCGCTCGCCGAGCTGCCGGCCGACGTGCGCGACGACTTCGCTCGGCAAGTCGAATTTCATCCGCTCGACGTGGTGGAAGTGTGCAACTCGCAATTCGACGGAGCGACCAAGCTGGTGCTGCGGACGCAGAGCGGGTATTTGATCGAGTCGGTCGTGATGCGAACCGGCACCGGGCGAGTGTCGCTGTGCGTGTCGTCGCAGGTGGGTTGTGCGGCCGCTTGCGGTTTCTGCGCCACTGGCCAGATGGGCATCGCCAAGAACCTGTCGGCCGCGGAGATTCTTGATCAGGTCGTGCTGGCCGGCGAGCGAATGCAGGCCGAGGACCGCCGCGTGCGGAATATCGTCTTCATGGGGATGGGCGAGCCGTTTCATAACGAGGAGACGTTGTACGAATCGGTCGCCGCCCTCTTGGCGCCGGAACTGTTTCACCACACTCCGGGCCGGATTCTCATTTCCACGGTCGGAATTCCGGACGCGATGGTCCGCTGCGCGCGGCGGTTTCCCGAGGTGAATCTCGCATTGAGCCTGCACAGCGTGCGGCAGGACGTCCGCGAGCGGCTGATCCCGCTGGCCGCCAAGTATCCGCTCGACCAGTTGCGGGCCGCCGTGGCCAAAGTGAATGAGATCCAGCGCACTACCATGATGATTGAATACTTGATGCTGGCCAGCGTGAATGACTCGGCCGACGATGCTCGCGAGTTGGCCGACTGGCTGTGGGGCCTCAACGTGCACGTGAATTTGATTCCGTACAACCCGATCTCGGCCGCACCGGAGTTGCGCTCGACCGAGCGGCCGGAGCGGGATGCGTTCGCGGCGGTCCTCCGTGGGGCTGGCTTCGTCACCACGATCCGTTATTCGTTGGGCGCCGACATCGCGGCCGCCTGCGGCCAGCTCGTGCAAAGCGAGAACCGTCAGATTGCCCGGCGACAGTCCGTCGCATTGTAGTAGGCACACTCCGTGTGCCGTGACTGAAGCGATTGTAGGCGTTTCTCATGGACACGATGGACAACACGTGTCGGCAGTTCTGCTTCGGCACGCGGAGCGTGCCTGCTACTTACCTGCTACAATGGCCCCATGCAGGACATCATCGCCGGCGTCCGCACCTTTCAGCGCGACGTTTATCCACAATATCGCGAACTGTTTGAGAGACTCTCCGCCGGGCAGTCGCCCGAAGCGCTCGTGATCACGTGCAGCGACTCGCGCGTGGACCCGTTCCTGTTCACCCATGCCCAGCCCGGACAACTATTTGTGCTCCGTAATGCCGGCAACCTGGTGCCGAAGTACGACGGGATCGTGGGCGGCGTGACGGCGACGATCGAGTTTGCGGTGGTTGGGTTGCGCGTGCCTAATATTATCGTTTGCGGCCACTCCGGTTGCGGAGCGATTCACGGCCTGCTGCATCCCGAATCGCTCCAGAACATGCCCCACGTGGCCGACTGGCTCAGTCACCACGCCGAGCCGGTGCGCGAGATTTTGGCGAACGCTGGACGGCTTGGTGGACCGGACGAAATGCAACAGGCGGTGGATGCGAACGTGCTCGTGCAGCTCGAAAACCTGCGTGCCCACCCGTGCGTCGCGGACGCACTCGCGGCCGGGAAGATCACCCTGCACGGTTGGGTCTACGACATAGTGAGTGGCGAAATCCGCGCGTACCAAGACCAGTGGCAGCAGTTCGCGGCGCTGTAGAACTTCCGTGACATCTCGCTTTCGGTTTGCGTCGCGAATATTCGCTCAATGATTGAGCATTGCGCGCTGCACGTTAAAGACAGGATGCCGGGTAGCAATTAGCTCTGCTTCGAAAGCCTTTCGAACCTTTGTCGAAGTATTAGCGTCGAGCACCTGGATTTCAAGACGGACGTCCTTGAATCCGTTCGACCAAAACCACCTAGCGAGATTTCGATTGTCGGAATGATCAAGATGCTTCGCGACACGCTTGCGAAGATTGAAACCCTCGCCAACATACAGTGTTTCAAGCGGACCGTAAAAGATGTAGAGTCCTTGTTGCGACGGCAATTCGCTGATTACGAGCGTCTCGACTGCGCCGACGGTGACGCGGGTCGGTCTAACGACTTGAGACAGCAGCTCAGGTCGCAGAGACCGAGCCTTTCTCAGGTTCAAAGCGGCCCAGCGATATTGCAGCGAAGAAAAACCCGGCGAGATTTCTGATGCAATCGCATCGAATTCTGCCGCAAGTTGCGGATCACAGATAATCCGATCAAGAGTCGTTCCGTGCAACTTTTCTAGATATCGTGCGGCAATCTCGCTTGCAAATCGATACACATCTTCGTTCTTAAGGGACGTTCGTACGGAACGCGGCATTCCCTTTAGAAGCCCGGCCTTTCGCAGATTCAACAGTTCGATATTTAGTTCGGCTTCTGGTGAGGTATCCCCGAGTTGCCGGCACCGTTGAATGAATGCGTAATTCAACGCTGGGTCAGCTACAACACGGTCCGTTGAGAAGCTCATGTTCGTTTCAAGAAATGCTCGAACGACTATGTCTCTCAACTTGCCAACGCCTCAACGAGTCCAACCAAATTCACATTCAGAAGTGGGTCATGACGACGAACTAAATCAACTTTCAATCCGTCTTGATATTCGGATCCAGGCAGCTCATCTGGCGGTATCACCGAAACGTGCCGGATCGCCTTTGCGAAGCTGCTGCATTCAGCGTGCCGCACGAGTCTAGCTCCGAGGTCAAGAGTGCCATCTATAAAGAGGGGAACCCTTTCCTCTGATTGCAACATATAGAGGCCTGGCTGTCCCGCAAACCGATCGAAGTCACAGGAATCCCATTTTTGCGCTCGACGCGGAAAATCTCGAGTTCGAAAGACAAAATGAAATTGCTTCATCTCGTCAACGAGTTGCTTACTCGCCTTCCGCAATCGCAAAGCTGCCCAACGACAGCCGGCTGGGTCAAATTCGACCGCGTATCTCTTCGCAATTCGATCAAAATGAGAAGACTTGATCGGATCGCAGAATATCTCATCCAGCGATGCATCAATGAATTTCCCGCTCGATGTGCGCCAAGCAATTTCAGCTGCGAAGCTGAAACCATCCATCTCGGACGGAGAAAAGTGAATCTTTCTAACTTTTCCTTCTCTTGGGAAACCCCCCGATTTTCTGATTCGCAAAAGGCTGCGATTCCAATTGGCAGGTTCTCCGATCAAACCCGAATCGCGGCAGGCTTCGTGAAAGGCCGACTGCAATTCCGGACTGGCAAGCAACCAATCTGTCGAAAAACCATCGTGTGTTGAATAGAACGCTTTGACAATCGCTTCGTGTATGGCATCTCGCAACTCTCGCTTCGCCATTACTGTTCGACGATTCTCGGTTGAGCAAACGCATTCCGTCGACTGGTGCTGAGTAGCACAACCGATTTCGCGCAAGCCGGCACGTTCCGTGACTGGCGCTGCCTGCCCCACGCTATTGTCAATGCCAATAACATCTTCCAATTTTCTTCCGTTGGCGGTGCTTGGAGCACTGGCAATCGGATCGGCAGAACCGTCGAGAGCATCGCCTTCGCGAATTGCGTCAAGCCGTTCGTTAGCCGAACGGACATAATCTTCTGAAAGTTCGCAACCAACCCACTGGCGACCAAGCTTTTTGGACACGGCCAATGTGGTACCGCTGCCGGCGAATGGGTCAAGCACAATGTCGCCCGGATTGCTACTCACGCGGACGATCCGCCCCAATAGTTGTTCCGGCATCTGGCAGCCGTGGAAGCCCTGCCGTTCCTTGAACGTGCCGGCGACGCGCGCGAAGTACCATGTGTCGTCCGCCGGCTGAAATCCCTCGGGCAAGTCCTGAGGCCGCAGGATCCATGTGTCGTCCGGCAGCCGGCCGGCCGGATTCGCCCGCTTATCGGCGTACACTAGCGCGCGGGCGGACGGCACTCGTACTTGCGGCTCGTCGCCATTGAACGTGAAGTTGTTCTCGTCCTTCACAAAGTGAAACAAATGGACGTGCGAGCGGGAGAACTTTTTCTTGCAATTGACGCCGAACGTGTAGTACCAGACGACCCAACTGCGAGTGGTAAAACCTATCAGCTTCGCCGCCACCTTCAATTCGGCGGCGTACTCGTCTCCAATCGCAAGCCAAAACGTTCCATCGGGCTTAAGCACCCGATATACTTCCTTTATCCATTGTCGTGACCAGGCGATGTAGTCATCATCCGACTGGCGGTCGTGATACTCGTCGTATTCGTATCCGATGTTAAACGGCGGATCCGCGAACACTAGATGGACCGAGGTATCATCCAGTTCTTTCAATCGATCAAGGCAATCACCTTGATGAATACGTCCCATTTCAAGTGCAAACTGCAACTGCATTGCACATCAGCTCCGAAAGAAGGTGATCAAGGCCGGAATAGCCGGAACACCAATACCCTACAGCGCCAAACATGTGGGCGCATGTACACTTACATCCTATTCCAATCGGGAAAAACCTGCAATACTCTTCACCTGCAAGCATAGCTAGCTTACCGGTCTTGGAATGCGCATTCAAGCAGTCGGTGCGACATGAAATTCGCAATCTGCAACGAGACGTTTGGCGACCGCCCGTTTGCCGACACATTTTCCACAATCGGCAAACTCGGTTACACGGGCGTCGAGATCGCGCCCTTCACATTTCTGCCGCAGGATGAGCCGTTCGACCTGCGACGCGTGCCGGCCGAGCGGATCGTCGAGGCGCGCGGGCAGGCCGAGGATGCCGGGCTGGAAGTCGTTGGCCTGCACTGGCTGCTCGCCAAAACAGACGGATACTACCTTACCAGCCCGGACCCGACGGTCCGCCGCCGCACGGCCGACTACATGAAATCGCTCGTCGAGCTTTGTGCGAATCTCGGTGGCAAGGTGATGGTGCTCGGTTCGCCGAAGCAGCGGAACCTGCTGCCGGGCGTTACGTATGACGATGCAGAAGCGTATGCCGTCGAAGTGCTGCACCTGGTGATGCCGTCGTGCGCCGAGCACGGCGTCACCATCGCCGTGGAGCCGCTCGGGCCGGCGGAGGGCGATTTCATGCTCACGGCCAAGTCGGGCATCCGGCTGGCGGAAATGGTCGATTCGCCGCACTGCAAGCTGCATCTGGACGTGAAGGCCATGTCGAGTGAAGGCGGGCCGATCGCCGACATCATCCGCGACAGCCGCCAGTGGATGGTCCACTTCCACGCGAACGACCCAAACCTGCTCGGCCCGGGCATGGGAAACATCGACTTCCGGCCGATTTTCGCGGCTTTGAAGGAGATCAATTACGACGGCTGGGTGAGCGTCGAAGTCTTCAAGTACGAGCCCAGCCCCGATGAGATCGCGCGGCAGAGTATCGAGTACATGCGAAAGTTCGCGGGGACGGAGTAATCAGGCCTCCAGCAGTTCGATCGCTTCGACAAACACTTTTCGGTCGCCTTTATCGATTCGAAAATGGGCTACTAACGGCAGGCAGGTGAGGGACCTTCCACCCTCTCGTAGAACCTCGCCTTTGAGGTGGGCATCGATCAAAAGTTCAGCATCGATACGGTCCGCCGCGGCCGTTATTTGTTGGCGATCTTGAGAATTGAGCCAGAGCCGGGCCAAGTCGTCCTGGACTTCTTCGCGCCAGAGAACGGTGTAGCGAATCATCAGGATTTTACCAGCCGAGGCGTGCCTTCATTTCTTGGTACGAAACGTAGGCGCCCGGCGTCTGCATTCGTCGCTGTAACTCCGTCCAGCGTTCTGCAGTCATTCCAGGCGGACACTCGGATTCCGAAATCGGCGCGACTCTCGCCACTGTGCGACCGCTGGAATCGACCAGAGTGACCAGCGGCCCGGCTTCGGAAATTGCGCGAGCCAGATCATCGCTGACAGTGATTTGAACCATGGGGATTCCTACATCGATTTCAGAAGAGCTACTGGCATTATAGCACTCCCGCTGGAATCGCCAAAGAAGCCTACGCACTTGCCGCCCGCAATTCGGCCAGATGCTGGGCCCCGCCGACCAGCCGGTCCCAGTTCTCGGTGATATACTCCGGCGGGCCGCCGATCTGGGCGACCGTCACCGCCACGTTCTCGGTCGGCACCATCTCGATCGCGTCCCACGGGCAGACCAACAGGTCGTACGGGTTCGTCTTCTTGCCGGGGATGTGGACGCACACTTCGCAGCCCACGCAGCGCTCCAGATCGATCTCACACCACTGCTGCGTGCCCTTGATGATGCCGCGGTCGATCTTTTTGAGCTCGATGCAGTCGACCGGGCAGACCTCGAGGCACGACTCACAGCCGGTGCAGTTGTCGGCGTTGATTACCGCCAACTCTTTGGGAACTTTCTTGCGTGGACCTTCTTTGGCCATGGCGAAGCTGAGGGTCTAGGGTCGAGTGCTAAAGGCCGGAAAGACTGTGAAATCTATCACAATCTTAGCCTAACATCGGCAGGGAGCCAAGTCGGTCTTGCGAGGATGTGGCCGCTCGGTGATATCTCCTTCGCTAGCGATTGGCCACTTCACTCATCATTCGCCAGGCGTTACCCTGCAATTTATCACTTATTAACCGTCGTCCCACACCAGCAGTTGTCGGTACGCTCATCCCTGTGGAGGCCACTATGAGAACTCGGTCTTCGAACAACCGCCGAAAACCTTCCACAGCACTCGTGGCAGCGCTACTGTCGTTCGCCACGGTGTTGAATGCATGGCGCGTGTCCGCCGCTCAAGACCCGCCGCCGAATAGCTACGCGCCCGTCGTGATGAAGGAGCCGTTCCAGCAGGTGATGGACCGCATGACGGCGGCGAAGGCGGGGATCGAGAGGACGCACGACGAGCTGTTGAACCGGCGCTATGACCTTTCGGACAAGCCGGCCCAAGGCGCGACGATGTCCAAGGGCAAGGCGGTGCAAGGCGGCGTGCGGGCAAAGTTGCCCAGCGGCGTTTCGTGGGATGAATTAGCACGCATGTCGCCCGCCGAGATTCGCAACGGCGGCCTGTGGCCGAAGGGCTTCTATCCGCTGCCGTTTCCCAATCATCCGGAGGGTGGCATGCTCTTTCCGAAGCACGTCATCGATGAAATCAAGAAGCAGGAAGAACGCGACCTGACGCGATTCGACCTCGACTACGATCTGCCGACGCACTTCCTGCCCGAGTTCCCGCCGCCAATCTATTTGACCACTCGGCCGGACCTGGGCGATGTGTCGAAGGGCCAGCTCGTGACGATCATGAATTTTTTCGAGCTGTTCAACGGCACCTTGAACCCGAAGCAGATCGAAGGTTTGCGGTTGTTGGTCACGCCGTTTCCCCAGCAGCAGTTCAACCAGACGGACGATCGTCGCACGGTGAAGCCGCATCGCGGGGTGGCCTGCTTCGATTGCCACGTGAACGGCCACACCAGTGCGGCCACACACCTGGTGGGCGACATCCGGCCGCAACAATTTCGCCACCGGATCGATACGCCGACGCTGCGGGGCGTGAACATTCAGCGGCTGTTCGGCTCGCAGCGGGCCCTGAAATCGGTGGAGGATTTTACGGAGTTTGAACAACGGGCCGCCTATTTCGACGGCGACCCGGTGATCGCCACGAAGAAGGGTGTCAACATCCTGGAGCGCGGCAGCCAGGTCCACTTCATGGCGGAGTTCGAAGCACTACTCGATTTCCCGCCGGCGCCGAAGCTGAACGTGCTGGGAAAGCTGGACCCATCCAAGGCAACTCCGCAGGAGCTGCGCGGACAGGAGCTGTTCTTCGGCAAGGCCCAGTGCGCCACGTGCCATCCGGCCCCGTACTACACCGACAACCTGATGCACAACCTGCAGGTCGAGCGGTTCTACAAGCCGGTGATGATCAACGGCCGCTACGCGTCGGCCGACGGCCCGATCAAGACGTTCCCGCTCCGCGGCATCAAGGATTCGCCGCCCTATCTGCACGACGACCGGCTGCTGACCTTGGACGACACGGTGGAGTTCTTCAACCTGGTGCTGGAGCTCAAGCTCTCGCAGCAGGAGAAGGCCGATTTGGTGGCGTTTATGAAGTGTTTGTAGGTAGACGCTCGTTGCGCGTAAATTGAGCCCGCAGCGCGAGCAAGGGAGTTCGCGATTCCCCTTGCTTGCGCTGCGGGCTCGTGTGACTATGCGCGGCCCACGACCGACTCGAGCTGCAGAATATCTTCCACCGTCTGTCGGCGGCGGACGAGGTGGGGTATGCCGTTTTCAATGAGCACTTCGGCCACGAGCGGCTTGGTATTGTAGTTGCTAGCCATGACGTAGCCATAGGCGCCCGCGATGCCGATGACGAGGTAGTCGCCGATTTTAGCTTCAGGCAGCGAGCGACGGGAAACGAAACCGCCTTCCTCCTGCGTGAAGATGTCGCCTGATTCGCACAAAGGGCCGCCGACGACGACATCGTGGAGAGGTCGGAGGTCGGAGGTCGGAGGTCGGGAAGAAGCATCGGCAGGGCAAATGGCCATGGGGTGGTAGGCGCCGTACAGGATCGGCCGTGCCAGGTTGTTGAAGCCGGCGTCGACGAGATAGAACGTGTTCTCGCCGGCCGTTTTGATCGCGCGGATTTCGCTGATGAGGTAGCCGCTCTCGGCCACCAGGTAGCGACCCGGCTCGATTTCGAGCGAGATTTCGTGGCCGAATTCGGTCGCCAGCCGGTGCCGCGTATTATTCCACAATTCGAAGTATGCGGATACATCCATGAACTGCTGGCCCTCGCGATACGGAACGGGCAGCCCGCCGCCGGCGCTGATCGACACGATCGAGGAGCCGACCGCGAGCGCGGCCTGCTCCATCGCGTGACTCACCTGGCTGAGATGGGCCAGGTCGGTGCCGGAGCCGATGTGCATGTGCAGGCCGGTGATCGACAGGTTGAACTTCGTGGCCCGCTCGATGCAATCTTCCAGTTGCTCGTGCCAGATGCCGTGCTTCGACTGGGCCCCGCCCGTGTTCACCTTCTGGCTGTGGCCGTGGCCGAAACCCGGGTTGATGCGGAGCGTAATGCTGTGGCCGGGGGAGCGCTCGCCCAACTGGTTGATCATGTCGGGCGAGCCGCAGTTGACGTGGACGTTGTGCTTGACGACGAGGTCGAGCGCATCGCGGTCGAAGATGTCGGCCGTGTAAACGATCTGCGGCGGATGGATGTCCTGGCCCGGTAGAAAGCCGGCCGCCATTGCCCGCTGCACTTCGCCCGCGCTCACGCAATCGACTAGCCCGCCATGCCGCCGCACGAGGTCGATGATGGCCAGGTTCGAACATGCTTTCTGGGCGAACCGCACCACGTCGAACGCAGCCAGATCGTGAAGTCGCTCGGCGATCTTCGCCGCGTCGTACACGTACAGCGGCGTATCAAACTGGCGGGCCAGCGCCGGAATTGACTGGCCGGCAATCTCCGTGAGGACGAGCGGAAAGGGCTTGAAGATGGGCATGGGCGATTCAATGGATCGATAACTGACGGAACAACTTCGACGGTCGAATGACATTCGGCAGCCCATTCTGGTTCGTGACGAAACTGGCTGGGTTGCCCAGTAAAGTGTACACTATAAAGGATGCCGACTGTCCTACGTAGCGGGCCATACCGGTTCTACTTTTGGAGCCACGAGCTGGGTGAACCGCTCCACATTCACGTAGACCGCGAGAAGTTTTCGGCAAAGTTTTGGTTAGAACCGGTGTCGCTGGCGCGCAACATCGGATTTCGGGCTCACGAACTTCGGCAGATTCAGAACTTGGTAGTCGATCACCACGACGAATTGATGGAGGCATGGCATGGGCACTTTGGCACTGGGCGCGGATGAGCGTGTGGCCGATGTCACGGTCAACGAAGACGCACTAACTGTCGCACTTGTCGACGGCAGATCAATCTCGGTGCCGCTCGTATGGTATCCGCGCCTGCTGAACGCCACGGCCGCTCAGCGTCAAAACTGGCAAATCGCCGGGGGCGGTTATGGCATTCATTGGCCCGACATTGACGAAGACTTGAACACGGAGGGACTGCTCCGCGGCGCCCCGGCGCCGCTCAAGTCGCAGGATGCGAACAACGGATCAAAATGAATTGAGTTGGAGGGAAATCATGAACTCCCGAACCGTCGGTCTGCAAGTCGCGGGAGTTGTTTTCGGCCTGGTCAGCCTGTTGCAATTACTTCGCCTGCTGACGGGCGTCGAAGTGGTCGTGGCGAGTCACACGATCCCGCCGTGGCCGAGTGCCGTGGCCTTTGTCATTGCCGCGGCCTTGAGCTACTGGATGTTCAAGCTCTCGGGCAGTGGCGCGAATTGATTCTGCAGTCCGCCTCAATGAGGCAGTGCCGTGCGAATTCTCACAGTCACAGGCTTCGGCTAGAAGCCGTTGCCGGCGCCCTGTGCGGCTGCAGCGGCGGCTTGCTGCTGGGCTTCCATCGCTTTCATGAGGATTGCCCGCAGGGCGCCCTCTTCGGCCTCGATGCGATACGTCAATCCATTAGGCACCATTTGGCCAGCAATCCGCACGTGATCGCGACCCGGTGCTTCCGTCTTGAGCATTCCGGCGACTGCCTGAGCCCTGGCGCGCTGCGCTTCGTCGGTCGCCTGGGTAGCGGCGACCTCCATCAGCGGCGCGAATGCAAACGTCAACTCGAACGGCGACACCAATTTGTTCGGCTCGGCTTTGGACGCATCGATGGCCTGCTTGAGGGCATTCACATTGTCCTTGCCGACCGCGATGTACACCGCTTGCGGGCCGATACCGAAGGCGATGTTGGCCTGGTCGCCCAGCAGCTTCGCCGGGCCGTCCTCCGACGGGGGCACAGGGATGCTCATCGTATGAAAGTTCACACCCTCGTGGCTGGCGGCGTTCCATTGAATGCCGTCGAAATTGGGCGTGCCCTTAAATTCCTGATCCAGCTTCTTGAGTCCGTTCTCGATTTTGGCGGTGTCCTTAACCAATGCGCCCGCGACCAGGGCCAGTGAGCTCGGACTAACTTGGAGCGAGGCCGCCCCATCGACCTGGCCCGATTTTACCGTCTCCTCCAGCGCGTCGAACAATTCGCCGGCAACCGCTTTGATGGCGTCGCGCTTGGCTGCTTCGAGCTGGTCGGCGTGTTCGTCGACGCTTTCGTCAAACTTTGCCCGCGCGCCGTTGATCATCGCTTCGAATTGTGCCAATTCCTTCTGGATGGACTGCGGGTCGGCCTTGGCCACGATGCTGAAGGTCGCGGCAGCGTCGGCTTGGCGAAAGCCGGCGAAATTCGTCCGCGGCTCGCCATACGCGGCAAACTGCTTCGCCAACGTCCCGTCCGGCATGACTTTGTAGGTGAACTCCAGCACGCTCTGCTTCTTCGCTTCATCCACAAGCCAGCCGATCGTCAGTGTGTCGAGCTCCTGGATTTGCTGCACGGTCTGCTGCATCTGGTCCTGAACCTTCTGCCGACGCGCCCCGAACTCCTCGTCACTCTCCTGCGGCTGACGCAACAGTTGCTGCTGCATCGCCGCCTGCAACGTCAGAATCGCCATCTGGCGATACATGGGAGGCACATTCTGAACGGCCGCGTGGGCGGCAATATCGTAGTTTTTCAGGAGATTGGAAAAGGCGACTTCGGGGTTCTTCGGCACGCGGGCCAACGACGACTGATTCTGAGACAAAAACAACCAGCCGCCTGCGTCTTTGATGAAGACCGATTTACCGTCGGGCAGCGCCAACTGTTTCAAACCGCCGCCGCCATCCTTGACTTCGCCGCCAACGGTGGCGACGGTCGCCAACACTTCATCCGCATTGGTGACCGGCAGGCAAACGACAGGCAGGAACTGCATACCGTCCGTCTGCAGAATCAAGCCCCAGGGCTTGGCCTTGTCGACGCCGGCGAGGCCTTTGCCCCCCGTCATCGCTCCCAACTGTGCCTCCATTCCCTGGGCGATATTCGGTTGCCCAATCAGCGAGCCAATAAAGGTGATGTCGCTAACCAGATGGTCGTAGTTGGTGAGGGCGATGGCGGCGACCATTTTCATTTCAGCGCCGGCCGGCGCGGGGGCCGCTTGTTCGTTCGCGGCTGGCTGCGGAGGCGCGACGGGCTGGGCGCGAAGCATCTGGCCGATCGACAGACCGAGAACGCTGAACATGACGACGACGAGGCATTGCGAATAGCGACGAAACGTAGCAGTAGTCACGGGTACTTCTCCGAAATTGATGGGAAGTGGAGCGAGGGGCAGCTGATCACGCACGTTACGTGCGGTGGCCAAACGACTCGCCCCATACTTAGAACCTATCCCATAACCTTAGGAATTGCGCCATAGGATGTGGGCGAACACAAGATGCAACAGAGCTTCATAATTGACGGCTTTCTTTTCCCACCGCACAAGGATGCGGCGGTAGCGATTAA
>JBIOWO010000184.1:0-10796 GCA_044868555.1 Lacipirellulaceae bacterium | reverse complement strand
CATTCGCCAACTCGATCCACGAAATTCCATCCTCACCAGCGTCACCTCCGTGCCGTTGCGAAAAGTAAACTGCCCGAAGATGATTACGAATGCTAGCGATCATATGGTTCTGAGATAGGTTCTTATTATAGTCCGGGATTCTTCAGGTGCAAAAAAGCTAATGAAGCATTTCCGGATCGCTACGCATTGAGCTTCACGCTCGGATCATCTGCCATGTTGACCCACACGTGGACGTGCGGCGCGCCGCGGTAGTGCCACACGAACGACGGCCCTTCCAGCCGCCAGATGTCCCATACGCCGTCCTTGCCGATGTCGTTCTCGGCGTAGTAGGCCAGGTGGCAGGCGTCGAGGCCGCCTTGCGTTTTCAGGCACTGCGTGAATTCGTCTTGGTCGCTCCGGCGATAGTGACCGATGAGCATCCCCACCACTTCCTGCAGGTGCTCTTTCTGATCGCTCGACATTTCGGCAACGGCCAATCCTTGAAACGGCCCGTCCTTGCCGCGGAAGCCGATCCGCTGTTCGCGCGGCAAACCTTCTTTCAACAGCGCTTGCTTCTGCTGCTTGCCGTCGAGCATCTGGTACAACTTGTTCGCCGCCTGCGCCTGCGGCCAGAAGACGTTGTTGGGGTGCGTCGCCGCTTCGTTGAAATTGCCGTCGGCCGCGTGGCCGTAGAAGATCGGCCCGCCGAACGCCACGTGCTCGGCCGAGTTGCCGTCGCAGCGGATCGTCATGTGCCGGCCCGTCATCACAAACTCGCACTGGCGGCTGCCCGGCTCGCCGAAGATGGCGATGCTGTTCTGTTCGCCGTAGCCGCCCGCATCGTCTTCAAGCTGCTTGTCGATCCGCTTGTGCCAATCCGGATGGATGATCCCCTCGAAAATTTGGCGGATGATGGCCTGCTGATCCTTGTTGTAAAAGGCTGCGTCGTTGACGAAGTAGTCGGTGATGTCCCAGTTGGCCGAGATGTGCGTCCGCAACAGACCTTTCTCTTTGTCTTGATGGTCCCACGGGAAGCAGATCGACTCCCGCTGCTTGGGCGAGAGCATTTCGTACAGCAGTCCCACCAACGTCTCCGGCGTCGACGGCACGGAAGCCGGGGCCGCCGCCTTCACCTGGGCCCACACCCGCCCGGCCGGCAGCACGCTGCCGATCGCACTCGCCCCCAGCACGACGCCCGCGCTGGTGGCCAGAAACTCGCGCCGCGGCATGCGGCGTTGATGGGCACCTCCATCCTGACAGCATTCACAAACTGGCTGAGTCGCTTCCGTCGTCTGCTTCGCCTGCTGCTTATTGCGCGGTTCCATGACAGGTCCTTTCTTCCCAACCGATTGAATTGGATTGCGGCCGTGTGGCACGTCCCCGAGCCCCGGGCGAAGGGCGTGGTTTGACGGCGCTTGCTCGCCACGCCCATCGCTGGAAGCTCTGGGCGTGCCACCCCGCCGCCATTAGAGCGAAACCGCGCCACAAATGCAAAGTTCCGCCGGATCAATCGAAAATGGGCCGCTGCCGATGGGCAGCGGCCTGCGATCGCGTGCGGGCGGCGTCGAAGAAGTAGCGGGCTGGGTTCGTTCTATGCCCGGCGCCGTCGACAAGGCAAAATAGCCGAACCAGATGCCGCGAGGATGGCAAGTGCAATGCTGGAAGGCTCCGGAACGTTATCGAAACTAGTCATTTCGATCACCAGCCCAGCCGGCGCCGAAACTGTGGATGATAATGTTATCTTACTGAACGGCGCGTTGCCGGCTAGCGCGGTCAAATTCTTCGTCTCGCGGAGAATCGCGTGGGAGGGAATGCCAAACGTGCCGATGCTCGCCACTCCGTTGAAGGCCTCAAATTGATAGGTCACATTTCCGGCCGGATCGATGTCGTAGACCGTCAGCGTGACGTTGGTGACCGGTTGGCCGTAGTCGATGGTCATGGACTCACCCAAATCGAGCGAGCCATTGCCGAGTGGCAGGAATGTCCCGCCTTTGATGCCGATGCCGCTCGACCCGACGCCGACTGCTGGACCGGAAACGATGTTCGCAGAACCGGTTACCGTCGTTCCGCCCAAGACAAGAACCGGCTGATCGATCGCTCCCACCGTGGTGTAATCGACAATCGTGGCTCCCCCATTTGCCACGGGACAGACCATCATGCCAAGACCCAGTGCCAGGACCGACAGACAAAATTTGATTGATTTCATGGGCGGCTCGTGTTCATTAGAAACTTCATCGTGTCGGCGACGACCGCGGGAAAGTCGAATGCCGAGCAAATGGTCAACAGATCCAGACGCTCGAAGCGGCCACCATGCCGCAGTGCGGCACTATAATGACGCCATTTTCGGGTGTCAAGCAATTAGAGTCATTAATCTCTCCAATTTCCGAATCCGAGCGATATTTGAGCTGGCAATTCCACTCGCCCATCACAATCGTCGTCAGCCGTTATCATTATGATGGCCTAACCTGGCTCTTCTTCGACTGACACCTTGGGCACAGAAAGGTGGCCCGCTGAGCTTGGATCATCCGCACAATCCGCGCCTCGCCGCCACAACGCATACAGGTTTCGCCCGCCCGGTCGTACACCTGATGGTGATTCTGGTAGCCGCCCTCCTGGTTGAGCGCGTTGCGGTAGGTGCCGTCGCCGAGCGTTGAGCCTTCGTAGCGGATGGCCGCCTCGAGAACGGCGCGCGTGGCGTCGGCGATCCGTAGCCATTGGTCGCGCGTCAGGCGGTCACACCGGCAGCCCGGATGGATGCCGGCCAGGTGCAGGATCTCAGACGCATACAAGTTGCCGATGCCCGCCACGGCCCGCTGATCCAACAGCGCCACCTTCACCGCCCGTCGACTGCCGCCGAGCTGGGCTCGAAACAATTCGGCCGTCATCGTGAGCGCATCGGGCCCCAATTTCGCCGGCCCGAACGCCGTTTCAAACTCCTCGGGCGAAAACAGGCGAACACTTCCCAGCCCGCGGCGGTCCCAATACAGAAGCTCGCGCGTGCCGCCGGCCGCCCCGGCGAGCGTGCAGCGAAACCGCAAATGCTCCCGACTGGGCGGATCGGCCACTAGCACCAGCCCCGTCATCCGCGGCTCCATGACGATCGAATCACCCGAATCCAATCGCACGACGACGCGCTTCCCCGCTCGACCGACCTCACGAATCGTCCGTCCCACGGCCCGCCGACGAAAATGATCGATCCGCGGCGCAATCGCAATCGGCCGCCGCCGGCACGCCACTCGCTCAACATCATCGATCCGCGCACCCACGACGCCCAAGATCCCCCGCCGCATCGTCTCGACTTCCGGCAGTTCGGGCATGATAAATTCACCACGGAGTGCACGGAGGTCACAGAGGAAAACAGGACAGTTCGTCGGTCGGTCATTCCCTATTGTTATTCAGTATCTGGTCGTTTCTGTAAATCGTGCCGAAATCCGTCTCTGTGTCCTCTGTGCACTCTGTGGTGAGACTTTCCGCTCTTGATTCGGATGGTCGGCCTGTCGAGAATCAACCGAGGAGACGTTTTCCTTCATGACGCAAGCGCCCATCAAAGCAACGTCGCAAGTCCCCGACGCGGCCGGCCGGTTCGGTGCATTCGGCGGGCGATACGTGCCCGAGACGCTGATCCGGGCGCTCGACGAACTCGCGGTCGAGTACGACAAGGCGTGCCAGGACGCCGCCTTTCAAGCCGAATTGGCCTCGCTGCTGAAAAACTACGTCGGCCGGCCGTCGCCCTTGTATCACGCCAAGCGGCTAAGCGAGCAGTGCGGCGGGGCGCAAATCTGGCTCAAGCGCGAGGACCTGAACCACACCGGCGCCCACAAAATCAACAACACCGTGGGCCAGGCGCTGCTCACGCTGCGAATGGGCAAGCGGCGGGTGATCGCCGAGACGGGCGCCGGTCAGCACGGCGTGGCCACCGCGACCGCTTGTGCCCATTTCGGCCTCAACTGCGTCGTCTACATGGGCGAGGAGGACATTCGCCGGCAGGCGCACAACGTGTTCAGCATGAAGCTGCTGGGCGCCGAGGTGCGGCCCGTATCGAGCGGCTCGCGCACGTTGCGCGACGCGATCAATGAAGCCATGCGCGACTGGATGTCGAGCGTCGAGACGACCCATTACATTCTCGGCTCGGTCGTCGGTCCGCACCCGTTCCCGCGGATCGTTCGCGATTTCCAGTCGGTGATTGGCCGCGAGACGATCGCGCAGTCGCGCGCCGAGCTCGGCCGGCTGCCGGATACGGTCGTGGCCTGCGTCGGCGGCGGCAGCAACGCCGCCGGCATGTTCTATCCGCTGGTCGAACACAAACAGGTTGCGCTGGTCGGCGTCGAAGCGGGCGGCCGCAGCGCCAAGGCGGGCGATCACGCGGCCCCGCTCAGCCACGGCCGGCCCGGCGTGCTGCATGGCAGCTACAGCTACGTGATGCAGGATGACGACGGCCAGACCTGCGACGTCCACTCGATGTCCGCCGGCCTCGACTACCCGGGCGTCGGCCCCGAGCACAGCTACTGGAAAGATACCGGCCGCGTCACCTACACAAACTGCCTCGACAAAGACGCGCTGGCCGCCTTCGACGCGCTCGCCCGCCGCGAAGGCATCCTGGCCGCGCTGGAAAGTTCGCACGCCGTGTCGACGGCAATGAAACTGGCTCACGGGAAACCAAAGGATCACGTCATCGTCGTCTGCCTCTCCGGCCGCGGCGACAAAGACGCGGCCGAAATTGCCAGACTTAAGGAGATCCATTCATGAGCATCGACCGTTTCGTCCGCCGTAATTGGTTTGCCTGCTTGCTCGTCGTGCTGCACACACTGATGATCGTAGGCCTGGGCTGGGCCCACCTGGACGGCGCCGCGCACGACATGAGCCCTGCATTTCTCCTGATCCTTGCAGTTCGGTACATAGACGCGCCGGTCCTCTGGCTGTTGAATGCATGGTTCCAGAACAGCGAGCGAGTCGGCACCAACCTCGCCGTCGTATTCCTGCTCGGCGGCGCGTTCTGGTTCGTCGTCGGCACGCTCGTCACATACACGTGCCGAGGCGTGAGACACCTGTTCGTCGGCGGCCGGCAGGCGGCAAACGGAGTTTAGCTGACCGAGAAAGTTCAACTTTTACTTCCGTGAGAGCGGAGCTAGAATAAAAGGGTGCATTGCATAGCATCAGATTCAGTCTCTAGGGGGATCGAGGTGTATACGATATCATCTTGATCTTTCACTATGACAAACATATTTGTGCCCTTTCCCGACGAACTTCGCCAGAAGGCGGAGACGGCCGCCCGGGAACGCGGTATCTCGCTCGACGAATTCGTGCGCCTGTGCGTCTCGTCGACCGTCAATCAGGATCGAGCGCGCGATCCATTGTTTTCGGACAAGGCCGTGTTTTCGGCTGACGTGCCATCGGATCTGTCTCAAAATCACGACCGGTACTTGTATGAGGCCGACGAGTGATCTTCATCGACACTGGTGCATTTCTCGCGCGTTACTTCCAACGTGATCAGCATCACACCGAAGGCGTCACGTTTTGGGATGAGTTGGCTCACGACAGTACGCCTTGCTTCACCAATAATCTAGTGCTGAGCGAAACGATCACACTACTTGCTCGCCGCACGGATTACAACTTTGCGGCAGAGCGCGCTCGCCAGATATATACTTCCAACGTCCTGCAAGTTTTGCGGCCGGATAGAAATGACGAGGTTGCAGCGATAATTCTCTTCGAAAAGTATGCAGACCAGCGCGTGAGCTTCTGCGATTGCGCTTCGTTCGTTCTAATGCGCCGCCTTGGGATTTCCGATGCCTTCTCATTTGACGGGCATTTTGCAATCGCAGGGTTCACTCTTCGGCCACAATGACGTCCAAATATGCCTGCCATCGAAAATCTGTTCAGTAGCCTCCGCCGCGAGAAACGCAAGGCACTGATGCCGTTTGTCACGGCCGGCGATCCGGATTTGGAGTTCACCGCCGCTGTGCTGCGCGAAATGGTCGGTCGCGGTTGCCACTTGTGCGAAGTCGGCATTCCGTACAGCGACCCGATCGCCGATGGCCCAGTGATCCAGGCCTCGTACACCCGGGCCCTCGCGCACAAAATCAAGCTGGCCGACATTCTCCAGACACTTGGCGAGGTGGCGCCGCAGCTCTCCGCGCCGCTGGTGACGATGGTCAGCTACGCGATCGTCTATCGCCACGGGCTAGAGCAATACGCCGACGATGTCCAGCAGCGCGGGATCGCCGGGCTGATCGTGCCCGACTTGCCGGTCGAGGAATCGGCCGCGCTGGCGAAGATCTGCCAGGCCCGCGGCCTGAGTCTAATACAACTGGTGACGCCCACGACGCCGCGCGACCGGGCCGTGCGGATCGCCACCACGTCCACCGGTTTTCTGTACTACGTCTCGGTCGCCGGCATCACGGGCGAGCGGACGCAGCTCCCGCCCGAACTTGTCGACAACGTCGGCTGGCTCCGCACGCAAACCGATCTGCCGATCTGCATCGGCTTCGGCATCAGCCGGCCCGAGCACGTGAAGCTGCTCGCCCCGGTGGCCGACGGCCTGATCGTCGGCTCGGCAATTGTGCGGCGGATCGCGGCGGCCAACCAGCGGCCGCGAGACGAAGTGCTCAAGGACGTCGGCGAATACGTCTCGGAGCTGCTGACCTCACTCAAGTAGCTGAACTCGCAAGAGTTCAGATCCGAATTCTTGCGAATTCGGCTACCGCGTTTAGGCATCAATCCGGCACCACCGGCGGCTCGGTGTCGAAGTCGATCCACTTCATCGGTCGCCGGAACGGTTCGATGCGGAGCATCACCTCGCCGTTCTGAAACAGCCGCACTGTGCCGCTCGACTCGCTCACCGCGATGGCCACGGCCGACGTGGCCCGCGTGATGTCGGCCGCCGCCCAGTGGCGCGCGCCGAGCCCCTTGGGCAGCGACAGGTCGGTCGCCCGCGGAGCGCCAATCTGCTGGGCGCCGGCAACCACGGTCCCGTCCGAGGAAACAACGAACGCGCCGTCGAGCTGAGCGATTTCCTTGAGACCCTCGCGGACCTTGGCGTCCGACAGGTTCCGCTCCGCGCGGCTGTAACCGCGTAAGGGGTCGAACCCCATCGGGCGGCAAAAGCTCAGCACGCGCCGATGGTCGCCGACGACGAACAGCGTGCCGACCGGCTTGCCTTCGCGGCCCTCGCGGCCAATCGCCACCGCCAGATCGACGATCGACTTGAGCGTTTCCAGCGGGATGCGCGTCTTGAGCTGCCGCAGATCGCGGACCGTCAATTGGCCCAGGTGCTCGCCCAACCGGATGACGCTCAGCGAGTCGATCACCTCCGGCTCAAACCCGCTATACACGGCAACGACCGTGGCCCCGGACGGGAGCAGCTCCTCGGCCACCGCTTCCAACAGGGCCTGCGTCAGCCGCTCGTACACCGGCGTGTCCGACGGCATGTTCAAGAGAATCGTGTCGAAATCCTCGTCGGCCGCTCCCTCAAGCAACTCCTCCGTGTCGCCCGCCAGCAGCACGGTGTGCTCACCGGTCGCCTCCCGCAGTTGGGTCCAGTCGGTCGGCTGTTCCATCAAAAACAGCATCGCGTGCGCATCGTTCACCGTCGCCAGATGATCGGCCAGTTGGCAGAAGGCCTGCAATTGGTCGCCGAATTTGCGCGGGACGGGCATGGGGGACGTGCGGTAGTGGAGTCGTGGAGTAGAGCAATTTGGTGGAAACGAATTCTACTCCACTACTCCACTTCTCTACTACAGCTCTTCTCCGCTGCCGCTCTCCCTCCTACCGCTGGCTGGATGTGCGCCGCTGCGAGCGATTGGCCGTCGAAGGCGTCGGCCTGTACGTGGCCATCTCCCCCGCCTTGTCGAACGGCTTGAACACGCGTTCGTCGTAGAGCAACAGCGCGTGGGTGGCGTGCGAACGGGGTCCGACCTCCCACTCATGGTCGTAGTTCGAGTACATGAGGTTCGCCAGGTACGTGACGGCCCGGATCGTCTGGGGCTGGCGAAGCTCCTCGTCGCTGAGTGAGTAGCAAAGCCACTCCAGAATGTGGCCGGTGGTCTTGATGCGGCGGTCGAGGTCGTCGTCGTCGCCCCGGCCGCGGAACCATTCGGTGCTCAGGCTGCCGTCGCGATTCTGCAGGCGGAAAGCATATTTCTCGTATTTTTCGACGAATTCGGCCGCCCGCGCGTATTCGCCGTCCAGCGGCTCGCCACTCCGCTGGCGGGCCTTCACCGTCAGGCTGAGGCCCGACAGCCGATGTGTGCCGCCGCAGGCTGCGCCGCGGATCGGCTGGGCAATCTCTTCGCGGATCAGCCGCGGCATGTCCCAATCCACCCCCTGGTCGTTGACCCACTTTTCGTTCAGGTCGAGATAGTGCTGGAACGCGAGCAACTTGAACGTCAGCTCCGTCTTGGGATAGCAGGTCGTCTTCTCCGCCTCGATCAAGTCGCGGATCGTGAACTCCTTCTTGCCGACGTGGATCGGATATTCGGGCGCGACCTTGCACTGGGCCAGCATCGCCAGCAACTGCCCCGTATGACCCTGCAGTCCCACGCCCCACTTGGCGCGCAAATCGCCCTGCGGCGTGACGTACATCAGCGTCAGCCCCTTGCACGGCTTGTTGTAGCATAGCCAGCCGACGGCCGTGATCGGCTCGCCGCGCGACGAGCCCTGCAGAATGCGGCTGTGGATGCCGTAGGAGAGCATGCCGTGCATCACTTCCCAGCAATCATTGTCGCGGCTGTTGAGCGGCTTGCGGTAATAACCTTTCAGCACGCTGCGGACCCGGCCGCGCAAGTTGACCAGTTGCCGGGTGAGGGGCGGCGGAGGCGCTTTTTCGACCGGCGGTATCGGGGCGGCCGGGACCGTCGCCGCGTTGTCGCCCGGCGGTTCGGTGGCCTGTGGATCGGTCTGCGACTCGGCTGCCAGGTCCTCCTCGGGCGACTCATCGATTGGTGCATCCGTTACCGTTGCGTCCGTGTCCGACGGCATTTCAACGGCTGATTCGTCGCCTGCTGGATCGTCGCTGGGATCTTCGGCCGGGGCTGCATCCGTTTGTGCCGTGTCGGCAACCGGAGCGGTCTGACCGTCGCAGCCCGCCTCCTCCGAATTCTTCGGATCGGCCGCGCCAGCAGGTGCGTTAAGCTGCGGCAGAGCGGCTGCGTCTGTTGGACCTTCGGACGTGCTCGTGTGCGGCGACGCGCCAGGATGATTCAACGTCAGCGGCAGCTCCGCCGGGAATGTCGGTCGCGGTCCCGTTCGAGCAGGTGCCGCCGTCATCAACGGCGAAACGTGCAGGCCGCTCGCGCGCCAACCGTCGACACTCCGCTCGGCGACACGCAGGCTGCCATCGCCCGGTTGAAGAAGCTTCGGCCCACCCTCGCGCAACAGCGGCGCGTGCGACTGCTCCAGCATGTGGTGCAGAATGTTCCGCGTCTGCGGGTCAGGCGGCCGGGCGTCCAGGATCGCCGTGGCCGGCGTGCCGACGGCCCAGCCGGAATCGGCGTCCGCGCCGCCGTTCTCCACGGCCCAGGCGGCCGAGCAAACCAGCGCGACCGTTGCGACAATCAGGCCGTAGCGGCGACCCGGCACCGTCGCGCAGCGATGGTCGGCGGCGCGCAGCCGGTGATTCGCGTTCGGAGGGGCGCTCGGCGACATGAATCTATATCCCTGGCAGGTCGCAATGCGTGGCGCGAGCGCAGACGTTGCATGGCGCCGCAAGTTGGTCCGTCGGGGAACGGCAAGACGACAGGTCGCGATCCCATTGCCGGCCGCCCTCCGCTGTCAGGGCGTCTGGAAATCGATCGCGAACCCATGTTGCGCGGCCCGGGCCGCGTCGAATTGCTCCCCCTGACAAAGCGGCCGGATCGGTCCACAGTCCGAGCGCCCGTGAAGTTGGTATCGGGCCGCCCGCAGCGGAAATTCACGTCGAAACGCGACTTTGTTTCTCCCCCGCGAGCCGAGAGGAGCTAGACAAACTGTGCGGCCAGCAAGAATTTTGCCAAAGTGCTAGCAGGTGCTTCGGTGAGGGATGAGGGATGAGGGATAAAGGATGAGGGATGGAGATGCTGCCAATCCCTCATCTCTCATCCATCATCCCTTATCAGCCCTTAGAACGGCGACATGCCGCGGATGCGTCGCGCAATGGAAGGCACTTCCGCCGGCGGTGTGCCGCCGGTGGCCACTTGTCGCCACGCTTCGACGTTCGGACCGTAGTCCTTGCCGGTGACCGATTTCATCGACTGCACGCCGACGTATTGCAGCGCCGGGTCGCGGTCGTCGAGCGCCGCCACGAGCGCCGGCATCGACTCGGGCGACTTGATTTTTCCCAGCGCCGCCGTGGCCGCCAGACGCACGTCGACGCCCTGGTCGCTCCGCAGCACGGCGGCCAATTTCGGGACCGCTGCCGCGTCGCCACGCTTCCCGAGCACCTGGCAACACGCGATCCGCACTGCTTGGTCTTCGTCGTCGAGGCCCGCTTCGAGCACCTGCTGCGCCATCGGCGTGCGGAATTCGGCGATCGTCTCGACCACCGCCAGCCGCACCAGCCGATCGGGCTCTATCTGGATTTGACGGGCCAATTGGTCCGTCAGCTTCCGCTGTTCGGGCGAATCGACGTGGGTCGAACGCTCGGCAAACTGGCGGACCGCGTCGACCCGCATCGACGGCGTGTGATACGTCGTCCGTTCGTATTCCGGAAACGGCCACATGTTCGGATACGAAAGCGACGTACACCCGGCAGCCGCCGCAAGCCACAGCGTCATGAGCCAGAAACATGTCGTACGGCGGTGCATCATCGCTGGAAAATCGGGGTCGAAGTTACGGGGGTCGGGACT
>JBIOWO010000183.1:0-5451 GCA_044868555.1 Lacipirellulaceae bacterium | reverse complement strand
CCCGTCGGTGTCACACAAATGTTGGCCGAATTTGTATTGGCGATAATTGGCGGGACAGAAATTGTCAAGACTTGGCCCTCGAATCCGGCCGAGCGGGGCGCGACGGCCGCGCCGCACAGGCGTCACGCCCGGCCTGCAAAATGGGGCAAATATGTTGCACAGGCGGGGAATTTAATTGACTATGGGCAGTTCGCTGATTTTGATAGGCATTGGTGAGTGTCTTTTTTCGTTTTGCCTTTCTTGGCGACGGTGCTGCGTGTAAACAACGATGAGGGTACGTGCGATGCGATGTTTAGCTTTGGCTTTGGCGATGACTGCGTTGATGGTGTCGAACTCGCAGGCTGATCAGCCGAATCAGCAAGTGTTGAGCGACATGGGCCTGGGTAACCTGGTCGTGGTATCGGACAGCGATGCGCTGTCGGTGCGCGGCATGGGCTGGAGAGGGGCGAAGGCGTATGGCGCCAGCTGGGCGTCGATCTCCGGCAAGGGCGGTACGGCCGGCACGAAGAACGCCTACTCGGCCAAGGGAAAACACAAGGCCTGGGGCGCGACCGAATCGGAGGCCGGCATTGAGATTTCGCACGGCCACCACAATACGAAGTCGATCACCGTCTTCGCAGGCGGCAGCTCGCGCGCGGGCCGGAAGTAAGCGGTTCCGTTCGCAGAGAGTCGAAAACGAACGAGCGCGTTTCCTATTTGGGGACGCGCTCGTTTTTTTTTTGCGCGCACCGCGAGCGTGGCCAATCGGGAGCGGTGTTGTGTGGCGCCGATTGGTTGATCCAACGGATTGAATTTTCAAAGAACGCTGCGACGCGCCGAACGTCGCGAGTGATTCGTGGGGAGGCGGCGAGAGTTCAAAAAAGGGCTGGAAATTCCGAAGGGGTCACGTGGGTCGTTTCAAAAGTGGCTTGTTTTCTCGAAGGGGTCACGAAACGTTGACGTAAGTCGTTAAAGTTTGGAAGGGGTCACGGCGGATTGTGGGGTCGCCCGGTTTGATTGGGTAAGTTGGCGGAAATGAGTTGCATGTGAAATGGGGAGCATGGGTTGTTGCGATTTGCGCAGAGCGGGAGCGGCGCCGGGCTTCCACTGGAAGCGGCGAAAGCGAGTCAGTGCGAACTGCTGTGTGATCGCGTGGGCCAGGATAGCGGATCGGCGAGAGGAATTCACCAACTATTTTTGGCCGGTGCCGATTGATTTGCAGGACCGTTTACGGCCCTTTTCGTGCAGCGATATTAGGCCCGGCATTAATGCCGGGTTTTGTGGGGGATGGCGTCGTCGCCCCGCCACGACCGGGCGGCACGCCGCCCGGTTGTGGCGGGGCGAGAAAGAAATTGGCGCGCGACCCGTCGTAAACGACGGGCCAATTACTGCAGAGAAACGGCCGTAAACGGCCGTGCGGTGATGTGCTTCATCGTGAGCCGGTGTCCCACGTTACTCCGTCGGCGAGCGCTACGTCAGCTGCGCCAGGCGGTCATTTCACGTGCGAGCCTAGCACAGGTGGCGGCCCAATTTCTACAGGAATTTTTGGCCGGGTGAAAATCTTGATAGGTCGGAAAAGAAGGCAGCGTCGAGATTTCCTGCGATAGGTCTCTATGGAAGTTATGATCTGAAACTTGAGGTGCCACATTGACACGTCAAGGCGGACCGCTAGCGTGTCTCGAACAAGATTCCTGAGACGAAGGGCACCTATTATCTATTCTGACGCCTTTTTTGCGACCGGTGCCGCACAATTGCGAAATCGCACATGTGTGATACTATGATTGTGGAGCCTGCCGCTAATGAAAACACTCATTGCGCTAACATTCTTACTTGTGTTGCCATTGGTGGATTGTGCCCGAGCCGACACCTTCGGCGGCGGCGCCAACGCGTTCAATATCGAATTCGTCCCGATCGGTAAACCGGGCAACCCCGCTGACACAACGGGCGAACCGGATCCGGCGGGCTCGGTTCCCTATGCGTATCGGATCGGCAAATTCGAAGTGAGCCGGGACATGGTGACGAAGGCCAGCGCCGAAGGCAACCTTGGCCTCACTATGTTTTCACTTTTTCCAGGTGGCGTTAGGCCTGACATGCCGGCCACGGGAGTAAACTGGTTCCAGGCAGCGCGGTTCGTGAATTGGCTCAATGTAAGCCAGGGGTTTCCCGCGGCATATAAGTTCAGCACGCAGCCCGGCGATGTCGGATACAGCCCAAATGCAACCAATCTGCTCTGGCAGCCGAGCGATCTTGGCTACGATCCCGACAATCGATTTCGCAACAGCTTGGCTCGCTATTTTCTTCCGAGCGTTCACGAGTGGTATAAAGCGGCGTACTACGATCCAAACGCCAACGGCGGGGCTGGGCAGTATTGGAATTATCCATCTGGTAGCAACAGCCCGCCTATGTGCGTAGCAAGCGGGACGTCGCAGGGCACAGCGGTGTGCAATCAGACTTTTGAACAAGGCCCGGCCGATATTTCAAAGTCGGGGGGTCTGAGCCCCTATGGCGTTATCGGCCTGGGAGGAAATGCCCAAGAATGGGAAGAAACAGAATTTGACCTCACGAACACGAATGGCTCATCTTTCCGAGGAGTTCAGAGAGGGCGTTGGGACGGTCCCGTCAGCAACTCACTGGTGACTTTAGGCCGAGGCGGAGACGACTTTCCTCCCAGCGCTTTCGGTAGTCACGTTGGCTTTCGCGTTGCAAGCACCGTTATTCCGGAGCCATCGTCGTGCTTGTTGTTCGCAATGAGCGGGCTCGCTTTTTTTCTCACCCGTCGCCGCTTAACCGCTCGGCCTTGCGACTAACGGGCCCCCGACGTGTCGTTGACAAGAAGAGGCATCAGAAACACTTGGTGCCGGCGTGGCCCGCCCTGAAACTTCACGGCCCTTTTTTCGCCTAACCCGCTTCAATCGCCGCCAGCGCTTCATCCGGGATGTTGAAGTTGGCGACGGTTTGGACGTTGGGCAGACCGGCAACTTCGTCAAGAGGTGACCGTCCAGAGCCTAAAGGCGGCATAACTGTTAGCAGGCGAGGATTGCGATCGGGTCCGCTTGACAGTTTCTAAAATATAGAAAATACTTTCTATATATGGGAAAGAACGCGGCGCAAATTCTGTTTCCGAAAATTCGGCGTAACGTGCTGGGGACGATGTTGCTGCATGGGCAGAAGACCTGGTATTTGAGCCAGCTTGCTCGCCATTTGAACGCGGCGCCGTCGCACTTGCATCGCGAGCTGGCGGCCTTGGTGGAAGCCGGCATTCTCATGCGCCATGTCGAAGGGCGGCAAACGTATTACCGGGTGAATGCCGCCTGTCCCTTCCTGCCGGAGCTTGAGGGGCTCGCGCGCAAGTTGATGGGCGCGCCGACCGTGCTCCAAACGGCGCTCGGCCCACTGCGTCCCAAGATCCGATGCGCATTCATCCACGGGTCGATGGCACGTGGGACCGAAAGTGCGGAGAGCGACGTGGACCTGATGGTCGTCGGCCGATTGAGCATCCAGGACCTGGTCCCGAGTCTCAAGCGGGCAGAGAGGGCCCTCGGCCGGCCGATCAATCCGACGATTTATCCGCCGCGCGAGCTTGCCAAAAAACTCCGGGAGGGGCATCATTTCGTCGTGAGCGTTCTGAAAGACCGGGCGAAGGTCTTTATCATCGGATCGGCCCATGACTTGGAAGCGGCTGCAAACGGAAAGGCGAATCAAGCGGCATCGCACCAGCCGGGCCGAACTCGACGAGCTGCGCGCGGCCGTCGACGTAAAACTTAACGATGCAGCGGTGCCGGCAGTGTCTGCCGATACGCGGTTTGTAACTGCGTACGGCGCCGCGCTGTTGTTGGCGAAGATGGCAATTGCCTGTGCTGGATATCGGCTCGATTCCAAGGGCGGCGGACATCATAAGGCCGCCTTTGAGGCATTACCTCTGGCAGTTGGGCCTGGTGTTCGTGCGATGGCGGATTACTTTGAGATATGCCGTCGAAAGCGGAACGAAATCGACTACGACAGGGCGTTCGTGGCTTCAAAAGCCGACGCCGATGAAATCATTCGTCGCGCGCACGATCTGCAAACGATTGTGGAAAGCTGGATTGCCAATTCACATCCAACGTTGGCCAAGTGAGCCGTGTCCTATCCCGCCTCAATCGCCGCCAGCGCTTCGTCGGGGATATTGAAGTTGGCGGCTACTTTTTGGACGTCGTCGTGGTCGTCGAGGGCGTCCATCAGTTTCAGCACACTGCGGGCCGTTTCGGCGTCGAGATCGATGGTGTCTTTCGGGATCCGCGTGATTTCGCGCGATTCGGTGGTGATGTTGGCCGCGTCGACGGCGTCGCAGACGGTGGAATAGGCGTTCGGGTCGCAGGTGATCTCGAAGTTGTCGCCGACGCGGCGGACATCATCTGCGCCGGCTTCGAGGGCCAGCTCCATGAGGGCGTCTTCGTCGGTCTGGCTGGCGGGGATGACCAAGAGGCCCTTGCGATCGAACATCCAGGCGACGCAGCCGGTGGCGCCCAGTTTGCCGCCTGCCATTTCGAACAGCTTGCGGACCTCGCCGGCCGTGCGGTTGCGGTTGTCGGTGAGGATGTCGCATAGGATGGCCACGCCACCTGGGCCGTAGCCTTCGTAGAGTATTTCCTCGTAGTTCACGCCTTCCAGATCGCCGGTGCCCTTCTTAATGGCGCGATCGATGGTGTCCTTGGGCATATTGCCGGCTTTGGCGTCGATGATGGCGTAGCGGAGGCGCAGATTCTGATTCGGGTCGCCGCCGCCCGACTTGGCGGCAACGATGATGCCCTTTGCCAGCTTGCTCCATAGCTTGCCGCGCTTGCTATCGATCAAGGATTTTTTGTGGGCGATGTTCGCCCAATGGGAATGGCCGGCCATAGTGGTAGAGGTCGGAGGTCGGAGGTCGGAGGTCGGACGGGGTTCCTAACTTTGATCTAAGTGAACGTTGGAGACCTCGCAACATTCTTCGCTCTTCTCCAATTACGTCAACTAATTCATCGATGGTGTTTGGTCGGCCGTACGAAAGTCGAACGGCGAGATCAAGAAATGTTTCGATTTCCGCTAACGAGCCCACTGCAATCGACAGATGATGCAGGTACTCCTTCGTCGAGGAGCGCGCATTCCCTTCAGCGATGTTCGCCGGTACCGAGGCAGCAGCTCGGCGTAGCTGGCTAACTAGTCCGAATCGTTCGTCGGTTGGAAAATCACGGGTGAGGCGGTAAATACGTTCAGCGATATCCATACCTAACTGCCAAACATTAAGATCCCGATGAGACTGAATTGTGTTCGACATTCTCCGACCTCCGACCTCCGACCTCCGACCTCCGACGTCCGACCTCTCTTACCGCGGTTTTCGCTTCGCGAGCTTCCGCGTGGTGGGCTTCTTCGTGCCTTTCTTCGTGGGCTTCTTTGCCTGCTTAACAGGCTTCCTTTCTACCGGCCGCTTGGTGGGCGGCACGGCCTTTTTCATTTTCG
>JBIOWO010000182.1:0-20812 GCA_044868555.1 Lacipirellulaceae bacterium | reverse complement strand
CGGAGCGCTGGTTTTCGTGCAACGGCGAGCTGCTGCACCGGCTATTCGGCATCGGCATGTTCGGCCCCGGCCTGGCGGTCGCCAAGCCGCGCGATGCCGAGCGACTCGCGGCCGAGTACGACGAAATGCTTGAAGCGATCCATCACCATTCCGTGCAGCACCCGGCCGTGCTCACATTTCAAGCGATGCGCATCATCTCCGAAGCGGTCGGCCAACGGATGGAGGACGCGCTCAATTCGGGCGCCGTGGCGAAGAATCATACGGCTTTGTACGTGGATGATCCGCTGGTTCAAAAAGCGCTGGAGATCATCTGGTCGCACAGCCACTATCCGATGTCGGTCGGCGACATCGCGCGGCAGCTTCCGGTGACGCGGCGAACGTTGGATCGGCGGTTTGTCGAGGCCACAGGCCACTCGGTGCTGGAGGAGATCAATGCGTGCCGGCTGAGCCGGGCCAAGCGGCTGCTTGCGGAAACCGATCTGCCGGTCAAGTCGGTGGCCCACCTGGCCGGCTTTTCGAGCACGGAGCGAATGCGGGTGATTTTCGTGGAACGGGAAGGGGTTTCGCCCACCATGTTCCGCAAACAAACCGGCCAGGAGCGGTTGGGCGAGTAGTTGGTTTTGTGGCTGAAAAATGAGTGCAGAAAGTGTCAGTTATTGTCTTAAAATAGGGGGGAAAAAGTCGGGTAATTTGTTTGACTAGCCATTAGGATGAGTTACAGGAAAAGTAGGATTTTGCCGGTGGGGCTGCCGTCAACATCCTCAATACAGGCATCGACGGATCGGCAGGGCGACTCTTAAGTTCGGTTCAGGGCGATTCTTTTCGTTTTCCTTTGGTTCGGTGTTCGGCGTGGTGCCATGAGACCGCGCGCGCCTCGTGAAACCGTCGTTGCGGTTGTGATTTTGCCAACATGGCTGCGTGCGCAGAATCGATTGCAGGGTTGATCGACTCAAGTAGGGCAAACCAATTTTACAGCATTTGAATAGCTCGGGAGGGTTCTAATGAAGTCGTTTTCCAGCACGCATTCCCTTTTCCTCTTTGGCCGGCGGAGCGCGACTTTGTTGGTCGTTGGTGTGGTCGCAGCGATGTTATTCACTTACACAACGGTTGTCGCAGCACCGATTACAGTAGGGAATCTGGTGGTCACCCGCGCCGTGGGCGGCACGGCAGACACGATGGGTGGCGGTGGTTCGACCGGCGCCATCACCACGCCCAGCGCCCTCCAAGGTAGTGGTGCGGCAGCGACCGTGTTCCTTGACGAGTACACCACCGCGGGCGTCCTGGTACAGTCCATCCAATTGCCCAACGTCAAGCAAACCAATGGCACCGGCACGTTCGCCCTCACGTTTTCGGGCACCCAGAACAACGACGGTGCGATCACGCTTTCGCAGAACGGCCAGTACCTGGCCGTTGCCGGCTATAACCAGTCGGCCGGGCCAAACACGCTCGGCGGCACGAACGCCATTAAATCGGGGGATGTTGACGCCGGGGGCCAATTGACGCATGTACCAACCACGGGGGGTCCCCCGCCCGTTGCGCCCGTTCAGCGCGTGGTTGGCATCATCGGGCTGGATGGCTCGGTGGATACCACCACCGGTCTGCTGGACGTAGCCAGCGCCCAGCCAGTTCGATCCGCGTACACGACGAACGGCACGGACATCTGGGTGGGTGGTTCGAGCGGTGGGAACATCGCTACCACCCCTACCGCTACCCTTACAAACGGTGTCCATTACACCACCAAGGGCAGCACAACCTCGACCGCGCTGACGGCTGGAGATACGAACCAGCGGATCCTGAACGGCTTCAACGGTCAGCTCTACATGAGCAGCCGCTCCTCGGGCGCCACGGTTCGCGGCGTGTCGACCGTTGGCACCGGCTTCCCGACCAGTGGCGGCCCGACCGTCCCTCTCACGCAGTTGCCCGGCTTCAATGCCGTGACCGCGCCCACACCGGCAAGTGAAACCGCCGACGATTACTGGTTCGCTGACGCGAATACGCTGTACATCGCGGATCAGCGCAACACCGGTCAGTCCGGTACCCCGCCCGTTGCCCCCGTGCCCACGGAGGGCGGCGTCCAGAAGTGGATCTTCACGGATACCAATGCTGATACGGTCGCCGACGCGTGGGTCTTTCAGTATGTCGCCAGGCTCGGTCTTTCGGAATCACTCGCCGGCTCCGACATCTTTTTGCGGACGGTCGGCGCGCATGGTCTGACCGGGATAAAGAATCCATATAATGGAGTAACCACGCTCTTTGCGACGACCTTTGACAACAGTGGCGCGCTTGCGACCCGATTGGTCAAGCTCGTTGACGATGGCATCGCAGCCAACTTCCAAGGCTCGCTGACCGTACTGGCCACCTCGCCGGCAAACGGTGGCTTCGCCACCGCCTTCCGCGGGGTTGAGCTCATTCCGTATGTGGTTCCAGAGCCCGCTTGTCTGCCAGTTATTGCTTTGATGATCCTGATGGGAATTCGCTGGCGCCGCTCGTAGGGCGCCGGGCGGTGGGGGCCGTCGCCGCAAACGACGGCATTTTAGGATGAAAGGGGGGCCTGAACATCGGCCCCCTTTTTGTGGAATTTTTGAGGAAAGAAAATGAAATCCTGCAGGGCGATCGCATGGGCAATCGGTGTTACGGCGATGGGTTTGATGGGCACGACCCTGTTGGCCGATGACTACACTCTCGTGCCCACTGGTGGCGCCGTCAATTGGCAGAACAATGCCAGTTGGACCTCCGGCACCGGTCTTACCTTCCCCAATACCAACCTCGACACCGCCAACTTGTCGATCGGTTTGACCAGCAATCTGATGCTCGACGTCGGTGCAACACCCGTCACCGTCGGAAAAATTACGATGGGCGGGACGGCCGGCACGTTCACGTCGGACGTGATCAGCACCGGCGGAAAACTGACGCTGGATAATTCCACCACGAATGCACTGATCATCAGTGGCGGCGTCGCGGGATCGACCAACAGAATCACCGCGCCCGTTGAGCTCAATGACAACTTGGACATCGACAACTTAAGCAACAACAACCTGACGATCGTCGGCGACGTCACCATGAACGCTGCCAACCGGACGCTCACCAATAACATGGCCACTGGCCCCAAGTTGGTCCTCAACAACATCATTCTCTGGGACCCCAACGACGTGGCGGTCCCCAAGGCCGCCCGCACAATCACGCTCAGCGGCGCCCCCAATTCGCGAACAGAGATTAATGGAACCTTTACTCGTGGCGACGGATTGGCTACGGCAAATACCGGAACGTACGCCTTCGTCGCCAATAACACCCAGGATCGGGCAACTTTTGTTTACAACGCGGCTCAGACCTTCAACCCGGGCAACCAGGCGCTTCAACGATCCACGTATGTGCTCAACAACCCCCTGGCGTTTGGTCCCGGCATGCTCACCGCAGCCGGTGCCGGTACATATACCTTCACCGGTCGTCTCGTCGCGTCGAACGGCAACGGCGCAAATTGGGGCGGCACCATTACCACGGAGTTGCCCGGCGGCATCGCCATCCACAACGTGATCCAAGTGGGTAACTCACTGGCATTTGCCGGCAGCAATAACATCACGCTCACCGGTGCGCTCACCCAGGGCAACAACCGCGCGATCGGCAATGCGATCTCCGGCGGCGCGAGCCTGAACTTGACGCCGGACGGGGTGAACAACACGACCGGGATTTCGATCGGCATCTCACAGGTGGTCGCGGACGGCAACCGAACCTGGATATTCGAAGGCCCTGGAACGACGATCGTCAACGGCATGATCGTCAATAATCTTACAGACGACTCCGTCGTGACCAATGTCATTGGCAACGTAGAAAAGCGTGGTACGGGCCGCACTGTTTTGAACAATCCGGGCAACACCATGCGCGGCGAAGTCCGGGCGCGCGGCGGCATCCTCGTTTTCGGAGCCGACCTCACCTGGGGTAATGCTTCCGCAATCCTCGTCCAAGCCAACGGCGGCATCTGGTACACGCCGGGCGTCGGAGCTGCGGGCTGGGATACGCTGCTCGGTAAGATCGCGACCACAGCCGGCAACAACAATGGCTTCTTCGCACTGCCCGCCTCCGCGTCCAGCCAGAGCTTCGACTTCAGCACCGGCCTGCTCAGCACCAACGCCACGAATATGAGCATCGGCGCCGACGGGAATGTGACCTACACCGGCACGGTCACGCCCAATGCCACGGCCGGCTACAACTGGGGTGGCAACAGCGGCACGCTCACTCTCGGCGCCAACGCCAGCATCGGTGCGAACGCCGTGACCTACAAGAACGGGGGCACCGTTGTCCTCACCGGCACCCAGAGCTACACCGGCATCACGACCCTCGCGGGCGCCAATATGGTAACTTCGCAAAGTGGTATTCTGACGAAGAACCTCCACTCAACGAATACTTTCAACGTCCTTACACCGACCGTTTTGTCGGTCGATCAAGTTTCCAACGGTGGCGTGGATAGCACGCTGGGCGCTACGACGAGCGATGCGGCCAACCTGGTGTTCGACGGCGGAACGCTCCGCTACACGGGCAGCGGCCATTCGACCGATCGGCTGTTCACCATCAGCACCAACGGCGCGACGTTGGATTCCTCCGGCACCGGCGCACTGCAGCTCACCAACACGGGCAGCATCGTCAGTGGTGGTACACTGACCACGAATCGCACTCTGGCCCTCGCGGGCACCAGTACGGCCGACAACAGCGTCGCTGGTGTGCTGAGCGATCCTCAGGTTGGCAATACCCTGGCGGTCCGAAAGTCCGGCACCGGCAAGTGGGTGCTCACCGGCACCAACACGTACACGGGCAACACTCGGGTTGATGGCGGTATCCTCAGCATCAGCAATCCATTCCTTGCCGACGCGAGTGATGTGCAGATCTTCGGGGGCGCTCTCGACCTCAATTTCCCAGCGGCCACTCCCGATACGATTGACGAATTCTTCCTCGCCGGCGTGCCGCAGGCCATGGGCACCTGGGGCGCCGTCGGCAATGCGTCGGCCACGTTTCAAACTCCCTTCATCACCGGCACCGGCATCCTGAACGTGAGCACATTCGTATCGTCCCAACTGGGCGGCGACTATAACGAGAACGGTATCGTCGATCTGGCCGACTACGTTATGTGGCGCGAAGCCGAATCCACAGGACAGACCAGCCTGCCGAACGAAGGCGGCATCAGCCTCGGTTTCGTCGACCAGGCCGACTACAACTACTGGCGATCGCGATTCGGCTTGACCGTCGTCACCGGCGCCGCGCTCGGAAGCTCGGCGGCGGTTCCCGAGCCGGCCAGTGCCATGCTCGCCATCCTGGCGCTGGTGGGCACGATCGGCCTGGTCAATCGCCGACGGCGAATTGCCAATTCGCGCTGAGCATTAGTAAACTGCTTTTCAAAATCCTGTTCTGGAAGCCGTGGAACTTCGATTCAGCGTCGCCGCACGCGCCGAAAACAGGCGGCGCCAACGGCTCGGGCGGGACGGGCGAACCTCTGCGTATTTCCGGCCCGCAATTGCAAAAAGTGCGTCTAGGATGCACTCCGCAGCGCGTGTTAGACTGAAAGCCTTGTCTGAGATTTCGCGCAGCAGCCTTGCACTGCCGCGATTGGAACGGGCGGAGGCGCGGACGGATTAGTAGTCGCGTTATGCGGTTAGACGCGAGCAGCCGCTGTCGGAAGGCGGCGCGCGTCGGGTATTCGAACGGTCATCGGTTCTATTCAGTCTAATCAATTGACTCAGTCGGCTGCCCGAGCGGCGCAGGTCGCGAAAGGCAGAAAGTTTCGAAGCAAGCGCTTCGCGTTTCTCCGGTCATCACCCAGGGAAAGTGGTGCGACAATGGCGAGATGCAGAACAATCGGCCGCGGTCGAATCGGTAACGTAGCAGGTCGAAGATCCGCCGTGGCGGGCACACTCCGTGTGCCGTCCGCCAGCGCCATGAGCAATCCGCGCCTTGAGAACACTTCTGTTACGGCACGCGGAGCGTGCCTACTACACGCCTTTACGCTTGTCGAACTATTGGTCGTGATCGCAATCATCGGCATCCTGGTGGCGCTGTTGTTGCCGGCGATTCAAGCGGCCCGCGAGGCAGCGCGGCGGGCGCAGTGCGCCAGCAACCTGCGGCAGATCAGCCTGGCGATGCAGAATCATCACGATTCGAGGAAAGCATTTCCGGCCGGTGTGTGGCTCGCCGGCGACAAGGGGGCCGTCCTCGCGCAGGGCAGCTACAGCAACTGGGGACTCGAGATTCTTCCCTATGCCGAGGAATCCAGCCTGCGGCAACTGTACGATCCAAAGATCAACATGGCGGGAAGCAATACGACGGACCCGGTAATCAAAGCGAAGCAGAAACAAATCCGGGAAATGCAGATCCCGATCTACACCTGTCCGTCCGACTTTCCGCAGGCGCTGTTGCTGCCTCCCAGCGGACCGGACGGCGGCAATATTTACTATCGCACCGGCTCCTATCGCGGCAACGCGGGTCGCGGGGCCGTCAGCGGCCGATCGACGTGGTACCTGGGAGAAGACATTGCTGAATCTTTGATTCGCATTGGCTGGCGGGGCCCGCTGCACGCCGTCGTCGTGCCCACGAGCGCCTTTCTCAAAAATCCGCCGCCGGACGCGAGCGGTGCGGTTCTCCAAAAATTGCATCCTGAGGCGATGAAGCATATCACCGATGGTTCGAGCAAGACGATGTTGCTCGGCGAGTCGACAAATATCAGCGAAGACATCGACGGCAGCCAGGATTACACGCGCCGAACGCTGTGGGCGTATTCGTGGGGCCCCTTTAATCTTTCGCAGGCAGTGGCGAGTCCCACCATCAATTTCGACTGGCAGTTCTACGGCGATTACAACAAGTGCCGCAACGTGCCCTCGAATCCCGACCAGGGTTCAAACAGAACGTGCAATGCGGCCTGGTTTGCAAATCATGTGAACGGCATGAACACGCAGATGTGCGATGGTTCCGGAAGTTGGGTCGGTTGGGACATCGACCTGCGGGTCTTTGCCTTTATGGCGAGCATCGCGGGCGGCGAGACGGAAAGCGATCCGTTGTAAGCACGGGACACGATTTGTCGTCGCCGGCGACTGAATTTGCAAATCGAACGATGGATGCGAGACGCGAACGAAATGTGGCGGACGCGAGCGATCGAGTGTTTCGGTGTCGTGCTGGCGAGTGTTGCCGGCTGCGGCGGACCGGGGCTGGTTCCCGTCGAGGGGACGATTACCCTCGACGGGAAGCCGCTGGCCGGGGCGACGATCGGCATGGAATTGGTCGGTGGGGAAAAGGACTTCCGCTTGTTCAGCGGCGAGACGGACTCCAGCGGGCGGTACACCATCAAACCATTTGAGAGAAATCGCGCAGGAGCACTGGCCGGTGAATACCACGTGGTGATTACCTCGGTCAAGGCGCCGCCCGGGGCGAACGAAATGACCGTACTTCCCAAGGAACCGGTTCCGCCGGAGTACCGGAATGGCTCCAAAACGTTGACGGTCCCCGAGGGAGGAATTACCAACGCCGATTTTGCAATCAAAACGCGGTAAATTTTGTTCACGATTGATTACAATGGCGTAGAGGTGAATTGGAAAGCGGGTGGGAAGCAAAACAACAATGTGGGGCGAGTGGCTCGGTGGTTCGGTACGAATCTTTAACCTCAGCGGAAGTGACACAATGAGAAATGCACTCAGAACTGGTTGTGGAAAATTTTCGGCACTATTGGTCTCACTGACGATCATTCTCGCGACGGGATCGAATGCGTGGGGCGTCGTGCTGGCCTACGAAGGCTTCAACTACCCCGCCGGCGAGTTCCTAGTCGTCTATGACGGCATGCCGACGCAAACGCAGGTGGCCCCGATCCACAACGGTGGCACCGGTTGGGCCGGCGCATGGGTAGACGATACAGCGGCGCCAGCGTCTCCCGCGACAAACTTCAGCAGCGTGACCCAGGCTTCGAGCCTTACGTATACTGACGGCTTGGGAAATTCGCTCACGACTACCGGTGGCAAATTGCTCTTGTCCGGCGAAACCGGCATCAGCCAGCCGTCACGGACGATGGCCAACCGCCGCGCCTCGAACCCCGAAAGTGGCGCACCCGTAACAACCTGGGTCAGCTTTCTCGGAGCCCGCATTGGAGACCTCGACCCTTCTGGAACCTTTGCCGGAACATATCGCCGCGGTGCGAACCTGGCCTTTTTCGACACCGGCACCGGCGCGGTTCAGGCAGAGAAATTCAGTTTGGGCGAAAGCAGCAACAACCAGTATCAGGTATCAGCGGGTCCGCCTATCGTATACGAGGATCGCTGGCAGGCTCGTCTCGCGGGAGTTCCGGGCGGCGTCACTGTACCGCAGCCCTATCCTCCCAATCCGACTGGATCGGGGACCGCTGGGCAGGTGCGCGATGCCCACTCGTCCACGGTCTTCAACGGCACCACGGCACTGGCCGTGGTTCGCATCGACCACGTGCCGGGCGACAGCAACAACGCGGCCGTCGGCAACAAGCGCCTCGGCAATGATAACATTTATGTCTGGATGAACCCGAACTTGAATTCTGAACCGAACATCGCCAATGCCTCGATCAAGTTGGAGTCCAACTTCATCGTCTCGGCGGCCAACGCCCTGGCGACCCCCATTGCCCCGTTCAATGGAACTCCCAGCCCGGTCTTTCCCGATTTGCCGGGCGACTATAACCAGGATGGCATTGTCAATGCGCCCGATTACGTCGTGTGGCGCGACAATGAGAACGCCGCGGTCACGTTGCCGAATACCGACATAAACGACTTTGATGGCATGGTGACGACGGCCGAATATGACTTCTGGAAGACGCAGTTTGGCAACGCAGCGCCGCCGCTCGGTGCGGGCGGCGAATTTGACTTCAATCGCTTCCGCCCGTTTGCGGGCAATGTCTCGGGAACGACCCCCTTCGCACAGTTGTTGTTCGACGAGCTGCGTGTCGGCGAGACGTTTGCCGACGTAACCCCGTTCACCGGCCCGCCAGTCGGCGCGGGCGTGGGCGCCCCCATCCCGGAGCCGGCAACGTGGCTGCTCGGCGCCCTGGCGTGCGTCGTGTGGTCGGTCGCGGGACGCCGCCGGCGCGCCGCCTGAGTGCACATCGCAGACTTTGCTAAGCCGCGTTCGTTTGCTATCGTGGTGGGCAAACGGACGCGGCTGTTTTTTTGGGGCGTGATCGACGACTGGGTGGCACGTCCCTGAGCCTTGAGCGAAGGGCGTGGTTGTTGCGAACGTTGCTCACCACGCCCATCGCTGGAAGCTCTGAGCGTGCCACCCAACGCCTTCGTCGGAGTGGGTTCCATGGGGCAAACGAGGGATAGCGAACAGCCCGTTGGCGTGGTCGGACTGGGCTTATTGGGCACGGCGCTGTGCGAGCGATTGCTGGCCGGCGGCTATCCGGTCGTCGTCTACAACCGCACGCGGGCCAAGGCCGAGCCGCTTGTCGCGCGCGGCGCCCGCTGGTCGGAGAATCCGTTTGCCGAATGCGACCGCGTCGTCATCTGCTTGTACACGACGGCCGTGGTCGAACAGGTGCTGAGCGAGATGCAATCCGGCTTGCGGGCCGGGCAGATTCTTATCGATACGACGACGGGGGACCCGGTGGAGACGGCGGCGCTTGGCCGGCGGCTGGCCGAACGGGGAGTGCAATACTTGGAATCTCCGATCGCCGCATCGAGCGAGCAGACGCGTCGCGGCGAGGCGCTGGCGCTCGTAGCCGGGCCGGTTGCGGCGTTTGAGGCGTGCCGCGATTTGTTCGCCTGCCTGGCGGCCAAAGCGCACCACGTCGGGCCGTGGGGCAGCGCGGCCAAGGTGAAACTGGTCAACAATCTCATCGTCGGCCTCAACCGGCTGGCCCTGGCCGAGGGGCTCGCATTCGCCAAGGCCATCGGCCTGGATGCGGCAAAAACGTTGGAAGTGCTCCGCGAAGGCAATGCTTCGTCGGTGGCGATGCACGTCAAGGGCCATAAAATGGTAACTGGCGATTTCACGCCCCAGGCCAAGCTCTCGCAACACGCCAAGGACGTACGGATCATGCTCGAAGAGGCGGCGCGGGCCGGCGCGTCGCTGCCGCTGTCGGAGCTGCATCTGCGGTTGCTCGAACAGGCGGAAGCGGCCGGGTGGGGCGAGCTCGACAATAGCGCGATCATGCGGGTGTATGAGCGGCGAGTGGCGAGTGGCGAGTGGCGAGTGGAATCGTAACGGCGTCGTTTGGCGTTACAATTTGGAGGCGGCGATGCGGTGCGTGACCGGATTGGCGTTTGCTGCGCACTTGTGTCTGATCGGTTCCATCGCCGGTGCGGCGGATGAGACTGTCGAGTTGTTTCGTGATGACTTTTCGCGGTACACGCCCGGGCCGCTGAGTGCGCCGATCGGTGAGCTCAACGCGGCGATTCAGGAGTACCACTATCTGCCGCACCGCGGCGTGGAGCTCGGCCCGTGGGCGAATGCGATTTGCCACATCGATGCCTGGGCGGCCGGCGAAGAGGACGGCACGACCTATCTGCAGCAGCATCTTGCGCCCACGCACGAGACGATGGTGCCGAAGCTGTTTGCGCCGCTGTTCATCACGGGCGATCCGGAGTGGCGCGATTACACGGTCGCGGTGTCGGTCTGCCCGCTGTCGACCGCCGAATTCGCTGGACTCGTTTTCCGTTATCACACCAATCGGCATCACTATTTGTTCTCGATCGAGGGCGGCAAGACGGCGCGGTTGGCCGTGCGGCTGCCGCTGGAGAGCAAGTTTCGCGAGTGCGCGTGGAAGGAATTGGCGAAGGCCGAGTTTCCGTACGAGACGAACCGGTATTATCGGCTGCGCGTGGAAAACCGCGGGCGGGAAATTCGCGCCTTCATCGACGACACGCTCGTGCTCACGGCCCGCGATGAGGAGCTGACGCACGGCAAAGTGGGCGTGTCGGCCAATGCGCCGGCCCGGTTTCAGGACTTTCGCGTGAGCGCGACGTCTGAGACGGCCGGCCAGATTGCGGCCGATGTGAAAAAACGTGAGGAGGAGCTGGCCCGACTGCAGGCAGCGAATCCGCGGCCGAAATTGTGGAAGAAATTTGCGACGCCGAAATTCGGCGCCGGCCGCAACATCCGCTTCGGCGACTTGGACGGCGACGGCGTGACCGACCTGCTCATCGGCCAGAACGTGCCCAAGGTGGCCGGCGATTCGGCGGTCGACATCAGTTGCCTCACGGCCGTCACGCTCGACGGAAAGATGCTGTGGCAATTGGGTCGGCCCGATCCGCGCAATGGGCTTCTGACGTGCGACACGCCGTTTCAGATTCACGATTTGGATGGCACGGGCCATGCCGACGTGGTGCTGGCCAAGGATTTCAAGCTGCAGGTGCTCGACGGCCGGACGGGAAAGGTAAAGCGGTCGACGGAGCTGCCGAAGATCACCGGCTATCCCGACGTGCCGCAAGCGGCGCCGCGGTCGCGTCCGTACGAGCGGGCCAACGGCGACTCGATCATCTTCCTGAATTTCTCCGGCGACCCGGGCCGGCGCGAGATTCTGGTGAAAGACCGCTATTGGAATTTCTGGATCTACGACCGCAACTTGAAGTTGCTCTGGACCGGCCAGGGCAGCCTGGGCCACTGCCCGTTTGCGTATGCCGATCCGGCGAGCGGCCGCGACCAGTTGGCCATCGGCTATTCGTTGTGGGACGGCTCGGGCCGAGAGGTGTGGTCGAACGATCAGAACCTGCAGCAGCACGCCGATTCGGTGTTCGTCGGCAACATCACGGGCGACGCGGCGGCCCGGCCGATGGTGTGGTACGCGGCCAGCGACGAGGGGATCGTGCTGCTGGACGAGCGTGGCATTATCCGCCGGCAACACCGCGTCGGCCACGCGCAGACGGCGTGCATCGGCAAGTTCCGGCCTGAGCTGCCGGGTCTGCAGTACGCGGCGATCAACTTCTGGCGGAACCCGGGCATCGTCACGCTGCTCGACTCGCGCGGCCAGCTTTTGCAGCAGGACGAGCCGATCCACAGCGGCGCGCCGATGCTGCCGGTCAATTGGCGGGGCGACGGGCAGGAGTTCATTTTGCTATCGGGCAACGTGCGCGAGGGCGGGATGATCGACGGCCAGTTGCGGCGAGTCGTGATGTTTCCTGATGATGGGCATCCCGATCTGTGCGCAGCGGTACACGACCTGACGGGCGACCCGCGCGATGAAGTCATTCTGTGGAACCAGGATGAGGTCTGGATTTACACCCAGGACACGCCGTTTGAGGGCGCGAAAATCTACGCGCCCGAGCGCAACCCGACTTACAACGATTCGAATTATCGAATCAACGTATCGTGGCCGGGGTGGCGGGACGTGGGATCGTGAGTGGCGAGTGGCGAGGACGGAAGGGAATTGCAAATTGCAAATTGACTGCGCCGCCTCCCGGTTATTTCTCGCGTGACTCGTGACTTCGGGTTTCTCCTTTCTGGCTAACAGCTAACGGCTAACAGCTTCGGTTACGGCACACGGAGTGTGCCTACTACACTGGCAAAAAAAGAAGTGATGTGCACACTGAACTTGCGGAGCGCGCAGCCTGTCCGCGGCGGGCGTTGCTTGACAGGGCCCGCGCGACAGTTGCGCGCTTCCAACATTTCATCCGCCGAGCGTGGTAATCCGCGGTCCCAATGGGCCGTCGATCACGCGCACTGAAACCCTCAGTCAAAGCGGCAGAGGGAACCGGAATTCGGCGCTCTGCCCAAAGGTTTGGGAGGGTTGTGGCGTGACACGAGCGGCGGTCGACTTCCCGCGGCCAAGCCTGACGGACACCTCACCCGCCACGTTAGCAGAAGGGATTTTGGACTTCAGCAACTATTTTTGGCCGCGCCCGATTTTCGCGAAAACGCAAGCGGAAATCGGGATCGAGGCGTTCGACAGGCTCAGCCGAGCGGTCGACCCGGCACGCTGCAGAGGTAGATCAAGGCAGCGCAGAGGGCGAGAAGGGAGGTGCTTGGCTCGGGCACGGGGGTGTTGGCGAGATCATTATTGGCGGCGGAGGAGGAGGCGGCGGGGAAACCGGGGGCGCCGAGGTGTTTGCGCCAGACGATGAAGTCGGCCGTGTCGACCGTGCCGTTGTGGTTGCCGTCGGCGGCCACGTCCGTGGCGGAGCCGAATGTGCTGGCCCAGACGTTGTAGTCGGCGGCGTCCACTTCTCCGTTGCGATCGTAGTCGCCTGGTTGAAAGAACAGTGCCATGCCGGCGGTGGTCGAGTGCAGCGAAAAGCCGGAGAGCGTGTCGGCCAGATCGAGCGTTCCGACCACGGAGGCGGCGTTGAGCATTTGGAACACGCTGCCCGGCGTGGGCGCGAAGCTGTTGATGAGGCTGAGATTCAAGTCGCCCTCTAGTGTGGCGGTGCCCGTGACGTTGAGTACGTCGAACAGGCCGGGGGCGGTGCCGCCGAGCTCGACGTCGAGCGAGCCGCCGGCGTTTTGCAGGTAGTTGCCGACGACGGTGAGCGTGCCGGCCGACGTGCCGGGCGCGACGTGGCCATTGGACGTGAGACCGCCCTTGACCTGGCCGCTGCCGCCGAGCGTAGCGCCGCCGGCAACGGTGGTCAGGCCAGTGCCGGTCGCACCGCCGACGATCAGCATGCCTGCGGAAACGGTGGTGGCGCCGGAGTAGGAATTGCTGGCTGACCCAAGCGTCCACGTGCCCGATCCAGCCTTGGTGATGGCGACGACGTTGGTGCCGTCTTCGATCCGGCCGCTCACGACGCCGTCCCCAGCGCCTTGCAAGTTGAAGTTGCGAGTGGCAACCAGCGTCGCTTCGCTGCGTAGGGCGACTCCGTTCGCGCCGGCGGCCGCGCCGGAGAGCGTGAGCGTACCGGCATCGGACTGAATGACGTAGATGCTGCCGCCGGACTGGGCTCGGACCGTACCAGAGATCGTATTGTTACCGCTGCGATTGAGGATGCCGACCGGGCTCGCAGCGTTGTTTCGGCCGTTGAAGTTGATCGCGTTGGGCACGACGCAATTGTTTTCGAGTTCGAGCCGGCCCGAAGTGTTGTTGCCGTTTTCGCCGATGGTGACAGCACCCGTACCGAAGGGGTTGGAGCTCGTGACGCGCGCGATACCGGGACCGCCAGGCGCACCACTATCGATGATCGTGTTGCCGGTGTAGATGTTCGCGTTGGCAAAGACGACCGGTCCGGGGCCATCGACGTTCACACCGGCGCCGCCGAACATTTGGCTGGTCATGAGTAGCGGCTGATCGGAATTGTTGGCAATCGCGAGCGTGCTCCACAGCTCGAGCTCGGCGCGAATGGTGTGCTGAACCGTGGACGTATTCTGGACTGTGATGGACGCGTTTCCGCTGGCGTTGTTCGAGCCCACCAGGAGCAGCCGGTCGTCGGAGAAGCCGACGACATAGCGCGTGCCACCGTCGAAGTTCAAATGGCTGACGGTGCGGATGCCGGACCAATCGAGCCGCTGCTCGACTGGCGTGGCGGTGGAGAAATTCGCGGTGACGCCACCCAGATTGGGCGAACCGTTGGACCAGTTGGCGGACGTATCCCACTGCACTAATTCGCTGCTGCCCGTGTAGCTCCAGTTGGTGGTCTTTGTACTCGCCTGCTGCCACACGCGGACCCAGTCGACCTGCATCTGGTTGTTGGTGTTGGTCCAACCGCTCAGGCTGTCGGGCAGCTCGCCGCTCCAGTTGCCGTTGTCGCCGACGGCGTAGTTGAGAATCATGTAGGCCGAATAAAGATCGTCGACGGCGGAGGAATTGTTGAACGTGCGGACCTGGTTGCCGTCGAGGTAGAAGGTGAGCGTGCTGCTGGTCCAGTGAACGCCGTAGTTGTGGTACCCGGCCGAGAGATCGGCCGCGTTGAAGTGATCGGGCGTGCCAATCGACGAACCGCTTCCGTAGAAATAGTTCGTTTTGTAGCGGTACAGGTCGTTGCTTCCGCCGGACGTGTCGCGGATGGGGAACTCCATGATGTCGAGCTCGGGCGGCCAGCCGTCTCGCAACATCCAGAAGGCGGTCCACGAGCCGGGCTGGCTGGGCTGATTGATGCGGGCCTCAAGGTAGCCGGTGGTGACGTTGAAGATGTTGTAGCCGGTGGAGATCGTGCCGGAAGTGAACGGCTTGCCGCCCGAGTCGGCGTTGGTGGCGGTGATGGTCAGGACGTCGCCGTTGAACGACAGGGCGCCGGGGACGGAGTTGGCTTGGTGATTGTGGGTGGTGCCCCACGGGTATCGGGGGATCCACTTCTTGTCGTCGAGCTCGGTGAGCTTGAACTCGTCGGCCCAGCGGAGCTGCCAGGTGCCGCTGGGCAGTTGGGCCGACGCGTGGCCGGCGGGTAGCGCCAGGGCGGCCAGGAGCAGGCAGAAATTCGCCTTAAATCGAATCATGCTCGCGTGTGACGGAGTGCAGGTGTGGTCGGGGCCGAGGACGGCCCGGCTCGCTACGTTGAGCCGGATTTGGCGCGACGTTTCGTTCGGTGCTCTGCCTTCACCGATTGTAGGCGGAATTGCCGGGAACTGGCTACCGATTTGGGACGGCGAGCGGAGGCACAGCCACCGGGCCGGGCTGGATCGGTCCCCATATAATCGTAGGAACATTGGCCGGATTAGCGCTTTTTTGTGTAAACTTTCAATTGCGAACGCCATAGGAATATGGGGAGTCGTGTCGGCTCTCGACAGCATCTCATGGTTTGGCCTCAACGATCGCCTGCCGGGCGCATGATGAATTGCAACCTGCGATCCATTGTGCTGGCGCTTGTTCTTGTGGCCGGTGCCGCACGCCCGGCGCAGTCGGCCGAATCGAATACGGCGCCGATCAACGACGCGCTGCGGATCTCGCCGGAGCCGATCGTGCCGCTCGAGGTGGGGTGGAAGAATCCGCCGCGGATGGCGCGGTCCCAGTGCTGGTGGTGGTGGCTCAACGGCAATGTCACGCGAGAGGCCATCACCCGCGACCTCGAGGAAATGAAGGCCAAAGGGCTGGGCGGGGCGAACGTAATTGACGCCGGCGGCGCCGATCAGCGCGGCAATCGCCGGGTGCCGCATGGTCCGGACTTTGCGACGCGCGAGTGGCGCGAGCTGTTCGTACACGCGCTGGCCGAAGCCGAACGACTGGGCCTCGAGCTGGGCTTCAACATTCAGAGCGGCTGGAACCTGGGCGGACCGACCGTCGAGCCGGAACAGGCTGCCAAGAAGCTTTCTTGGGCGGAAGCGTCGGTACGGGGCGGCGAGGAAGTCGACGTGCGGCTGCCCGAACCGCGCACGGTGGGCGATTTCTATCGCGACATCGCCGTGCTGGCCATTCCACTGGCCAGCGCCCGTGGGACCGAGAACACGCTGCAAGTGGCGTCGGATTCCTCGCAGACAAATTTTCCGCCGGAGCTGGCGGTGGATGAAAACCGCAACACGTATTGGGTATCGGGATCGGATCGGCCGGGCGACGGGCCGAGCGTGGAACGTCCGGTGGTGTTGAAGCTCGAATTCGCGGCCCCGGTCACGGCGACGGAGCTCTTAGTGCATCCGCGCGACGAGTACGGGCCGAAGCGCGGTTGGGTGCAGTGTGCCGATACGCCGCTGAACTGGCGCGTGCTGACGCGGTGGACCGCCGAGTCGGAGGGCCGGGCCGCGATTCGTTTCCCGCGGACCACCGCCCGGTTGTTCCGACTGGTGATCGTCGAAGCGCACGATCCGCAGAGCCCGGTGATGCCGCGCAACGTTCAGATCGCCGAAGTCGAGCTGCGGGACGGCAACCGGGTCGTCGCGCCCGGCGCCACGCCGTTGGCGCGGATCGACAACTTCCGGCAGAAGATGTACGACGAATACCCGGGCCCGTTCACCGCGGTGGATGCGACTCATTTGCTGGACGTGCGATCAGCCGTGCCGAACGAATCGGTGATTCGCTCGGCCGAAGTGGTCGACGTGACACCGTACGTGGATCGGCAGGGTCGCCTGCGATGGGACGCGCCGGAGGGAATCTGGAAGATTCTGCGGCTGGGATACACGCTGTCCGGCTCGCGAGTTTCGACGTCGAGTGAAGGCTGGAGCGGCTGGGCGATCGACTATCTCGATCCGGCGGCGTTCGACGCGTATTGGCGGGACGTGGTGCAGCCGCTGATGGATGTGGCCCGGCCATACGTCGGCCGGTCGCTACGATTTCTGCACACCGACAGTTGGGAACTTGGTCCGATCAATTGGACGCCGTCGCTGCCGCGGGAATTTGCGCGGCTGCGGGGGTACCCGATGGCTCCCTATCTGCCCGCGTTGGCCGGCTACGTGGTGGAAGATCGCGAGACGTCGAACCGCTTTCTGAATGATTTTCGCCGCACGCTGGGCGATCTGATTGCCGACGGCAAGTACGCGACATTCCGCCGCCGCGCGCATGAGTTGGGCTTGGGCATCCATCCGGAGTCTGGCGGGCCGCATGCGGCGCCGATCGACGCGCTCTTGTGCCTGGGCCGCAACGATATCGCGATGGGCGAATTCTGGGCCCGCTCGGCAACACATCGCACTCGCGATGAAGAACGGCTATTCACGAAGCAGGCGGCGTCGGCCGCTCACATTTATGGCAAACGGGTGGTGCTGGCCGAGTCGTTTACGTCGATTGGTCCGCAATGGGAGGAGGACCCGCGGTCGCTCAAACCGGTATTTGACCAGGTGGCGTGCGAGGGACTCAACCAGGTGATGCTGCACACCTACGATTGCTCGCCGGACGAGATGGGCGAGCCGGGGCAGGCGTATTTTGCCGGCACGCACGTCAATCGCCACGTCACGTGGTGGCATCAAGCGGGTCCGTTCTTCGACTATCTGAATCGTTGCCAGTTCATGTTGCAGCAAGGGCTGCCCGTGTCGGACGTGCTCTACTTCTACGGCGAGAATGTGCCGAGCTTCGTGCGGCTGAAGAGCGACGATCCGGCCGGCGTTTTGCCCGGTTACGATTACGACGTGACGAATGCCGAGGCGCTCATCGAGCGGACGACTGTGCGTGACGGCCGGATCGTGCTGCCCGAGGGAACGACCTACCGCGTGCTCGTGCTGCCGCCGCAGGAGTCGTACGGCCTTGCCGCATTGGAGCGCGTGGCGTCGCTGGTGCGCACCGGGGCGACGGTCGTCGGACGGCAGCCGACGCGCCCGATGGGCCTTTCCGGAAGCGCCGCCGAGGGCGACAAATTCCGGAGTCTGGCGGCCGCGTTGTGGAAGGATAAGGCCAGCGGCGGGACGATCCGCGACATACGGGCGCGCGACGCGCTCGGCGGCGCCGGCGTCGGGCCCGACTTTACGGCAACCCATTCCGGGGCCGACGTGCCGCGGATCGACTTCATACATCGGCGCACGACGGACGCCGATATCTACTTCGTGGTCAATCGGCTCGACCGCTGGCAGGATGCCGACTGCTCGTTCCGAATCGCGGCGCGGCAACCGGAATTGTGGGACCCTGTAAGCGGCGAGGTGCGCGATGCGGGCGCCTTCCGGCAAACAGCGGGGCGGACTCTCGTGCCGCTCCGCTTTCCGCCGAACGGCTCGCTGTTCGTCGTGTTCCGACGCGCGACTTCGCCATCGGCCCAGGGCCCGCGCGAATTCAACGAACCGCGGCCGGTCGCCGTGCAGGAGCTCGCCGGTCCGTGGCAGGTTCAGTTTGAACCGCGCAAGGGAGGCCCGGTGGAACCGGTTGAGTTTGAAAGGCTCGTGAGTTGGACGACGCGGACGGAGCCGGCGATTCGTTACTACTCCGGGCCGGCCGTGTATCGCGCGAGCTTCGACTTGCCCGCGGACGAGCAGCGGGCGATGAGTTCGCGCCGCTGGTGGATCGAACTGGGCGACGTGAAGAATGTGGCAGCGGTTACGCTCAACGGCAGCAACTTGGGCGTCAGTTGGACGGATCCGTTCCGCGTTGAATTGACGGACCATGTCCGCGCCGTGGGGAACGAGCTAACGATTGAGGTCACCAATCTGTGGCCGAACCGGCTGATCGGGGACCAGCAGTTGCCGGGCGACGAACGGCGAACCCGGACGAATATCCGGAAGTTCCGCGACGATTCGCCCCTCTTGGAATCCGGGCTGCTGGGCCCGGTGCGGCTGTTGCGGGCCGAGAAATAGCGGGAAAAGTGCCGAAATTCTCGCATTTCGCGGGGTTTCTGGCAAAAGAGGGCTGAGACTGGCTCCGCCGCGGACATTAGATAGTCGGATGAGTGGGTTGTAGGCCGGGCTGGGCGTAACTCGGCGAGGCGGCAGGCAACGGAGAGCGGAACCGCGGATTATTGGATGCCGGGCGATTGGAAATGGCAAAGCGGAGCACAAAACAAAGTCGTTATATCACGCTGCTGAACGAGAGCCAGAGCCGACTCTTCGCCTACCTTTATGCGCACGTGCTGAACATGGCGGATGCAGAGGACCTGTACCAGCAGGTGGCAATGGTGTTGTGGGAGAAGTTTGACCAGTTCGTGCCGGGCACCGATTTCGGCTCGTGGGGAATTCGTGTGGCCGAGTTGACGATCAAGAATTTTCTCCGCGGCAAACGGCGGAGCAAAGTTGTGTTCAGCGAAGAGGTGATGCAGCGGATCGTGGACCGACAAACGCAGACAAGCCAGGAGGCGGCGGCCGCGCGGACCGAGGCCTTGCAGTCGTGCTTGAGGCGATTGCCGCAGCGCGACCGGCAGTTGGTGGATCGATGTTATGGTGGTGATTTCAAGATCAAAGAGATTGCGGCCGACGAAGGCCGCAGCGCGGGAGCCGTGTACACGGCCCTGTGTCGCATACGACAGGCATTATTGGCGTGCATCGAGCGCACGATCGCAGCGGGAGCCAGAAATTGACTCGCAGAAATGTAGATCCTGATTTACGCGGGCTGATCGACGCGGCGCTGTCGGGTGAATTGACCGACGCCCAGTTGCAACAGCTCGACGCGCGTTTGCGCGAGGATGATGCTGCGCTCGCGACGTTTCTCGACTACTGCCAATTGGAGACCGACCTTTTTTTCCACGTGCGGGCGGCGCTGGCCGGGCGGCGATTCCTGGCTGACATGCGGCTGGACGAATCGCCCGTTGAAATGGCGGCGGGGATTGGCGATGTGGAGCTAAACCGCAAGCGGTTGGTGGCGCGATTGGGAGGGGGCGGACGGGGAGTGCGACTGCGAAGGTGGTGGGCGTCGTTGGCCGCAGTGCTCGTGCTGGGCGCGTTTGCCTGGTGGGCTAACTCGCTTTGGTATGTCATTCCGGCCGAGCGGCAGCCGCAGACGATCGCCGCTTACATCGGCGGAACCGGCGCGGAGTGGCTGGACGATGGGGCGCCGTCGGTCGGACATCGGTTCGTGGAAGGGGACTCGGTGTATTTGAAGAAGGGCGAGGCCCGCATCAGCATGGGCTGCGGCGCGGAGCTTGTGCTGCGGGCACCGTGCTTTGTGACGCTGACCACGTCCGATCAAGTGCAGTTGGAAGAAGGCGTGGTGACGGCCCAGGTGGCCGAGTGGGGTCGTGGTTTCACCGTGATGACCGACGCGCTGCAGGTCGTCGATTTGGGAACGAAGTTTGCCGTTTCCGCCAGTCCGTTGGGCGTGGCCGAGGCACACGTGCTCGACGGCCAGGTCCGCGTTCAACCGGCTTCGACGACGCTGGATGATCGGCGGAGCCTGTTGCTCTCCGGCGGCCAGGCGATTCGCGTGGAGAAACAGCGGCACGTGACGACGCGGTTGGCGGCCGATCGCCAGCGCTACGACGCCGAGCTGGGCGACCGGCCACCGTTCAAGCCGATTCAAATTTTCAACACGGGCATGGGACTGATACCGGGCGACGAAGATCCGCATTGGCGGGTGACGGCCGGCCCCAAGAGCCAGTTCTTCGATGGTCCCGAGTTCGCC
>JBIOWO010000181.1:0-3820 GCA_044868555.1 Lacipirellulaceae bacterium | reverse complement strand
ACATTCGCCAACTCGATCCACGAAATTCCATCCTCACCAGCGTCACCTCCGTGCCGTTGCGAAAAGTAAACTGCCCGAAGATGATTACGAATGCTAGCGATCATATGGTTCTGAGATAGGTTCTAAGGGCCAGTGGGCCAGCTTCTCTTTGTTCTCGTTACGGAGTTGGCGACTTCGCAATTCTATTCGCAGTGGTTGTTTGGGCGGCCCTAGGCGGGGGACAACGATGAGAGCGATTTCAATCGCATTGGCGCTGTTCGCAGTCGGTTGGCAATCATCGACGGCGTGTCGGGCCGATATTCTCGTGGCCGGTTTCGATGCCGACCTGGTGCTCCGCTACGACAGCAGCGGTGGATTCGTCGGCACGTTCGCAGCGGGGACCATGGGTGATCCGATGAACGGGCCGACGGCCATGGTCTACAACTCAGCCGGCAGCTTGCTCGTGCTCAACGAATTTTCCCACAACGTGCTCGAATTCAACGGCACCACGGGAGCGTTCATCGGCGAGTTCATCAGCCCGATGGGCCTCGGCTCTGTGGGTGTTACCGATCCTAACGATATGGAGATTGGCCCGGACGGCCACTTGTATATTTCGACCCACATCTCCACGCCGACTGCCAGCGTCTGGAAGTTCAACGGCACGACCGGCGCATTCATCGGCGAGTTTGCCAGCGTTGCCGCGACGCATCATACTCACGGCCTGGCATTTGGCCCCGACGGGAATCTGTATCAAGGCGACATCAGCACATCAAGCGTCGTTAAGTTCGACGGCGTCGCTGGCGGCACGCCACTCGGCACGTTTGCCACGGCAGGAGGCGGGCCGCTCTGGGGCGATATCGTCTTTGGGCCGGCCGGGCACTTGTTTGCGACGCTCGACGGCGGCGGGGGCGCATTGCAATTCGGTCCCGGCGGTGGTATGCCTTTGGGAAGTCTGCCGCTCCCAATGTTCACGTCGACATGGGGACTGCTCGTTGACAGCGGGATATTGTACGTCGGGGGCAAGTCGACAGGATTTGTGAAGAGGTACGATGCGACGACGGGGGCCTTCATCGACGACTTCATCACCTTCGCGCCCGGCGTTTTCGACATGCTCATTCTGCCCACCGCCGTGCCCGAAGTGGGAGCCGCCGCCTTGCTGACGCTGGCCGCCACGTGCGCCGCCGCAGGAGTCGCGCTCAAGAAGTGGCGCACGCAAGTGGCAAAGTAATCGAAAGCCGTCCCACATCTTAGAGCATTTCCATTTTGCGTGGAGCGGATGATCAACCCTCGCCCGGTCCCGGTGAGGGACCGGGAGAGGGTTCCTACTCGCTAAACGACTACTGGAGATTCTCTAGCGGTCTGTCGGGCCTGATTTGATGCGTAGCTGATGTCGCAAGACTTCAGATTCTTGCATGAGGACTGAATTCTTGCGATTCAGCTACATCAGTTCAAGACTGACGGACCACTAGAGCGGAACGAAATAGGCTGCGGAGGCAGCCGCGGCGCCGATCAACACCGACAGGCCGATGATCTGCAGCGCCGTGCGGCGATCCTTCTTTCGGTATTCAGCCTGCTCCACGGTGTCCGTCGGGCCCACGCTGGGGCCGAAGTTGAAGACACCGCCGAGACCGAACCGCGCGCAGAAGTGCCACGCGTATTGCAGGAATCCCACGGCGGCCACCGTGGCCGGGAAGAACAGAAAGAGCCGCCAGGGCGCCGCGATCTGGAACACAATGCACAATCCCCACAGGATGATGCACACGATCAGGGCGTTGCGGCCAATTGCCCAGCGGCGTCGCATCTCGGCCTTGCCGATGTTGCAGACGCCGGGGATGTATTCGTCGTTCATCATCGAATAACCAACAAAGAAAGCCCGTCGGCAGTTGTGCCGAAGGGCGTCTCGTTTTGTCAGTCGGGGCGACAGGACACCATTAGAACTTTTTCTGGTCGGCGTCCAAGGCTTTCCGAGAACATTTCTCCAAGCAGCCCAAGCGATTATGGCAAATCGCGGCCAGGGCTAGCTAGGCCGGTGCCTGATAAAAGATTCGAGCCGTCCTTCGAGGATTGAAGCCCATAGCAAGGCACCGGCTAGGCTTCGTCTCAAAACGCGATCTGACAATCAGCCGGACCGCGCTAGCGGCCGGTTTAGAGCAAATCTCGAAATTGCGTACTCATGGGTGGCTGGGGCAACGCCCCAGTTGCCGAGAATCTCTGGGGCGTTGCCCCAGCCACCCAGTACATAAAAAGGAAATCTGCTCTAGTGGGAAAACCGGGGGCTAGCGCCCCGCGGCTGATCGTTTTGAGACGAAGCCTAGTTCAAACTCCTGGAACGAGCTTCCGATTTCCCAAGCGAATAACCCGGACGCTGCCGCCAGCAATCCACGCACGCCACAAGCGGTGCGGTATGGTTTACCAGGATTGTCCAAGGCTCACTCGATCGCCAACGCGGATCGTGCCGCTGCGCACCACGGTGGCATACGCGCCCGCGTTGTTTTTGTTCAGCCGCACGACAGTCTGCATGATGCGCGGATCTTGCTCTCCAGTCTCAGGATCGAGGTTGATCATCACACAGCGTGTGTCGCACATGGTGACGCTCACTGCCGGCCGTGGATCGCTGTCGCCAAACGCCAGCATCCGGCCGACCCATCCATCCTCGAGAAATGGCTCGCAGCGCTCGGTCTCAATCACGATATTGGCGCGGAAGCGTCGATGATCGAGGTCGAGTCCGGCCTCGCGACCGATGCCTGCAATCGTCGCCAGACTGATCACCGAGATGCTCGCTTCGTCGAAGACGCCATGCTTGAGCCTCATCAAGTCGACACCACTCCCCAGACGTTCGGCGATCTCTGCCGTCAACTCCTCGCTTCGCAACTCAACGAGTGATCCGGCCGGCGTGCGTACGTGAGCCGGAAGGGGCTCGCCGGTGCTCACGTCAAGCCCAACGGGCTGGTAGCGGAGGAGTTCCGGCAGTCGGCTCGCTGTGAGCCATGGAAAGCCGCCGTCGTCTCCGACACGCCGTAAAGCAAATCGCCGATCCCCCTCGAGGCCGTGCCACCCCAGAAATGCCGATTCCGTCACAGTGCCAGCCATGGACTTGACGGGAAACCACACGATTTCAGAGATTACCCCAACTTGAATCATGGTGGTGACCCATGGGTTCCGCAATCCGTTGAACCCGACACGACCGGATCCCCTACCGAGACTGGCGACAGGATTTGAACAAACGAACTCTCGATAATCAAGTCAGTTACGGCAAGAGCCAATGTATAGTCTCGTTTCGCCTAGAGCAAATTTCCTTTTTATGTACTGGGTGGCTGGGGCAACGCCCCAGAGATTCTCGGCAACTGGGGCGTTGCCCCAGCCACCCATTAGTACACAATTTCGAGATTTGCTCTCGACGTGATTGAACTGCAACGACCATTCATCAATCGGTTCTAAGCTCTTGCCATGAAACGAAAAAACAGCTCATCACAAGCTATGCGACGAGCTGTCGGCAATCAAAGTCGGGGTGACAGGACGCCAATAGAACTTTCTATTGCCGGCCTGCGGAGTTGGAGAGCCGAGCTATGCCGCCGACTGACGGCGTAACAGCCTTTGGACCTTGATCTTACATCGAGAGGGGCTAGGGGGCGAGATGGCAGGGAAGAGACGGCCACTGATTCGCGGCGGTGTGTAACCGCTGGAGCACATCCAAATTTTGCGCTTGTGACTCATGACGATTCGTCATGTGCCAGCTACACCGCCCTCAGTGCGTCGGTCGATTTCACCGGCGAGGATTTGCCGAAAATGCATTCCGCCGCGAAGTGTCGGCCCGGCGCGTTCAAAGCAGCCGAACTTCTAT
>JBIOWO010000180.1:0-2632 GCA_044868555.1 Lacipirellulaceae bacterium | reverse complement strand
GCTACGTGTGGGACCTGGCCCAGGGCAAGTCGCCCGCGCCGCCGGACGACAGTGCGACTGGGGAGCTGTACGAACCGGATACGCGGTTCGGCAACTCCGCCGAAGAACGTGCCGAGCCGGAAGAACTGAAGTACCTGTCGCCGGAGGAAAGCATCGCGAAGATGGCGGTGCCCGACGGCTTTCGGGTGGAGCTGTTTGCCAGTGAGCGCGAATTCCCGGAGCTGGCCAAGCCGTGCCAGATAGGTTTCGATAGCCGCGGGCGGCTGTGGGCCGGCTGCATGCCGACTTATCCGCAGTGGAAGCCGGGCAACGCCCGCCCCAACGACCGGCTGCTCATTTTCGAGGACGAAAATGGCGATGGCCGGGCCGACCGCTGCAAGGTGTTCTACGACAAGTTGCACTGCCCGACCGGCTTTGAGTTCTGGAACGGCGGCGTGCTGGTGACCGATCAGCCGCGGGTGATCTGGCTCAAAGATACGGACGGCGATGATCGGGCGGACGTGGTGGTCCACCTGCTCGACGGCTGGGCGACGGACGACACGCACCACGCGCTGGGCGCGTTCGAGTTTTCGCACGGCGGCTTGCTGCACGCGCTGGAGGGCGTGTCGATGAGCACGGCGGTGGAGACGCCGTGGGGCCCGTTTCGCCGCCAGGGCGCATCGGGCGCTTACGTGCTCGATCCTCGGACACTGAAGCTCAATCACTTCGTGACGCCGGGCTACGGCAACCCGTGGTGCTACGTGTTCACGCCGTGGGGCCAGGGGATTGTCGGCGACGGTACGGGGGCGGCGCAACATTGGGACTCGCCGTTGTCCGGAGCAAGAACGAATGGGCGGCGGGGGATGGATGCGATATTCGATACGCAAGGCATGCGGCCGGTCGTGGGAACGGAATTTCTCTACTCGCGTAACTTTCCGGACGACGTGCAGGGCCAATTTGTCTACGCCTGCGTGCTGAACATGAACGGCCTGACACGGTTTGCGATCCACGACGAGTCGGCCGGCTTCCAAGGCCAGCGAGTGACGCGTGAAGAGGCCGATGAGAATGGCCGGCTGCGGCAGGTGCCGGACGACTTGCTGGTCGGTTCGGACAAGACGTTTCGCCCGGTCGATCCGCAGATCGGTCCCGACGGCGCGTTGTGGTTCGGCGACTGGTGCAATGCGATTATCGGACACATGCAGTATTCGCAGCGCGATCCGAGTCGCGATCATCAGCACGGGCGGATTTATCGGCTGGTTTACACGCGGCGGCCGCTCGTCGAGCCGGTCGTGCAGCACGGCAAGAGCGAGTTGGAGTTGCTGGAGCAGTTGCGGGAGTACGAGCCGCGGACACGATACCGCGCGCGGCAAGAGCTGGGCGGTCGGCCGCGGGACGCCGTGGTGGCTGCGGTGCTTACGTGGGTGGCGGGGCTGGACGCGACGGATCCGGAATATGATCGGCTGCGGTGCGAGGCGCTATGGGCCCAACAGCGGCAACACGCGGTCGACGTGCAATTGTTGTCGAGCGTGTTGGAATCCGAAACTTCGGATGCGCGGGCGGCGGCGACGCATTTGGTCGTCGACGAGCGCGACTTCCTGCCAGGCGCGTTGGCCCTGCTCCGCGCGCGAGTGGGCGATGCGCACCCGCGTGTGCGCCTGGAAGCGGTTCGCGGCCTGAGCTATTTCCCGTCGCAGGCGGCCGTGGACGCCGCGCTTGCGGCAGTCGATTCGCCGCTCGATTCGTGGCTTGAATACACGTTGGAGCACACACTTGGTGCGCTCGAGCCGGTGTGGCGGGAGTCGTTCGAAGCCGGCACGCTCGCGGCAGGCAATCCAGCGGCCCGCGCGTTCGTCGGCAACTTTCTCGAACGGAGCCAGCCGGGCCTCGCCGCGCAGCGTCACCTGAAAGTGGCTCTCAATCCCGACGCGCCGGACTACGAGCGCAACCTGAGTTGCGAGGCCCTGGCCAAACTGCGCGGCAGTCGTCGCGGCGGCCGGGATGTCGCTCGGCGGGTGTGCACAAGTTGTCACAAGATCGACGGCAACGGCTATGATTTCGGCCCGGACCTGAGCGACGTCGGGCAGCGCCTGTCGCGGCGCGAGTTGATCGATTCGATTATCGAGCCCAGCAAGAAGGTCGATAAGAAGTACGTGACGACGTCGATCATCACGGCGGAAGGCACGACGGAGGTTGGCTTCGTGATCGACAAGAAGGACGACGGTGGGGTGACACTGCTGATGGCTGAGGGGAAACGAAAGACGTTTGCCAAGGACGACATCGATGAGATTTACGAGACCAGCCAGAGCAGCATGCCGGAAAACCTGGCGGCCACGCTGGCGCCCGGCGAGTTTCTCGACGTGATCGAGTACCTGTCGGGGCGCGGAAGAGGGGATCGGCGGCGTGACAACTGAGGAAGGTTGACGGAGTTGCGCGTGCCATGCTCTCGCCGCGTTAGCGGCGTGAGCATGTTCTCGAACTCTCGACACATGCTTACGCGGCTGCGCTGCGAAAGCATGCCACCCGACTCTAAGAACCTATCTCAGAACCATATGATCGCTAGCATTCGTAATCATCTTCGGGCAGTTTACTTTTCGCAACGGCACGGAGGTGACGCTGGTGAGGATGGAATTTCGTGGATCGAGTTGGCGAATGT
>JBIOWO010000179.1:0-8324 GCA_044868555.1 Lacipirellulaceae bacterium | reverse complement strand
ACATTCGCCAACTCGATCCACGAAATTCCATCCTCACCAGCGTCACCTCCGTGCCGTTGCGAAAAGTAAACTGCCCGAAGATGATTACGAATGCTAGCGATCATATGGTTCTGAGATAGGTTCTTAGCGTCAGTCTCGGATTGACTGACCTACGCAAGTCCGCCGAAGCGGCGCTGGCGGCCGGCGTACGCTCGGATCGCTTCGTGCAGCACGGCTTCGTCGAACTCCGGCCAGCACTTTTCGGTGACCCAGATTTCCGCGTAGCTGATCTGCCACAGCAGGAAATTGCTGATCCGCATCTCGCCGGCCGTACGCACCAGCAGGTCCGGGTCCGCCGCGCCGGCTGTGTAGAGATGAGCGGCGATCGTCTGTTCGCTGACGTCCACCGGTTGCAGTTCGCGGCTCTTAATCTGCTCGCCAATGGCCTGCACGGCGTCGACGATTTCCGCCCGGCCGCCATAGTTGATTGCCAGGTTCAGTCGCAGGCCGGTGTTCGCGCCGCTCATCTCGACCGTCTTGTCCAGCTCGCGGAGCACTTGCTCGGGGATGTCGGTCCGCCGGCCCAGCATCCGCACCCGCACGTTGTTGCCCATGATCGTCGATCGCTCCTCGATCATGTATCGCTCCAACAGGTGCATGAGAAAATTGATCTCGGTCTGCGGCCGCTTCCAGTTTTCGCTCGACAGGCAATAGAGCGTGAGCTGCTCGATCTCAAGGCGGGCACATTCCTCGGTGGTACGGCGCACGGATTCGACGCCCTTCTGGTGGCCCGCCACGCGCGGCAGATTCTGCCGCTCGGCCCAGCGGCCGTTGCCGTCCATGATGATCGCGATGTGCCGCGGCCGGCGCTCGAGCGGAATTTCAAGAGCCGGTCCTGATTGATTGCCGCTCATGATTCAGATTGCGGAAGGACATTTTCCACAGACACGCAAAGAGCACGGAGAAGAACTCGGCGGAGAGAACCGCTAATCAACGCTAATATGCGCTAATGAATCAAGGAAGAAGAATCAAATAGCCATTAGCGAAGATTAGCGTATATTAGCGGTGCAATTCTTTCTTCTCTGTGTTCTTTGTGTCTCTGTGGTGAACTATTTTGACGCGACAATTGTTTGGTCCCGTTCGCGGCCGATCGAGACAATCTCGATCGGCTGGCCCGCCAGCTCGCTGATGCGGCGGAGATACGCGCGGGCGTTGGCCGGCAATTCGTCCAGCGTGCGGCAGGCCGTGACTTCTTCTTTCCAGCCCGGCAGCGATTCGTAGACCGGCACCGCGCGGCGGAGATCGTCGACGTGGCTGGGGAACGTCGTCGTGCGCCGGCCGTCGATTTCGTAGGCGGTGCAGATCCTCAACTCGTCCAACCCGCTCAAGACGTCGAGCAGCATGATGGCAATCGAATTGACGCCGCTCAACCGGCTCGTGTATCGCACGGCCACCGCGTCGAGCCAGCCGCAACGCCGGGGGCGGCGCGTGACGGTGCCGTATTCGTTTCCGCGATCGCGCAGATACTGCCCCGTCGAATTGTCCTGTTCCGTCGGAAACGGTCCGCCGCCGACGCGGGTCGAATACGCCTTCACGACGCCAATGATCCGGTTGATGAAGCGGGCCGGCACTCCGGAGCCGCTCGAGATCCCCACGCCGGAACTGTTGCTGCTAGTGACAAACGGATACGTGCCGTGATCGACGTCCAACAGCGCGCCTTGAGCGCCTTCGAACAACAGCCGCTTGCCACTTTCGGCGGCGGCGAGCAGCAGCTCGGTCGTGTCGCACACGTGGGGCCGCAGTCGCTCGGCATAGGCGGCATATTCGCGCGTGATGGTTGCGGCGTCGAGTGGCTTGAATTCATTGGCCGGATAGAGCACGGCCAACACGCGATTCTTGGCCGCCACGATGTGCTCGACTTGGGCAGAAAAGCCGGGCCGATACAGGTCGCCCAGCCGCACGGCGTGCGCTCGGCCGACCTTGTCCCGGTAGCACGGCCCGATACCGCGACCGGTCGTGCCGATGTTTTCGCCATCCGACGTGTTCTTGTCGAGCGCGCGATCTTCGGCAAAATGCCACGGGAAAATCACGTGGGCCCGGTCGCTGATGCGGAGATTCTCGACGTGACCCACGCCGCGCTGGGCCAGCTCGTCGAGCTCCTCGATCACACGCGCCGGATTCAACACGACGCCACTGGCAATGACGCAGGTCACGCCGGGCGTCAGCACGCCGCTGGGCAAGAGCGAGAGCTTGTACACCTGGTCGCCCACTACCACCGTGTGGCCGGCGTTCGCTCCGCCCTGGTAGCGGACGACAAAGTCGTGCTCACGCGTGAGCCGGTCGACGATCTTGCCTTTGGCTTCGTCGCCCCACTGCAAGCCAATGACACAAGTACCAGGCATGGGAGTTGTTTGAGCAGCGAAACATGCACAACAATGTTATAGACTTACCTGCCGATTTTAGATGGTTGGAACGAGACAAGATAGTCCCGGACTATTTCGTTGCGAATTGCGACAAGAATTCCCGCGGCGTGAGGATCGGGATGCCATGGAAAGGGGTCAGCAGAAGTAGATCGGCGTCACCGCTGACAATCGCTGCTGCCTGTCCGTCCATGGCCAATGCGAGGAGCTTATTGTCGTCGGGATCGCGACAGTCTGTTATGTTTGAAGACGTCGCAATAAACCTGCTGTCACGTATCGTATCTGCGACAGCCTCCTCGCGGTGCTGGCGATCGATGTATCGATCGAATTTCTCTCGCCGCATGACTTCCGTAAGCTCTTCGGCGACCTCAATCGACATTAGCAGCAAGTATCTGCTTAAGACGAGGTCCAGTGCTTGTCCTGGAATTGACCCAGGAAACAAGAATCCGCTGACGAGCGTGTTGATATCTAGGACTACGCTCGCCGGCGCATCACCTGCCATCCAGGATCTCCTGAAGGATCTCCGGTGTCAGCCCTCTGGCTTGCGCTTCGCGGCTGATCTCCTGAATAACTTCGCGGAGTGGCCGATTGCGCTGAGCCGCTTCAGTTAGCCGCAAGCTCAGCAACGCGTCGAGCTTTCGCCGTTCCTCTTCCGAAGCGCTCAGATAGGTCGCCGCGGCGTCTGGCGTAACACGGATGGTGATTTCCTGCATGATCATTACATTAAGACCTTCCGCACAATCATACGACTATCGAACGTCCAGTTCAAACGGCATCACCAGCGCCGCCGGTTGATCGAATACCGCCCGCAGGCGGTACGCTCGCCGCGCCACGTCCACCATTTCCGGCGAAACGCGCTCCAGCCCCTTCAGTCCGCTGTGGAACATGTTGGGCCGGCTGAGCGTGACTTCCTCCTCCGCGTCCAAGTCGCCGAACAGGGACTCAAAGAAGTTCGTCGGCTCGGGCAGGACTTCGAGCTTTACGTCAACGTCCTTGTCGATGCCGGCCATCTGCTTGGCTTCGGCAATGGCGTCCTGCAGCGTCCCGAGCTGATCGACGAGGCCGTTCTCAAGTGCCTGGCGGCCCGTGTACACACGCCCGCCCGCCAGCTCGCGGAGCTTGTCCACAGGCATTTTCCGACCTTCCGCGGCCTTCGTCGTGAACTGACCGTACGTGTCCTCCATCATGGACGTAATGACGGCCCGCTGCGACTCGGTGAACTTGCCGCTCGAGCCGAAGATGCCGCTGTTGCGGCCACGCTCGATCGTCTCCGTCGTGATGCCGATCTTTTCGTACAGGCCGCGGATCGCCAGCTTCCCGCCCACGACGCCGATCGAACCGGTGATTGTGCCCGGTGACGCGATAATCTTGTCGGTCCCCATAGCGATGTAGTAACCGCCGCTGGCGGCCACGTCGCTCATGCTGGCGATGATCGGCTTCTTGATGACTTGCGTTTCATGCCAAATGAGATCGCTGGCCAACGCCGATCCGCCCGGGCTGTCGATTCGCAACACGATGGCCACCACCTGCTTGTCGTCGTTGGCCTCGCGGAGTGCTTCGACGATCGTGGTCGAGCCCATCACTTCGCCGCCGAAGGGATCGCTCTCGCTCTTGCCGGTCATGATCGGGCCCACGGCGTAGACGACCGCGATCTTTTTGCCGCGGGCCGACTTCGTCGATGAGCTCCCGCCCATCATCACCTGCATCAGCTTGACCAATCCCATCGGCCCGGAGAAATCGGTATCGACCTTCTTTTGGCCGTAGTTCTTGACGTACACCAGCGGCTCGGCCTTGTACGATTTGGCCAGGTCGTCGCGGAGCGAATCGAAATAGGCCACGCGGTCGATCAGTCCCATTTCCTTCGCCTTCTTGGCAGTCAGCAGGCCTGTATCGATGGCCGCTTTGGCCTGCGCGATCGATAGCGGGCGGTCCTTGACGATCGTGGAAACCATCTCGTCGTACAGGCTGTCGATCAGCGAGGTCATGTTCTCGCGGACCGGCTCGCTGAATTTGTCGCGGGTAAGCGGCTCGGCCGCGCCCTTGTACGCGCCCATGTGGATGAAATCGGCCTCGACGCCGATCTTGCCAAGCAGCCCCTTGTAAAAGGTGGCTTCCGCGTGAATGCCGGGCAGCAGCAGCATGCCGCTTTCCGGCATCACGATTTCGTTGCACGCGCAGGCGACCAGATAGTCGGCCGGCATGCCCGTTTCGATCTGAGCGTAAACTTTCTTGCCCGATGTGCGGAAGCGGGTGATCGCCGCGCGCAGCTCATCAACCTTGGCTCGGCCGATCCCCGGGTTGCGAATATCGAGCACAACGCCTGCGATCTCCTCGTCCTTGGCTGCTCGCTCCAAGCGGTTCACCATTTCACGCAAGTCAACCGTGCTCTCGCCGAACGGCCCCATCTGGCCGGACGTCTCAGCCAACTCATCTTTGACCACTAACAGGGCGAGCCGGACTCTGTCGCCCTTCTTTTCCACAGCGGCCTTAGTCTTGGCGCTCTTCTCGTTGGCTGAGTCGGCTTTGGGGCGCTCCTTGTCCTTGGCTTTCGAATCCGTGGTTGTGCTCGTCGATTTGTCGGCGTCCTTTTCCTTCTTCTCGGCTTCCGCTTCGTTTTTGGCTTTGCCATTCTTGGATTCGGCTGCCGGCTCGTCTTTGTCCGCATCGGCGCCCTGATCGGCCTTCTTATCCTGCGCCTTGCCATCGGCCGTGTCCGACTTTTCTTCAACCGCGGTGGCGGAAGACTCTTCGGCCGCATCGGCAGTCTGCCATCCGTTGGTCGCTCCCACCAGGAATAACGCCACGATCAATCCCAGAGCCAGTCTTTTCAGCAAGCTGTTAGGCAATACGGCGGTCATGACTTTTCTCCGTAGGGAAGCCAGAATTTGGCGGTCGAGATTCGGGGCCGTGATCGGGCCACCTGTGGGTGCATTCGTCGCGGGCGAGACATTCTTGGGCATTTGCAAGCTGCCGTCGTCCGTCGCGGCCTCGAACTCGAGTGCCGCCGCTCATCCGTTTTCCGAGCCCGCTGCCGAGAAACGGCCGGCAATTGGCGGCAGAATTGGTCTTCCCCATTCTACCGCATCTTCTGGCTTCGTGCAGCTATGGGGCCGCCCCAAGTCGCTCTGGTAGCCCAACCGCTGGTTTGCTAGGCTTTCGCCCCAATTTTGCTTTCTTGTCTGATCGTGTTGCGGGGCCGGGCTCCGTTCGGGGTCCACTGCCTGCGCCGTGCCATTTGTCGGAGGAGCGCGCCATGCGTTCGAGGTGCGTTTGGACAGTTCTGTCGCTTGTCGTTTTGTTGGCTGCGTCGCCGGCCCGGGCCCAGTTGTGGAAGCATTTCGTGCCGACGGCTCGGCCGGCCGCCAACCGCCAAGGCGACGACAAACTCACCCAGGAGAACGGTCCCTGGATGATCCTGGCGGCAACTTTCTCCGGCAACGGGGCCGATGAGCAGGCCCGCGCTTTGGTGGACGAGTTCCGCCAGCGATTCCGGATGACCGCGTACGCGCACGAGGTGTCGTTCGACTATTCGGAGAAGTCGCCCGGCCGTGGCGTGGATGAATACGGCGCGCCAATTCGGCGGCGCTACCAGCGCGGCGACCGCGTGCGCGAAATCGCCGTGCTCGTAGGAAACTATCCGTCGATCGAGGATCCCGACGCGCAAGAGGCGCTCGAGAAGATCAAAACGATGCAACCGAACGCGCTACGGGCCACAGATGGCGAGCACACGTCGCAGAGCATGGCGCAAGTCCGCGAGTGGCAGGATCAGCTGCTCGAGCGGCTCGGCAAGAAGCGCGATCGGGGGCCGATGGCCCAGGCCTTCCTGACGCGCAATCCGATCTTGCCGCGCGAGTATTTCGTGCCCAAGGGCGTCGACGATTTTGTCGCCAAGATGAATCGCGGCGTGCAGCACGGCCTGCTCGATTGCCCCGGAAATTACACCGTGAAGGTGGCCACGTTTCGCGGCCAGACGATCCTCCAGACGAGTGCGACCGACTCGGACAAGTCGAACTCATTGTGGAAATGGAACAAGAAGGAGCGCGACAATCCGCTCGTCGAAGCGGCCGAGAACGCGCATCTGCTCGCCGAGGAGCTGCGGGCACACGGGTGGGAGGCATACGAGTTTCACGATCGCACGGAGAGTTACGTCACAATCGGCTCGTTCGCCGAGGGAGGCCGGCGTTCGCCGGACGGCGGGCTCGCCCCCACGCCCGACATGCAGCGAATCGTCGAGACCTTCAGCGCGGCCTACGACACGCCGGCCGATCCGCTCAGCGGCATCGGCAACGATTCGATCACGCAGCAGCGCGTGCACCAGAAGGAGCAGGAATTCAACATGAAGCTCAACAATCAACAGAACCAGATCGTGCCCGGCCTGAATCCCAAGCACGTGAAAATCTTCAAGAGCAGCGGGAAGAAGAAAACCCTCGAACGCGTCATCCCGCTCGACATCTATCCGACGGCCATCGAAGTGCCCAAGCGCTCGGTCTCGAGCGCGTACGCGGGTTGAAGTGGCGGACCAGAGCGACTTTCCCGCCCTGTCAGCCAGGCGCAGGGGAGCATTCCGCTCGGCGAGTTGACACGCAATCGCTGCAAGCGACGACCGACCGTTCGTTCCGCGATTTTCTGGCGATTGATGTGCTACAAACTTAGCGCGGACAAAAAAACCGGCGACCCGTAGGTCGCCGGTTGTTGAACTTCTTGGAGCGTACTGACCCGCCGTCAATTGCTTTCCGTCATCGCGGGCCCGTTTTCCATCCGCACGAGCTGCCATTGCTGCACCTGGCCGCCGGGCAGCTTCACGTTCACCACGCCCTGCGGCTGCGTGAGCTGGTCGAGCGTGGCGACGAACGTCAACTGCTGATTCGAATCGAGCGTCCAGCGAACCTGCTGCGTGTTCTTGTCGATCAGGCCAATGACGTTCTTCGTGACATTGGTGATCATATCGTAGTAGCTGCCGCGGATGTTGCCACGCTTGTCCACGGACAACTGCAGGATTCTCGTGCCGGGATCGCCTGAGCCCGTCATCAGCGAATAGGAACCGAGCGTCATCCAATCGCCCGGCTGACCTGGGTCGATGGCGACCGTCGGCTGGCCGTTCACGATTACGGTTTGCACGGGCACCGGATCGTAGATGTACACGGTGTTGTTGTACGGTCGGTTGGCTTGCCAGCCGAGCCAGCCGATAACGCCGGCCGCGGTCGCAACTTGCCAGTTGTCGCTGTTGTTATTGTAGTGCCAGGCATTCGGGTGATTCTTGTACCAATCGTTGGAGAACGGTCGCGGGCCGCCGTTGAAGCCGACCACCCATTTCTGCAGCTCGTTCTGATTCTTGTATTTCTGCGACTGCCAGTTCTGGCCCTGGCCGCCCTGGCCACCTTGGATGAACTGCTGAACCCCTTGCTGATTCTTGAACGTCTGCTGCAGGCCCTGGTTGTTGAACTGGTTGTTGCCTTGGCTGTTGTTGCGACGGTACTGCTGCGAATTGTTGTTATTGTTCTGTCCCTGGCCACTCTGGCCGCCGCCTTGAATTAGATTCTGGAACTGCTGGACGTCCGTCTTCTTGTTCTCGTCGTTGTCGCGATTGCGATTGCGGCCTTTGCCGTCCTGGTTGTTGTTATTGTTGTTATTGTTGTTGCCGCCGAAATTATTGCTGCCCCGGCGTTGAGCGAATGAAGAATTCGAATCCGCAACAACGGCCAGCGCAACAAGCGCGGCCAGCAAACCAATGCGATGGAACTTGAGCATGACTTGTTACCCCCAAATGTGTGTGGATCGCCGCGGCGGTGAAATGGTCGGCGGCAGCGAACGACTACTTTGAGCAGAAGCAATCCGCCGGCAACTGTCAAGCGAATGACGCCATTTGGCCCGCCTGTGCCCAGCAGATCGTGCCTATTCGCTACATCCGGCACGATCGATGGGTGG
>JBIOWO010000178.1:0-7544 GCA_044868555.1 Lacipirellulaceae bacterium | reverse complement strand
AGCGGATACGTGCCTTCCTGCTCGATCGGATTTTGCGTCGCCAGCACCAAAAACGGATTACTCATCTGGTGCCGGATGCGGCCCACCGTCACCTGACGCTCCTGCATCGCCTCCAACAGGGCCGCTTGCGTTTTCGGCGGCGTGCGGTTGATCTCGTCCGCCAGGATCACGTGCGAAAAAATCGGCCCCGCCAGAAATCGCATCTCCCGCTGACCGGTCGCGCGGTTCTCCTCGATGATGTCCGTGCCCGTGATGTCGGCCGGCATCAGGTCGGGAGTGAACTGAATGCGGCTGAACGTCAGGTTCAGCGACCGCGCCAGCGTGCTCACCAGCAGCGTCTTCGCCAGTCCCGGCACGCCCTCGAGCAAACAGTGCCCGCGGCTGAACAGCGCGATCAGCATCTGCTCGATCACATCCTGCTGGCCGACGATCACCCGGCCAAGCTGCTCTCGAATCTGCTGAAATGCCACTCCCAGTCGGGCGACCGAGCCGTTGTGCTGTGGATCATGTGGTTCAGTCATCAAATTATTGTTCCGTGCGAGGAATGAAAGGATAGGAAGGGATTCGTGAAATGCCGAAACTGCGATCGACGCCGGAAAACCGCTTGCGGTTTAGCTCGAAATTCCCCTCACCGCTGGAATATCGGCAGGCACGCATTATCCAGCTGCAAGATCACCAGGTTCAAAGCCGTCGTATAAACCGGCCCAATATATCCCTGAGTCCATTGTACTCCGGTCCGGTCGCCCAGCTTGACTTCCTGTGCCTCGCGCAGCAATTTGGCCTCAATTTCGTTGCGATACGTGTCCCATCGCTCGCCCCCTTCGCGATACTGCACCTGCGCGTAATAAAAATGGGCGTAGTGCCAATGCCCGTAGCTGCTCCGCGTGTCGGAGCCCAGGTTCTGCTCGCAGTACTTGAGCATCCGCGGCACGTAATCGTCGTCGTACTGCCCGGCATTGAACAGGCACGCGATCGCGGCCGCGGTGATCGCCGGCCGGCCGCCGCCTCCCTTCGAGCTATACTGCACGCCCCCGTCCGGCAGCGTGCAATCCTTGATGTACTGCACCGCCTTATCGACGACCTCCTTCGGCACGGGGATGCCCGCGTTGCGACAACTGCGCAGGCCCTGCACCTGCGTGATCGTGGTCGAGCCTTCGTCGAACCCGCCGCCGTCCTTCGCGCTCACGTAGCCCCACCCGCCGGCCTGCGTCTGAGCCTGGCCCGTAAACTTCACCGCCCGCGTCAGCACGTCGACCAATTCCGCCCGGCGATCCTCGTCCTCCTCATCGCCCAGCACCTGCGACAGAAACAGCATCGAGAACCCGTGCCCGTACGTGTAGCGATCGTCCCGCAGCGGGTCGCCGATCAAGCCGTTCGGCCGGCTCTGGCGGACAATATAGTCGACCGCCCGGCGGACGTTCTCCGCATACTTGCCCGTCGTCGCCGTCGATCCCTCCGACAGAAACGCCAGCCCGGCCAGGGCCGTCATCGCCGTCGGATATCGGCCCTGCGCGTTCCAGTGGCCCAGTTTGTGCTGATGGTAGGCCAGCCAATCGAGCCCCTCGCCGACCACTTTCCTCACGCGCGGGTTCTCAATCGACGCCGTGACCGGCGCAGCCGGCACAAGCGCGGCCGCCGCCATCAAGCTATTTATCAAGAATTTGAATCGTCGGTTCATAACTGTGGTAGGGTGCCTGGGGTCGAGCGTCAGCGAGCCCCCAGATTCGATTCGGTCTGGGGGCTCGGCGGAGCCTCGACCCCAGCCACCCATCAATCATCATCCATAGGTTCCGCGACCGGCGGATCCTTCTTCGGATCGTTCTGCCCCTCTGCCCCGCGCCGCGCGCGATCGCCGTCCGGCTGGTTCTCCAGCGCATCCTGCACGGCCCCCACCATCCGCCGGCCGACTTCCATCAAGCCGCGCTCCGCGCCCGTCCGCGGCATTTCCAAATCGTCATTCGCGGGCGGCTGCGGCGGCCGTGGCCGGTCGCTGACCGTCAAATATACCTCAGCGCCGTTCATTTCCACTACCACGGCCGGAGTCGCCTGCCGCTCGGCCCGAATCCGCAATCGGCTCACCGTCGACAGGCGCAGCTCGTCGTTGCGATAAACGGTTCGGCCCGTGTTCTTGTCGACGCACAAAATCCGAATTTGCGGCGTGCCCCCGGCCATGGCTTTCCGATTCAACTTGCGGTCCACAAACACCAGCAATGGGATGTCGGTCGGTTGCGCCAATACAATCCCGCGGTTGCGTACCACCGCCGGTCCAGGCCACAACGGCGCGCCTGACTCCATGTCGAACGCGTACACCAAACCATTAATCAATGGATAATCGGATTGAGCGATCTGTTGGTTTTCCTTCGACAGCGACTTGGCGCTGACCATCAGAAACAATTGGCTTCCGGACACGAGCGTGCGGATATTCTGCAGTTCGGCCACCGCCTGCAGCTCCGCGTCGATCCGCACCTGCCCCGTCCGCACGTCGATCAGTTGAAACCGGCCCGACGGCTCGTACACGGCCAGGCCCTGCGGCTCGACCACCGACATTTGCGCCTGATCGTCGAAATCGGCATCCAGCAGCACGCGCTGGGCCTCGACGTCCGTCACGCGCAGATGCATCTTTCGATCCTTGCCGCTCCCGCGGATTTCGCGCTGGGCCACGTTCCGCCCGGCGATCGTCATCCACGGAAAGGTGGGCAAGGGGCGATCGTCCAGTCGCTGGCCGTCGATCATCCGGAACACCTGCGCCTTTCGCTCGCCGACGTCGGCCGCCAGCAGCAGCTCCCCGTCGCCGAACAACTCGCAACCGGCCGGCACATCGGTCCGCATCCACAGGGTCTCGCCGCTGAGCGGGTCGACGCACTTCAGCTCGTTCTGCTCCTGGAAGACGATGCCGCCGGGCGTCGTGGGACCCAATGAGCCGACCGCCGGCCCTGCGCCACCCGAGGTCTGGCGCCGTCCCGACCACGCGTCGAATACAATGGTCCGCCGGCCGCCACGGCTCGGCGTCATCCGCGCCGTTGCCATCGGAAACCGACCCAGCGGATAGGCCTGCCACAGCACTTCGCCGCTCGCGCCGCGTTCGCTCTCCCGCGAGTCAATCGCCACGATCTGCCCACCCAGCGACACGATCACCAGGTGCCCGAGCCGCGCCGCGTGAACGTGGCCGCTATCCCGGTTTTGCTGCCCCCAATTGTTCTCTCCCACCGTCAGATGAAAGGTGTCGTCGCCCGCCCCATTGCGGCCCACAAGCTCCGTGCAGTCGGCCGAAACAAACCACTGCGACGTTCCAATACCAGGCCACATATCTTGCTCGACATTCAACCGCCGCAGCCCAGGACGCTCCTGCTGGGCCCGTTGATTCGACCGATCATCGGCCGTTTCCGCCAGCATTTTGACGTGCGCATCCACGACGCCGCGCGGCCACGTCTCCGCCTCCGCGGGCGAGCCGCCCTTGGCCTGCAGCTCCGCCATGAGCGTCGTCGCCGCCGTCTGCGTTCCCGCCTCTGGCGATGTGAGTAGCGCCAAAAGTTCGATCTCCGCCTCGCGCGCGTGGCGGCGCTCCACCAGCCACCGCGCCAGTTGCAACCGCACCGCGTCACCACCCGGCAGCAGGCCGAAATGCGCCAAATAATGACGCAGCGCCGTGGCCGCCGGCTGGCCGTCGGCGGCGGGACGCCGCGCGACAACGCGCTCGGTGATCGCCGCGCGCTCATCCGGCGTCGCCGCGGTCCACAGATTGGCCAATTGCCCGCTCACCCAGCGATCGCTTCGCACGGTGACGTCGGGGCTGATCCGCAGTTCGACCGGCGCCTCTGCCGTGAAATCCACCAGTCGCAGATAGGCCTCCAGGGCCGACACCTTCTCGCCCAGCTTGTCGAGGCCCAGTGCCTCAATCCGCATCAATTCAACCTCTTGTTCGCGGCCGCGAATCAGACGCCGCACGAAAGGTATGTCGCTTCGATAGGTGGCAAAATCGGTAGCCAGCGTTTCCAAAAGCACCTCGGCCAGCATCTCCTTGGCCAACGGATCGTCCGGCGCCAATTCCACCGCCCGCTTCAGTTGCCGCACCGCTTCGGCCGTCTGGCCCTCGACGCGCCGCATCTCGGCCAGCTCGCGCAAGGCCGTGGCGTCGTCCGGGTTTTTCGCCAGCGCCGCCTCGGCTCGCTGCCGAAGCACGTCGCTCTGCTCAAACTTGTCCAGCACGAGCGCCGTTTGCGACACCACACTGCCGCGGTAGCAAATCAGATTTCCCAGTACCGGATTCTGTCCGGCCGCAGTCGATGCGAGCACTTCGCCACGCGCAATGTCCACTACGACAATGCCGCCCGTCGTCACCGGCAGGCAATAGCGCCCGTCGCTCACATACCCCTGGCCGGACGGCTGCGCTCCGGCAGGCAACGGGTTGGTCCACACGGCCGTGCCGTCCTCCACACGCAGCGCGTGAACCGAATCCTTGGCCACCAGCAGCACGCGGCCTTGATCCACACACGCCAGGAACAACGAATCGGTCTTGGGCTTCTTCCACAGCAGCTTGCCGGTTCGCAACTCCAGGCAATACAACTCGCCCGATTCCGGCGCCGTCAGAAACACGCGCCCGTCGTCGATGACCGCCACGTTTTCGCGCCAGCGATTGGTCGCCCGCATGGCCGGGTTCTGCTGCTGCGGAAATAGCTGCCGCACGTCCGCCGGCGATGAAGCATCGCGCGGATAACGATACACCCAGGCAAACTCGCGCTTCACCACGTCGATCGCCACGGCCGCGCCCGCCGACGTCGGGCAAACGAGAATTCCACCTGCGTACGACGGCATCGCACCCACCCTGCGCCGCATCGGATCGTGCCCGATCCCTTGCTCCAAATCAACCAGTTGCTGCTGCCACCGAACTCCACCCGTCCGCGGCTCCAGCGCCACCAGGTATATGCCACTGCGAATCTCGGCCATCACGTACAGCGTGTTGTCGATTGCCAGCGGCGCGCCGAAGAAGAATGCGCCGGATAGCGACCCCGTCGTGCGGTTGCCGTCCAGCTCCCACAGCAGCTTGCCTTGCGTGGCCAGGTCGTAGGCAACCAACTCGTTTGCCGTTTGCGCGCTCGTCACTCCGCCGAACATTCCCTGCGCAGCTTGAAACGCCATCGCTTCATCCTGGGGGTTGGCCATCGGCGAGCGGATCACAAACGCCCGCTCGCCGTCGCTGGCCAGCGACGTCACCAGCGCATCGTCCCATACGCGTTGTTCCAGCGGGTTTCCGATTACCGCCAAATCCTCGGTCTCGCCGCCGTCGGCCGCATCGGTCGACAGTTCGTCGCCGGCTAGCTCGTCTTCCTCGCGCGTTTCCCAAATCCGCTTGCCTGTGTGCCAATCGACCGCCACGACGTTGTAGGGCGTCCGCATCAGCACCACGTCGCCCACCGCGATCGGCCGCGCGCCGGGAATTGCCACCCCGCCGCGCTGCGCGAGTTGATCGCCGCGGCTCGTCAGGTAGGCCTCGACCGTCGGATCGTTGACGACCCGCGCCTCCCAGCGCGCCCGCAGATGCGGCGCACCGCCCGACGGTCGCGCATTCCGCGCCGGGTCGCCGCGCAGCGTCAGCCAGTTCAGTTCGTCGCTCGTCGCGCGCACCGGCTTCCCGATCAGATCGCTCAACCACGCCGCCGGATCGGCCTGACCGGGTGGCACGGCGCCCGCGCGCCCGGCGAGCTCGATCGTCGCCGCCGGATTCCGCTCGAAGAGCGAACGCAGCGTCGCCGCCGCCAATTCCGGCTGGCCAGCCGCCAGATGATTGGCCGCCGCCAGCGCGGAAAGCTGCGGCTCAAATTGCGCCGCCGCTTGCGGCGTGTCGATCAGTTCCCGGTACAACTCGGCCGCCGCCAGGTGGTGACCGTGATCGGCTTCCATCTGCGCGAGCACCAGCGCCGCCTCGTAGCCGGCCGGCGTATGGAAATACCGACGCACCACCAGAGCCACGCCGTCCTGATCGCCGGCCGCCAGCGCCGCCTGCAATCTCCGCCGCGCCGTGGCCGCGTTCAACAGCTCATACGCCTTGCGGCCTTCAGGCGGCAGCTCGCCGATCATCTGCCGCGCTGTGGCCTTGAGTCCCTGCTGTTCCGAAGCGTCGAGCGACCGCTCGAGAAACGTGTCCTCGTCCCGCGTCAGAACTTCCTGCAGGAAGGTCAGCGCCTGGTGATACTCCTTCTCCGCCAGATTCTCTCGCGCGCGGGTCATCGCTCGCGACAGCGAACGGTCGGTCGGCAGGTAGACGCCGGTCGTCAATTCCTTGTCCTCGACACCCCCGCGGCCGAAGATTTGGACCTGCGCCTGGGCCAGCATCAATCCCAGCGCACCGACGACCGCGAGACTACCCAGCACGATTCCGGCCCGGACGGCGATTCGGTGCCGCGAGTTGCGTCGGCGCTCGTTGGCAGGCGGCAATGGCATGGCAATCCTTCGGCCGGGGGTTGGTCCGGGAAGCAATACGGCACCAGGTCGGCCGCTGGCGGGCCAGCCGGGCGGGCCTCGATTCGGGGCGGCCGCCGGGCTCCCGTTGGAGGCCAACCACCCGCTACTCTCATATTCTGGACGAAATCCCGGCCGCCCCGGTTCCGCCGACCCGGCCAAACCGGGCCCGGTTCCGATTGCGTAACCCGAAGCTATACTTCATCTTACAGCTTTTTGCCGGCCGATCAAGCCGATTGCTTCCGCCGCCGCTCGAACTGCGACCTAAATTCACTTAGCGCCACCCATCGCCCGCCGTGGTGGCCGGCCGGACACCCGCCAACAGCGGTTTCCGCCAGGCCGGGGGGCAAAACCATCGTTTTTCTCGGCAAATCGGGTATTTTACGACTTGTGTTTTGGTGCCAGCACGATTTAATCTTCACGGTCACAACGCACGGACGGAGTTCCGTTGTACCCTTCCCTGAACCATTTTGTCATCTGAAACAAGACTGGAGGATTCAGCAACATGGCGAAAGCCACTATCAAGCCGCCCACAAAGACCGAAGTTTTCTCGAACATTGCCGAGTCGACTGGACTGGCCAAACGCGACGTGTCCGCGGTGTTCGACGCCCTCAACGATCAAATCAAGAAGGCGCTCAGCGGACGCGGCGGGTCGAAGGTCTTTACGATCCACGGATTGTGCAAGATCGTCGTCCAACACAAGCCGGCCACCAAGGAGCGCCAGGGCATCAATCCCTTCACGGGCGAACAGACGACGTTCAAGGCCAAGCCGGCCCGCAACGTCGTCAAGGTCCGTCCGCTGAAGAAGCTCAAGGACATGGTGTCCTAGGCCGATTCCGCAGCGTTTGAGAATTGCCGGACTGGTCACTTGAGTGACCAGTGACCAGCAACATCAAAACCAATCGCAAACCAGGCTGGGCCGCCGCGAGGAGAGATCCCCGCGGCGGCGCGGCTTTTTGATTTAGAACCTATCCCATAACCTTAGGAATTGCGCCATAGGATGTGGGCGAACACAAGATGCAACAGAGCTTCATAATTGACGGCTTTCTTTTCCCACCGCACAAGGATGCGGCGGTAGCGATTAAGCC
>JBIOWO010000177.1:0-9439 GCA_044868555.1 Lacipirellulaceae bacterium | reverse complement strand
CTTAATCGCTACCGCCGCATCCTTGTGCGGTGGGAAAAGAAAGCCGTCAATTATGAAGCTCTGTTGCATCTTGTGTTCGCCCACATCCTATGGCGCAATTCCTAAGGTTATGGGATAGGTTCTAAGTTTCCGCCCCCGTTCAAGTATCGGGTTCGAATTGATGGTCTCAACGTTAGCTCTCGCGTCAACTGATTTTGACGTCTGATGTTACGTCGGCTAGAATTAAGAGTCCTGCATTCTTCGCAGGCGACCTCCAACAATTGTGTTAAACTAAGCACTATGGAACTGGCCGGTTCACACGACCGATTCGAGTTTACGCCGGAGCAGCTTCAGACCTTGCAGAACCAGCGTGGCGAGCCTCTGCAAGTCCCTGTGAAGGAAACAAATAAGGTGTATCTCGTAATCGAGAAAGGTGTCATTCCGACCCTCGACGAGGATTACATCCGACAAGGGTTAGCCCACGCGGCCGAACAAGTGGCGCGAGGAGACGAGGGCGAATGGGACGTCGAGGAAATCAAAGCCGCGGGTCGTGAATTGCTCGCTCAACAAATGCGGCAGTCTTGAGCGATGGCGCGACTCCGGCGGACATCCGATGCCCGGAACGATCTCGGGGCGATCTGGCTCTACATTGCCCAAGACAATTTGGTGGCTGCCGATCGCCTCATGGACGAGATCGATCATACTCTCAAATTGGCATTGCGATTTCCGCTCATGGGCGAATCAGTTGACCACTTGCGACTCGGAACGCGCCGCATTACGGTCGGTAACTATCAATTGTTCTACGAGCCAACTGCGGACGGCATTCGCTTACTACGTGTTTATCACGCGGCTCGTCGAATCGAAGATCTGTTCAGTTAAGGTGACCAACAATCACGGGTGGCGTGCATGCTCCGCTGGCGGTTCATTCTCGGTGCGTTGTTCGTTGCCGTGTTGATCGGCCTGTGCTGGCTTGACTACCATGCTTCGCGACCGGGTATTTACTTGCTGCCGCTCGCCGTTGTGTTGAGCCTCGCTAGCGCGGGCGAATTGCTGGCAATGTGGCGGCAGAAAGAGGCGTCGCCGCAACCATTGCCGTGGGTTGTGTACAGCGGCACGTTGGTGACGGTGCTTGCCGCCGGTGCGCCGGTCTGGTTGCCGATGAGTTGGAGCGGCGGTTCCACAGTCGGAAATCTTGGTTGGCTGGCGATTGGCCTGATCGCAAGTCTGCTGCTGGCCATGATCGGCGAGATGCGGCGGTATGATGGACCGGGTAACGCAACGTCGAATCTAGCGCTGTCGTGCTTCGCTGTGCTGTACGTCGGCGGACTGATGGGCTTCCTGGTGCAACTGCGGCTGCTGGGATCGGGCACGTCGGGAAACCACGCGCGGCTGGGTATGCTCGCGCTGGTGTCGATGATCACGATCGTGAAGTTCAGCGATATCGGCCAGTACACCGCAGGGCGGAAGTTCGGCGCTCGCAAGTTGGCGCCGAAGATCAGCCCGGGCAAGACTTGGGAAGGCGTGCTCGGCGGGATGCTGTTCGCGATTCTCGGCGGCTTCATCACGATGTGGCTGGCCCGGACGATCGGCGTGGGAGCGAACTTCCGCATCAGCGTCGCCCTTCTACTCTATCCGCTGGCGATTGCCGCGTTCGGCATCGTGGGCGACTTGGCCGAGTCGCTGCTCAAGCGCGACGCCGGCGTGAAGGACTCCAGCACCTGGTTGCCCGGCTTCGGCGGCGTGCTCGACTTGCTCGACTCGCTGCTGGGGGCTGCGCCGGTCGCTTATTTGTTTTGGGTACTGGTATTTTCAGGGCCGTAGCCAGCGGGAACGCTGGGCCGCGAGCGGCTGGCCGCCGGGCATCCGGCCCCCTATAATCGTCAAAGAAGCTGCAATTCATTTGCCGGCAAGCATTTGCGACGCAACCTGCCGCCTGTGCTAGTACCGATCCGCGGCAATTGAGTATAGTTGGAATAGCATTTTGCCCCTTTCTCCCCAGCGGCGGCCAGTGTGCCGCCGCGAGTGTTGATGATCGAAGCCACGATTCCGGTCGGCGATGCCGAAGAACTGGTCCTGCTGTTGGGCACCAGCGACCAACACCTCCGCCGCATTCGCGACTCCGTGCCGGCCCGGATTTCCGCCCGCAACGGAAAGATTCACGTCAGCGGCGATGAGCAGGCCGTCCTCCAGGCCACGGAAATCATCGAGCAGATCAAGACGACCGTCGTCCGCGACGGCGTCGTGGCGCCCGAGCAGGTGTCGCAGATCATCAAGCAGGTGACCGGCGGACCGGCCAATGGCCGGACTCCGGGCGTCGACCTGAAGCAGGCGGGTCGAGTCATTCGCCCGCGGACGCCAGGGCAGGCCGTATACGTCCAGGCAATCCGCGAAAACGATCTGGTCTTTTGCAGCGGACCGGCCGGCACGGGCAAGACCTATCTCGCCGTGGCCGCCGCCGTCGAGGCGCTCAAGCAGAAGCAGATCGGCAAGATCGTGCTGGTGCGGCCGGCGGTCGAGGCGGGGGAAAACCTGGGCTTCCTGCCGGGCGACATGCAGGCGAAGATCAACCCCTACCTGCGGCCGCTCCTGGACGCCCTCCGCGAGATGATGGATTACGAGCAGGTGAAGCGGTACATGGTGGATGACGTGATCGAAGTGGTGCCGCTGGCGTACATGCGCGGGCGGACCCTCAACAACGCCTTCATCATCATGGACGAAGCACAAAACACGACCGTGCCCCAGATGAAGATGTTTCTGACGCGGATGGGGCTGCAATCGAAGGTGGTAGTTTCAGGCGACACGTCGCAGGTCGACTTGCCGTCGCACACGAAAAGCGGCTTGATCGACGCGATCGGCCGACTCCGGCACATCGAGGGTTACGCCAACATTGTGCTGGGCAAAGAAGACATCGTGCGGCACCGGCTGGTCCAGGAAATCGTGCGCGCCTACGAGGAGGGCTCAAAGAAGAAACGCTAGGACGAGCGTGGAGCACGGAGCTGGGTGCAGGGAGTAAGAAATTAGGACTCCCTGCTCCTTGCTCCTTGCTCTCAGCTTTTTTCGTTTCATCTCGCCAAGACCATGTCCACGGGCAGCAGGAAGAAGCGACGCATCGACCGCGTCACCTCGCTCGAATTGCCGCCCGGCATGTGGGGAAATCTCTGGGATCAGGTGCGCAGCGGTCGCGTGTTGGTGCGACTGTTGCTGTGCGCCATTGCCGCCAGCCTGCTGTGGGTCGTTACCAAGGGCTGGGCGCCGCCGCTGCGGTATCATGCGGGCGACGTGCCGGGGCGCGACATCGTGGCCCGCACACAATTCGAGAAAGAAGACCCCGCTGCCACGACGAAGGCCCGCGACCTGGCGCGCAGCCTGGCGATTGCCGTCTACGATCAAAACGGGGCCCTGTTGGAACAGCGCCGCGCGGAGCTCGAAAACGACGTCAGCCAACTGATGGCGGCCAAGGAGTTCGACGAGGTCAGCAAGCTGTGGGACCAGTTTCGCCTGCCGCTGGCCGCCGGCACGCCCGAGCCGACCGAAGAGCAACGGCGACAACAGTTCGAAGCGTTCCGCCGCGATCTGGCCGCCGAAGGCGCGTTCGATAAGTTCAAGTCGGCGCTCAACGAATCGATGGTCCCGCTCGTCCAGAAGGGCGTCATCGACAAGTTGCCGGAGGAGCACAACGCCAATAAGGAAACGATCGAAGTACACTCCGCCTCCACCCAGGGGTTTGAGCAGCGGGTGCCGGTCAACGAAGTGATGACCGAAAGCGTCCTGTCCGCGTTGCAGAAGTCGCTCCAGGAAAAGATGCCCACGCGCGAGGTGGCCGAGCGGGCGTTTGCCTGGTTGAAGCCCAAGTTGCCCGTCACGCTCAAGCTCAATGTCGAGGCCACGCAGGCGCAGCAGGACGCGGACGCCAAGGCCGTCGCAACGCAAATGGAAGGGTACCCGATCGGCCGCGTCTTGGCGCCGGCCAAGAATGACAAGGGCGGTCCGGCCAAAATCGACGACGCTGCGCTCTCCCTGTTGCGACTCGAACATCAGAAAGAGCTCGAAGTGCGGCCGCTTTCGTCGAAACTGGCACGCTCGCTGGCCGTGTTGGGCTTGTACGTCGCGCTGTACGTGCTGTGCGGATTTTATATCTGGCTGCGGGAACCGCGGATCATCAATGAACTGAGCCAATTGGCGACGCTGCTGGCGCTCGTCGTAGTCACGGTGACGCTCATGATCGTCACCTACGACTGGCGGGCCGAATTGATTCCGCTGATGCTCTTCGGCATGACGATCGCCATCGCCTACCAGCAGGAGCTGGCGCTGTTGCTGTCGGCGGCGGTCACGCTGGTGAGCGTCGTCGCGCTGGGGCACGGCCTGGCGGATGCAGTTGTGTTAATGGCTACCACGGCTGGGGCCATCTTGCTGTTGGGCCGCGTCCGCAGCCGCATCAAATTACTGACCGTGGGATCCGTCGCCGCCGGCGTGGCCATGTTGACCACGTTGGGCGTCGGAACGCTGGAAGGCGATCCGCTGGACGTGACATTCTGGAACGCGTTGTTGTGGGGCCTGTGGGCGGTCATCGCCGGCTCGCTGATGACGTGCCTCCTGCCCATCGTCGAGCGCTTGTTTCACGTGCAGACCGATTTGAGCCTGATCGAGTTGGGCGACCCGGCCCATCCGCTGCTGCAGGAGCTCATTCGCCGCGCGCCGGGCACGTACAACCATTCGATAACGGTCGCTTCGCTGGCCGAGTCGGCCGCCGAGGCGATCGGGGCGCGGGGACTCTTGGTGCGCGTCGGGGCCTACTTCCACGACATCGGCAAGATGCTCAAACCGGGCTACTTCGCCGAGAACCAGGGCCAGGGCGACAATCGGCACCGCTCGCTGGTGCCGGCGATGAGCACGCTGGTGATTATCGCGCACGTGAAGGACGGGGCGGACCTGGCACGGCAAAACAAAATCCCCGAGCCGATCATCGACTTTATCCAGCAGCACCACGGCACGACACTGGTGGAGTATTTTTATCGTCAGGCGAGCGAAAGCAAGAAGACGGACCCGAACGGAGCCGACGTCGACGAGAGCTCGTTCCGCTATCCGGGCCCCAAGCCGCAGACGAAGGAAGCCGGCATCCTCATGCTGGCCGACGCGGTCGAAAGCGCCAGTCGCGTGCTGGTCGAGCCCACGCCGGCGCGAATCGAGAGCCTGGTCGAGGACATCAGCCGCAAGCGGTTGCTCGACGGCCAGTTCGACGAATGCGATCTGACGCTGGAAGAAGTGCACAGGATCGGCGACAGTCTGGTAAAATCGCTGACCGCCGTCTACCACGGCCGCGTCAAGTACCCGGACCAGGAAACGGCGTAGCGGAATGTGAGTAGGTGAGTAGGTGGCAAGCAGAATTCTTCGTACTTCGTCCTCAGTACTCTGTACTCAAACTCTTACATGCCAAACGATCAATCCACCGCACAGCCCCCGTCCGAACTCTTCGCCGTCTCGCTCGCGAACCAGCAGTCCGTGCATGTCGTGAACGAACAACAACTTGCAGATGCGGCGCGGCAAGTGCTGCGGGACTCCGATTTCACATCGGCGGCGATCAGTCTGGCCGTGGTCGATGATCCGACGATTCGCGAGCTCAATCGGCGCTACCTGAGCCACGACTGGCCCACTGATGTGCTGAGCTTCGCACTCGACGAGCGCGACGGCCACCTTGAAGGCGAAATAATTCTCAGCGCCGATACGGCCGCCGCCGAGGCCGCGGAAATCGGCTGGCCGGCCGCGGCCGAGCAGCTCCTGTACGTGATCCACGGCACGCTCCACCTGATCGGTTATTGCGACAAAACACCTGCAGGCACGCAGGCGATGCGGGCCGCCGAAGACAGGTACCTGCGCGAATTCGGCATTGACCAGCCTCAGCGTGCGCAGTCCATTGATGGAGCCGCCGGATCGGTTACCAGCACTGACAGGGAGGAAGGACAGGCAGCGTCGTGAGCGCCGAACTGCTGCTCTGGTTTGCGGTTGCCGCCGCGCTGGTCGGTTGCCTCGCGGCTACGGCGGTTCGCGCGCTGCGCGATTTCTCGCGACACGAGCTGGAGGAGCTCTGCCAGCGCCGCCAACAGCCCGAGCGGTTCGCCGATATTCTACGCAACCACGAACGCGTCTCGCTCGGCGTGGAAATGATCGCGACGTTCCTGTTTGCCCTGGCCGTGGCCTGCGGCACGCTGTGGTGCTGGGAGGAGTTGGAATTCAGGTCGAGCCCGGCATCCGGCTGGTTGCTTACGGTGACGATCGTCACTTTCGGCCTGACCCTTTCCGTCGCCGTGGTTTGGCTGCCCTGGTCAATCGCCCGGATCGCCGCGGCCCGGTATTTGGTCCACACCTGGCCCTTATGGAAATTGCTTGGCCGGGTCTGCCAACCGCTCATATGGTCGGCACGAGTCGTCGACACGACGCTGCAGCGCCTCGCCGGCCGGCCGGTGCCCGAGGCAGACCATGACGCCATCGAGGACGAGATTCGCACGATCGTCAACGAAGGCCACCGCGAGGGGCTCATCGAGGAAGATGCCCGCGAAATGATCGAAGGTGTGATCGAGCTGGGCGACGCGGTGGTTTCGCAGGTCATGACGCCGCGCACCGAGATGTACATGGTGCAAGTCAATCGGCCGTGGGATGACGTGGTGAACGACATCATCGACGGCGGGCACACCCGCGTGCCGGCCTTTGACAAGAACCGCGACGACATTGTCGGCATCTTGTACAGCAAGGACCTGTTGCCCGAATTGGCCAAGGACCCGGACGAGCCGCGGCGGCCAATTCGCAATTTATTGCGCAAGCCTCTCTTCGTCCCGGAAACCAGGTCCGTCACGGCTGTGCTGGAGCTATTCCAACGCAGCCGCACGCACATTGCCATCGCGCTCGACGAATTCGGCGGCGTGGCCGGTTTGGTGACGATCGAGGATGTGCTGGAAGAGATTGTCGGCGAGATTGCCGACGAATACGATCCAGAGGCGGAGGAGCAGATCGTCAGAATCGACGACGACACGTGCGAAGCAGTCGGCCGAGCGCACGTCGACAAGATCAACGCCGTCATGGGTTTCGACCTGCCGGAAAGCGAAGACTTCGACACGATCGGCGGGTTTGTGTTTGCCGAGTTCGGCCGCGTGCCGGCGGCGGGTGAGTCGATCGTGTGGCAGGACGCGGTGCGCTTGACGGTATTGGAGGCTACGCGCCGCCGGGTCAACCGCGTGAGGCTGGAGCGTGTCCGCCAGGAGTCGCTGGAAACTGTGTGAGGCGCTCAAGGATGGGTGGCTGGGGTCGAGCTTGAGGCGAGCCCTCAGTTGCGAAATTCTGGGGGCTCGGCCGAACCTCGACCCCAGCCACTCGACACGAAAGGCAATTTCGAATGACCAGTGACATTGGTGGTTCGCAGCGGCGGGAGCGGAAGCTTCTCCCCGGATGGATAATCCGCTCGCTGATCGTGGCCGTGGGCCTGGGGCTGTGGTTCTTCACGCAGTCGCTGCTCGGCTCGCGCTCGCTTTCGCCGGGCGACGACGTTGGCGGTGTGCTGATCTCCCGCACCGACGGGCTGTTCACCCTCACGCTGCCGATCAACGAATTCCTGCACGCTCATCCCGACTGGGCGAATGGCCTGTTGATCTTCAGTTCGGCTGTGATCGACGTGCTGGGAATCGGGCTGATCCTGTGCGCCGTGTGCGGCCCCACGATGCGGCCGTTCATCGGGCTCTTGATTCTGTTCGCCATGCGGCAATTGATGCAGGCAATCTGTGTGTTGCCGACGCCCGAAGGCATGATCTGGCGGTATCCGGGCTTTCCGTCGCTGCTGGTGACGTATCACGTCGCCAACGACTTCTTCTTTTCCGGCCACACGGCGATCGCGGTGTTCGGCGCAACGCAAATTGCCCGCATTCCCCGCCGCGGGATGCTGACCCTGGGCATCGCCATCGCGGCATTGGAAATCGCAACGGTGATTGTGCTCCGCGCGCACTACACGATGGATGTGTACGCGGGAGCCATCACGGCGTTGTGGGCGGCGCTCGCCGCCGATCGCGTCGCGCCGTACGTCGACCGAGCGATCGCGTGACGCGATGTATCAATGGGTGGCTGGGGCAACGCCCCAGATCGCGGCCCGTACCTGGGGCGTCGCCCCAGCCACCCACTATCTACGTCGCTCGAACTCGTTTCCTCGCAAAGCCCAACCACAGAGCCGTCACGACGACTGAATACATCCAAGTGGCCGGTTCGGGAGTAGAAGAAAGCAGTACCTGGCCGGCGCCGCTCGTCGCGCCAAATCGGGCCCGCCAATACGTGTAGTCCCCGTTGTCAATCACGCCGTTGCCGTTGCCGTCGGCAGCCAGATTTGCAGTGGAACCAACGGTGTTGCGCCACACGGCGTAATCCGCGGCGTCGACGGCGCCGTCGTGATTGTAGTCGCCGGGAAGATTCGCGGGCAAAAGTTGTGGAAAGCTGCTGGTCTGGAATACGGAGTTGATCTGAGCCGCGGTAAGCTGCTCGGTCGTGCCGTTCGGGCTCATCAGGTTGGCGCCGCCGCTGGCCGTGTGACTAAGCCCCAGATTGTGACCGATCTCGTGGGCGATGACGCCGGCGACCACGTCGCGGCCATTCTGAAACGTAAGCAGACTATCGCCGACGAACGCGGCGATGCCGTCGTAGCCAAGTCCCGCGATGCCGTTGGCCGTGCTCTCGCTGGTGAATGAAAAGCCGGGCACCACGTTGACGAAAAACATGTTGATGACCGAAGCCGTCGTGTTTACCTTTCCCGCCGAGGTGGCGGCGGAAATAATTCGATCCAAGTCGCCGGTGGGTCGCGAGCCGCCGCTACCCTGATACGCGAACGTGTTATTGTAACGGATGATGCTGGAGACGAACGCGATATCGATGCCGGCCTGGGCCCAGATCGAGTCGATCCCCGCCTCGATGCTGGCCCGCTGCGTCGCGTCGCCGAAGATCGTGGCCGGCGAGGTGCCGTTGTCGAGCGCGGTTTCGATGATCTGGACCGTCACCCGGTGCGTGATCGGCCTGGCCGGATCGACAATCAGCGCGGCGAGAGTCGCGTTCGGAAAGCCAACGCTGAATGTCCAGAGGTAAAGCAGCCAGCGCCGGTTCATAGAAACCCCTTCTCAACATTCCAGTCGCTGCGCCGTTCCGGGGAGCGCGGCGGAGAATTCTACGCACGCTTCTCGATCAGGGCCACAGGAACTGCGGTGCGAACTGCGTCAAATCGTCCGATTGATCTTGTGCAATGCCGCCCCTCGGCACATAGTTGGGCCATTCACCGAGGAAGGACGTCCGCGTGCCCGGCCTTTGAGATATTAAGAACCTATCCCATAACCTTAGGAATTGCGCCATAGGATGTGGGCGAACACAAGATGCAACAGAGCTTCATAATTGACGGCTTTCTTTTCCCACCGCACAAGGATGCGGCGGTAGCGATTAAGCC
>JBIOWO010000176.1:0-2064 GCA_044868555.1 Lacipirellulaceae bacterium | reverse complement strand
GTTCCCACGCGTTACTCACCCGTCTGCCGCTGACGTATTGCTACGCCCGCTCGACTTGCATGTGTTAAGCCTGCCGCCAGCGTTCGCTCTGAGCCAGGATCAAACTCTCAAGTTGGACTTGAAACTTCAAACCGGCTGATCACAACGTTTGACGAGGTCCCACCATATTTATCGCCTGCGATTCACATCGCTGACGACGATGGTGTAACCTATGTAAACGTGTACCGCCGAAGTCTTTCGTCCAGCCTCGAAAGATGAAAACCGAAGTTTTCAAGTATTCGAGACTACGCAAGGACTCCGCCGTCCACGTTTCTCTTTCTTCATCTTCACTTGTCAAACAGCCCGGGATCGCTGGGACCCCACCCTTCCACCTCTGGAAGGTTCCGGAAGAACCCATCCGACGGCAAATAACAACCGATTGCTACCGGCTGTTGATTCACTCATCGTAATGAGGAGCTTCAGGGGCACGAACAGATGCCTTGGCCTCGTGGCCAATGCATCGCCGCGCTCAGTGGTCGGGTTATAGGCCCCCCCGATCGGGGTTGTCAACGGCCATCGTCAACAAATTGTCGCATCGCGTCGAAGAATTTTGCGACGCCAAGAAGTCCCTATGTTTGGGGCCTTTGGCCGTACTTGAGCCACAATCCTGCGACGTTCTGACTATAAGGTAAGCATTGAATCATCGGATGCCAGTGGGGGCTGCCGGTGCTCATCTACCCGGGACAAGGCGATTTCGATGAACCCGTCGCCTTTCTCATGCGGCCGACAAACTTCGAGAGACCTGCACGCCATTGACGTTCGAGACCTCGGCCGATCTTTTTCTGGCCTCTGATTCCCGAATCTCCATGCGTGCGGTACGCCATGCTCCGGAATCGCGCCCTCAAAAAGGGCGGAAACGTCCGGTCTGGATCGCACGAAGGTCTTGTTGGATGTTGATGGAATTTGGGGGGACACAGGGTTGAGCCAGAGGGCGTCACGCGGGAGCGGCTACGGACGCGAGACCGGGATCATCGATCTCGGTCACGAGCCGCCACTTTCCGTCGATGGCTCCGAGGCCGCGGTGATCGATCGCCGCCGTGTATCCGTCCAGTGGTTTAGCGGCACCATTCTGACCGGTCTGTGCGGCGCGGCCCTCATCGGCGGCGCCGTTTTTGCTTCGCTCGACGGCGAAATGACCTTCGCCAAGGTGCCGGAGCGTGTCGAGGGCGCGCTACGCGGCGCGTTCGGCGCCAATGACCGCAGTGCCAGCCTGCACAAGAGCGACCGCCTGCCCCCGCCCGGCGAATCCAGCGCCTCGCGCAACGTGGTGCGGGTATCCACCGTCACCCGCGTCGGGAACCGAGACGTGATGCGGGTGCGGCCGTTCATCCGGATTTCCGGCAATCTGTCGATGACGACAAGCGATCTCAGCTCCAAGATTCCGCCGTTCAACGCCCAGCGCCTGCTGACCGACGTCGGCACCACGACACAGGCCGCTTCCGAAGATCCGAACAATCCCGAGGCGATCGAACCGGACGCCGAGGTTTCCTTCGTTACCAAGGATCTCGCAACCGTGCTGCCGAAGGCGAAACTCGCCGCCGTGGTCGCACTCGACGAAGTTTTGATGCGGGTGCGGGATGCCGCGAGCTGGCGCGGCTCGGGCGGCGGGGTCCGCTACACGGCGCTGGCCAACGCCGCGGCCGATGCCAGCGGCGCCCAGTCCGATCTCAAGCTGGCCTATGCGACCGAGGGTAACGTTTCAGATCCCTATGCCGGCTTTGAAACGCGAGTGGTGCCGGAAAACGTCACGCTGCTGCCGAAGACCAAGGACCAGATCACCGGCGGCCACCCGTCCGGCGAGCGCGTTCACGTCGTCAAGAAGGGTGATAGCGTCGCCTCGATCCTGCGCGATCAGGGCGCAACGCCGGACGAAGCCAGGTCGATTGCCCTGACGCTTGGCGCCCGCGGCCGTGACGGCGGCCTGAAGGAAGGCCAGAAGCTCCGCATCCTGATGGCGCCCTCGGGCCTGGGGGCCACCGCCCGGCTGCAGCCCTATCGCGTGATCGTCGCCAACGAGACCGCCAT
>JBIOWO010000175.1:0-60878 GCA_044868555.1 Lacipirellulaceae bacterium | reverse complement strand
CTGGGGGCTCGGCGGAGCCTCGACCCCAGGCACCCGCCACACTCGGCTCACACCTTCCACCCCTGCAAGCCAAACTCGGCGGCCGGCCGCGTGCCGACATAACGGTACTGTCGTTCGCCGTCCACTTGCTGGTCGTACAGCTCGTAGAGCGCGACCGTGGGAGACAGGCACGCCGGTCCGGTTTCCTCTCCTTCGAGCATGCGAAACACGTTTTCATTCACCGGCAGCGCCAGCGTGCTGCGGTAGCTCGGCGGCAGCGCGTACACCGCTTGTGTGTGGCCGTCGAATGGACCCCCGATAAACTCGATCCTGACTTCTTGGCGGATCATGATGTCGACTCCAGAATCGAACCCGTGCTCTGTTCCCAATCACGACGAAGAATCGTGCATTTCGTATGCCAAGTGGGACGATATCGATGCCCTGCTTTAGCACTTGCGCCGCGTTAAGCGCCACGGCACTTGTTCACGCATGGGCCACCCTGGCGACAAATCGGCCACGACCGGTCCGCGCCCGCCCGCCAATTCGAGAAATGTCGCCGGACTGCATTGCGCGGCGACTGATCCATTTGCGACCATCGAGTTTGGCACGTGACATGCTGCCTCGTTGTTGATCCCACGCAAATTGATTTCCAAATGGATTCGCGGCAGCCACCCCGCTCAAACTGGCCGAATCCGGAGCGGCCCCGCGAACCCAATTCCGATGTCCAAAACACCGGTTGACGAAGCCCGTGCCCACCACGGAGGGGGGCGCGGGTTCCCGGCCTGCCTGCCAATAACTACCAACTTGCGCCGATGGTGGCGATAATTGAACGTGTGGGGGCAAGTTGGATTCGTTGCCAAAAGAGTCCCACCTTGATGAACCAGCGCGGCATTCCGGCCCCCGGGACGTTTTCGCCGCTCGAAGAACTGTTAGATCCATGAGCGAAAAATCGACGCCAAGTGCTCGCGCATCAGGCCCACCCACCGATGCAAACGCCGTCTTCGATGTGGATGTTGCGCTCGTCCGTCTGGGCGGCAACCGCGAGCTGTTTGCGAAGCTGGTCCACTTCTATTTTGACGATGCGCCGCAACTGCTTGAGCAATTACGGCACGCGGCCGTGCACGGCGACGTCGTGCGAGTCGAGCGGGCCGCGCACACGCTGAAAAGCCTGGCCGCCAATTTCGAAGCCCTGTCGGCAGCCCGCGCGGCGCTGCGCGTGGAGGAGTTTTCGCAAGCCCGCGATCTGGGGTCGGCGATTGAATGCATCCCCGAGCTGGAGCAGCAGCTCCGGCGGCTGGACGTGGCCCTGGCCGACTATATCGACGATTCCACGGGCTGATCTTCGTCCGTTTCCGCGACCTCCGCATCCGGCGAACCGTCGACCGTGATGCTGGCCCCCAGGCTGATCCCCAAACCGCGGATTTTGCTCCGCAGGCTGCCCCGGGTAATGCCCAGCAGCTTCGCCGCTTGCGATTGATTCCCGGCCGTGGCGCGCAGCACCATCGTCAGTAGATACCGTTCGGTCAATTGAATGATCTCGCGGTACACGTCGCGCGATTGATTGCGGAGGCGGTTTTCCACCCAGCCCTTCAGGTCGCTCGCCAAATGGTCGGGCGACTCGCCAAGCGAACGTTCGGTTTCCTCGTTGCGGACAAAATCGGGCAGGAACTCGGGCAGAATCACGCTGCCGGTGGTTTGCAGCAGCGATTGCCGCACGACCGCCTCCAGCTCGCGAACGTTGCCCGGCCAGGAGTAACGGAGCAGCAAATCGAGCGCTTCCGGCGCGATGCCGTGTACGTCCTTGCCCAGCTCGCGATTGAACCGCTCCAGGCAATGCTGCAACAAGAGCAGCACGTCGTCGCCCCGGTCGCGGAGCGGCGGAACCTCGATTGTGAAGCCGTTGAGCCGGTAGTACAAATCCTCGCGGAAGTCGCCGTCGGCGACCATTTTCTTCAGGTCGCGGTTTGTGGCGGTGATAATCCGCACATCGGTCTGAATCGTCTGCGCGCCGCCCACGCGCTCGAACTTCTGCTCCTGCAGCACGCGCAGCACCTTGCTCTGCACGAGCGGCGACATGTCGCCCACTTCGTCCAGAAAAATCGTGCCGCCGCTGCACTGCTCGAACTTGCCGATCCGCCGCTGATCGGCGCTGGTGAACGAGCCCTTCTCGTGGCCGAACAATTCGCTTTCCAACAACGCTTCCGGAATCGCCGCGCAGTTGACCGCCAGGAAGCGGCCTTCGGCCCGATCGCTGTGATGATAAATGGCCCGGGCCACCAGCTCCTTGCCGGTGCCGCTCTCGCCGTGGATCAGCACGGTGACGTTCTGCGGCGCCACGCGGCCGATCGACTTGTACACGTCCTGCATCAAGGGGCTGCGGCCAACCAATTGATCGCCGACGGGGGCGATATGTTCTTCGCGCGGCAGTTGCACCGGCACGTTCATCAGCCGGCGGATTTCCAGCGCGCGGCCCACCAACTCGCGCAACTTCGGCAAATCCAGCGGCTTGAGCAGGTAGTCGTACGCGCCGAGCTTCATGGCCTCGATCGCCGTGTCGCTGGTGCCGCGGCCGGTGATGAAAATCATCGGCAGCTTGGGATCGAGCGCGTGGATCTGCCGCGCCGCTTCGAGGCCCGACACTTCCGGCATGACGATGTCCAAGAGCACCAGGTCCGGCCCCTGCTTGACCATCGCCAGGCCTTCTTCCACGTTCCGCGCCGCCCACACCTCGACCGGCGACTCGTTGAACGCCTCGGAGACCATGCAGTGCACGGACCGGTCGTCATCGATGACCAAGAGATTGGACATGGTTACTCCGAATGAATTGTTCCCGGGCGAGAAGAGGGGGCTGCCGAATGGGGCAGACACCCTCTATTGTTATCAACCGCACTGTTGTCGGCCAAGTGCCTTTACGCGAATAACAGAAAACTGCTATCGATCGAGTCACGGCACGTTTTGCAACATCCTTTCATTTTCCCCAACCAGCAGCGTCGTACTCCACTAGCAACGTCATGTGCAATCGTATGCTCCTTCGCGTCTCGGCTAGCGTGGCGGGGACAGTTCGAGTTGCCCGACACTCTGGCGCCGCTCCGAGCAGTGGCAATATCGCCGTCCGGAGCAATGCGAATGGAGTTTGGCAGCATGGGACAGTTCGTACTATAGTTTTCCCAACAGCACCAGAACGAGCAGAACGACCGACACCTAACCCAGCCCGCCGGAAGGAGAGCATCCCCGGCTGCGGCAATGCGGTCAGGCCGGCACGGCGCCGATCCCAGGGGCCGCCCCCTTCATTGCGAAACGCGTTCAGTTCTGTGCGCTGGCCATCGCCGCTCGTTCAACGTGGGCGATTGCAGCCTCCCGCGTTGCGTGTTTCACATCTACCCGAATCTCAACGTAGTTCCAGCCGACCCACTGCCCGTCGGCGAGCAGCGTCACAAACCACAGCTTGTTGTCGCTCGTGGCGACGCCCGCCGAAGCAGCCAGCAAGTCGGTGTAGGACGCGAATCCCAGCGCTTGGGCAAACTCGGCCCGCAACTGATCGTGTTGCTGCTGTTCGACCGAGTCGATGGCAAACTTGGCCAACTCGGGCGTGCCCGCGTCGGCCAGCAGCCGCAGCGCATCCAGCTCCAACTGCGCGGATAGATGCTCATGCTGCTGCCAGGAGTCGGCGAGTGGGTCGCCTCCGCCTGAGCATGATTCGGACAATCGGTTATCCAGATGTGCCTGATCCATGTCCGTCGCCTCGCTCCGTTCCGGCCCCACGACAAATTATGGCCTCTGTATCGCGTGCGGCCGACTATCGGCGCGACATGAAACAGCCCAGCACAAACCCCACGGCCGCGGCGACAAGAATCGACGTCAGTGGCCGCTCATGAATCGCGTCTTCAAACGTATGCGCCAACTCGGTCACCCTTTCCCGGCTCTGGTCGACGTAGTCCGTTGCCTTGGTCCGTAGCGAGTCGATCGAGTCGGCCACCGCGTCGACGCGTTCATGCGCGCCGTTGCGGAACCGTGCGTTCGTTGACGATCTGCGACGTGTGACAGCCATCGTATCAGCTCCTTAAGCGTTCCTTCGAACGTGTATGTTGCGTCAATGTCATCCTTAGCGATGTGAATCAGACTTAATGCATCTTCCGTGCCGGACAAGCTGTCGCAAAAATCACCGATATCGAGACCAAACGCCGGCAATCTTCGGTCTTGTGACCTGGTCATTCCGCGGCCAACCTGGACGTCGCGCGGCCGAATTGTTGCCTCAAAACCGCAATGAGCCAGCGTATTCTCCCCGACTGCATCATCCCTTTCGCCGTTTTGCGCCCCTCTTCGCCCGCGCCTTGGTCACCATCTTGCCCCGACCGGAGCCGCTCGGTTTCTTGCCGCCGCCGGTCATCTCATTGACCGTCGCCCACGCCCGTCGTTCCGCCTCGTCCTCCGACACGCCGCGCTCCCTGTAGCCTTCTTCGATGTGCTCGGCCTGACGCTTCTGTTTATCCGTGTACTTTTCTTTGCTGCCGCGTGGCAGGTTGCACTCCTTCTGCAAATGAATGTCGGCCGAGTCCCGCGGCGACCGCGTTTCACAAGGAATCCGCGTCGGCCGGTCCTGCTGATTTTTCTGCCCGCGTATCGTGCAACTGCCATGCCTGCCGCTCGCTGGCTCCCCGAATCGCCTGAGAATGGGCGACACCTTGGCACACTGCCTGCTATCCTACAGAAGAGAGTTTTCGAGAATCTTTCCATGAACGCGCCCCATACATCGCACAATGGCGTCGCCGACGCGACCGACGATGACGCGGCCGCGACCCCAAGCGCGGAGACGTCGGATCGCGCCCGCATCGGCGGTCCCGACGAGGTGTGGGCCGAGATCGTGGCCCGGTGGGGCGAATTGCGCGAGTACGCAGGCTATTACGTCGCGGCGAACATCGATCGCTTGCGATTGACGGGCTGCGCGGCCGTGATGTGGTCGATTCTTGGGCTCGTGGTCGGCCTGATCGCGGTGAGCATCGTCGCGGCCGCCAGCGTGCTGCTTGTTGTCAGCCTCGCGACCGGCCTCGGCGAACTAATGGGCGGACGAATCTGGCTGGGCCAGCTCGTGGTGAGCGCCGCGATCCTGATTGCCGCGAGCGGCGGCGTTTGGTTTGTCCTGCGCCGCAGCTTGCGCAACTACCAGCGAACCATCGTGCAAAAGTATGAGCTCCGCAAAGAAGAAGAGCGGGCCGAGTATGGAACCAACGTCGAACAACGCGCGAAAGAGCGCTCGCAAAACTCGTAGCGACAAGTCGAGCGACGACTATCTGGCCAACCAGATCTCCGATGCACGACTCGCGCTGGAGTCGACGCTCGACGACCTGACGCTCGACGTGGCCCGCGCAGCCGACGTTCGTCGCTGGGTCCGCCGCTATCCGTGGGCGGCGCTTGGCACCGCGCTCGTGGCCGGCTTCACGCTGGCCCACGTCATGACGAAGTCAAAACGACGCGACGAAACCCCGGCGGCGACGGATACTTCTCAAGGGCCGCCAGACGAGCATGTGGTCGAAGCCGCGGCGGCGAAGCCGACGAGGAAGTCGCCGCCAACCCAGGAACCCACCGGTGGCTGGCGGACGGTGATGATCAACGCGCTGTTCGAAATCCTCCGCCTGGCGGTCACTCAATTCGTATCGGTCAGCGTCCGCCAGGCGGCCAGTCACTCGTCGCCGCCCCGGCCCACAGCGAATCGCGACGGCTCCGCCGCGGCCCCTCACACATCCGCCGACGTTGAACCAGACACGACCGACGCCCAACCGGACGTGACGGGCTAAGCGTAAATCTGCGCCGCTGGCAGATCAGCAGCCAAATTGGTTGCTCCCGGAGCAGACTGCGGCCCGTGCGCACCGGCATTCCTTACTTCTATTTCCCATCTCGTGCCAAGGCACGCAGATTGCTGTAGGTTCGGCCCAAGGACGCACCAGTGGACGAGTGCGTCAATCTGGCAGGCGAACTTCATCGATACATTAAAAAGAAATGGATGCCAACATGGAAGCTACAGCTACGGCACGCGATCAGAGCGGATTCCTGGATTTCGAGCACTCACCGATTTCGTACGCGACGCAAGCCGCGTCATACGATCTGGACGGCCGCCCGCATCACCTCGATTCCGACGATTGCGACTTCGACACGTTCATCGAGGAGCAATTGCGCAACGGCAGCGGGTCGTTGTACGCCGATGCCACAATGTGGATGGAGCGGCGGCTCTTGGTGCGCGTGCTGGCGCAGACGAACGGCAACAAGTCGAAGGCTTGCCAGATCCTGGGGATCACCCGCGGCAGCCTGCGTCACAAAATTTGCCAGCTCGGCATCGCGATTCACCAGACGGTGAGCGTTCACGAAACCGACGGGTAGTGAATCGCGGGGCCGATTTAAGACCGCGCTGCCTCCCAAGCCCGCCGCGCATCAGTCCTCTTCCCGCTCGGGTCGAGTCCGGCGAAGTCGCCGCGCAAAGCCTTGAGCGCCGTCCGCTCATCGTCGATTTCGCGCTGCGTGCGGAAACCCAACCGGCGCAGTACCGGCACCGGCGGACACCAGCCGTCGATCGCGTGCATCAACAGGAAGCCCGCTACCGCACTCGGCAGCAGAAACCAGCGTCGATTACGTGTGGCCGCACCCATAATCAATCCGACGATCGACATGCCCGCCGCATTGGCCTGCAGGATCCGCTCGATGTCCCACTCGCGGTCGAGATCGTCCAGCCGCGCATCCACGGCGACCGGGCCCAGCGCGGCGAAGCGAGCCACATTCTCCAGCGTGCGTCGATCGATCTTTCCGTTGACACACTCATCCGTGCTATTGCGTACCCGATCTGTTGTCGCGCTCGGCATGGTCAAGCCCTCCGCTCTTTATTCGCACTAGGTTGCAAACCGCGAGCCAACCGCTTCCGTCCACCCATCTGAGCTATTGTAGCGAAGCGCGTCCCACGCGCACATCTTCCGAGTGGCGGACAAAATGGCTGGGGGCAATTTGCCGGTCCGTTTTGGTGGCGCCAGTTGCAATTCTTCGTAACTCTGCTTTCCCTGCCCCGTCTGCGTGAGATACTTGTGCTTTGCTCAGGCGTCGTGAGTGCCGTGGTCCTCATACTGCCAGCGCGGCATTCGGCGAACCAGAATGGCGTTCATCGAACACTGACGAAAGACTGATGGTAGCGGCCGCAGGATTTATTGCCGCTGAGAAACCGCCATACGCACGTCGCGCTCCGACGTTGCGCCGATTTGCCGCGCATTCCCTCGCCTGCCATCCGGCAGATTGGCACTGAGTTTGCACCTGCTTCCGCTCAAGCAGGTACTCGAGCGGTCGATGCCACCTCGATTCACAACGATTCGTTCTAAGCCAACAGCAAAGGATAGCACAATGGGAATTTTCGCCAGTGAGGAATTCAATTCACTGCAAGAACTATTTGAGCACGAGATCAAGGACATATACGACGCCGAACTACGGCTCGTCGACGCCTTGCCAAAAATGGCGGAGAAAGCCCGCGAGCCAAGCCTCAAGAAAGCCTTCAAGGATCACTTGAAGGAGACCGAGGTGCAGGTCGAACGCCTGGAAGAGGTGTTCACCAAGCTGGGTCGGGAACCGGAGCGCGTCAAATGCGCCGCCATGGTCGGCCTGATTTCCGAAGGCGACGAAATCCTCGACGCTGCCGGCGACCCGGACGTACTGGACGCCGCGTTGATCGGGGCAGCCCAGCGGGTCGAGCACTACGAAATTGCCGCCTACGGCACGGCCCGCACGTTTGCCCGTCGGCTAGGCAACTCGTACGTTGCCGAGCTACTGCAACAGACGCTCGACGAAGAGGGCGCCGCCGATAAGAAGCTTACCAACATTGCCGAAAGGAAAGTGAATCCGGCGGCCGTGTAATTCGGTCGCCGTCAGCGTACCGGCGCTGGCCTTGAAATCAGGAAAAGAACCCTCGGGCGGCCGGTCGCTGGGAACAGTACGCTGTGCGACACATTCTCGCGCGCCGAACAATCGCGCGTCGGGAAGCCCGTCATACAGCGCCCAGTCTTTGACTGGATCACCCACCGACCCAGCGACCGGCTCTTACGACTGACAGAGAGGAGGCGAATGCGGAAGATGCCAAGGGGATCGACAAGTTAAGCGCAATTTGCTGTCGATGCCGCAGCAGCCGCAGCAATAGCGCGTTACTACATAGAAACGCCGTGTCGACACACGCAGCCGCCCCTGCGAAACGCTCAATCTACAGTGCCGAGATGACCTGAAGAGTTTGAGCAATCCTTCGCGGGGCGGCTGCGGTGTTTTTTGGAATCGAAGGTGCCGACACCATTGCCAACGACGTCTCCCGCGACACCTTGCCGGAGCCGCATTTGCACACCAGTTTGCCTTGCCTTCGAAGAACGTAAAATCGTTGCGCCATACGGCATTCGGTCGAACAGAACAGTTTGATCCTGATGGCTTGCGAACTGGGATCCAGCTATAATCAAGGACACGTGCCGGGGGGAATATCAGTCATTTTTCGCCCTCCCGCTTCGAGAGGGGGAACGACTATGCAAAGTGCGTCGGAAGGACAGTCCGGGGGCGACTTCTCGTCGTTGCCGGGCAGTGATCCGCAATTTCGCGATTTGCTGGCCGTGCTCCCGGCCGGCGCGTACACATGCGACGCCGACGGCCTGATCACGTATTTCAATGAGCAGGCCGTGCAGCTCTGGGGCCGGGCACCCAAATTGAACGACCCCGCCGACCGCTATTGCGGCTCATTCAAGCTGTACTCTCCCGACGGCACGCCAATATCCCACGACCAGTGCTGGATGGCATTGGCGATCAAAAATGGCAAGTCGTACGTTGGCCAGGAAATCGTCATCGAGCGCCCGGACGGCAGCCGGCTGTCCGTATTGGCCCACGCCAATCCGCTCCGCGACGAAGTGGGCCAGATCGTAGGCGCCGTCAACGTGCTGGTCGATGTCAGCGACCGCCGGCGGGCGGACGAGGCCCAATCGCGTTTGGCCGCAATTGTCGAGTCGTCCACGGATGCCATCGTCAGCAAAACGCTGGACGGCCGCGTCACTTCGTGGAACGCCGGCGCCGAGCGACTTTTCGGCTTCTCGGCGGAAGAGATGGTCGGCCAGTCGATCTCGCGGCTCATTCCGCCCGACCGCCACCACGAAGAGCAAATGATCCTGGATCAAATCCGGCGCGGGGAGCGTGTTGAGCACTACGAATCGGTGCGGATTACCAAGCATGGCGAACGGATCGATGTTTCCCTGTCCATCTCGCCCATTCGCGATAGCGCGGGTCACGTCATCGGCGCCGCCAAAGTGGCCCGCGACATCACCGTGCAGAAGCAGGCCAACGAAGCGCTTCGCGAAAGCGAGCAGCGTTTCGCGCAATTCATGCAACACTTGCCCGGTCTGGCATGGCTCAAGGACCTCGACGGCCGCTATGTGTTTGTCAACGATTCCGCCGAGCGAGCCTTTCAAAAATCCCGCGCCGATCTCTATGGCAAGCGGGACGATGAAATCTTTCCACCGAGCATTGCCAAGCAGTTTCGCGATAATGATCGGCGTGTGCTCGCCACCGGCGCCGGCGGCGAAATGGTCGAGACGCTCCAGCACGCGGACGGCGTGCACCACTCGATCGTCAGCAAGTTTCCCATCCCCGGCCCCGGCGGGAAAGCGGTGCTAGTGGGCGGCATCGCCATCGACATCACCCAGCGCAAACAGGCCGAGGAAGCGCTCGTCTCGGTCAAGGACGAGCTGGCCGGTCAGTTAACCGATCTGCGCCGCCTGCACGAGATGAGCGCCCGGCTGTCGATGGTGCTGGAACTGCAGCCGATTTTGGAAGAAACGCTGCGGACCGCGGCGGCAATCGAGAAGACCGACTTGGGCGTCCTCGCGCTCTGCGACCAGGACCAGACGGAGCTCCGCGTCGGCGCAAGCCTCGGTTTCGACCAAGAGTACCTGAGCACGATCGAGCACGATCCGCCGCTCGATGGCGCCTGCGGCGCGTGCTTCGACGAGCGGCGGCGCGTGATTGTTGAAGATGTCGAGACGGCCCGCTTCTTTGCGCCGTACCTGGAGACCGCCCGCCGCGCCGGCTTCCGGGCGGTCCACTCGACACCCCTCATCACGCGGACCGGCAAGATCGTCGGCGTGCTGGCCACGTACTTTCGACAGCCGCACCGCCCGTCGAGCTGGGCCCTGCACCTGATCGATTTATGCGCCCGCCAGGCCGTCGATTTCATCGAAAACGCGCGGTTGTACCAGGAGCTTCGCGAGGCCGACCGCCGCAAGGACGAATTCCTAGCCACGCTGGCCCACGAGCTGCGCAATCCGCTCGCCCCGATTTCCAACTCGCTGCAATTGCTGCGGCTGTCCGACGACCTGTCGCCGGCCGTCCGGCACATCCGCGAGATCATGGAGCAGCAGGTGAACCACATGGTCCGCCTGGTGGACGACCTGCTGGAGGTCGCGCGGATCACGCGGGGCAAAATCGAGCTCCGGAAAGATGTGATCGATTTGTCCACGGTCATCGGCCACGCCGTCGAAACGAGCCGGCCGTTCATCGAAGCGGCCAGCCACCAACTGGCCTTGTCATTTCCCGCCAAGCCGCTGTTGGTCGAGGCCGATCCGGTGCGGCTGGCCCAAGTCGTGGCCAACCTGCTCAACAACGCTGCCAAGTACACGCCCAATGGCGGGCAAATCTGGCTCACCGTCCGACGCGATCATGGCGCCGCCCTCGTTTCGGTTCGCGACAACGGCCAGGGCATCGCGGCCGACATGCTGCCGCGCGTGTTCGAGATGTTCGCCCAGGTCGATCGTGGGCGCGCCAATGCGCACAGCGGCTTGGGCATTGGCCTGGCACTGGCCAAGCGACTGGTCGAAATGCACGGTGGGCAGATCGACTCCTACAGCGACGGCCTCGGTCGCGGCAGCGAGTTCGTCGTGCGTCTGCCGCTGGCGTCTGGCGCCGAGAGCATGAAGTTGCCGCAAAGAACCGTTCCGCGCAAGGCACGCGCCATTCCGCGGCGAAACGTGCTGGTTGTCGACGACACGCAGGCCTCCGCGTATGTCCTGGGCAAGCTGTTCGAAGCGCTCGGCCAAGAGGTGGCCACTGCCGGCGACGCCGACGCGGCGCTCAAGCTGGCGCGGGCCCGTCGACCGCACGTCATCTTTTCCGACATCGCCATGCCCAATGTGAACGGCTACGAACTGGCGCGCCGGCTACGTTCGGAACCGGGACTGGAAGGCTGCACGCTGGTGGCACTCACCGGCTACAGCCAGGACGGCGATCGGCAACGGGCGCAAGACGCCGGCTTCGACCACTACCTGGTCAAGCCCGTCAGCATCGAAGCGCTCCAGGACATGCTGGCCGCCTTGCCGTCGTCTCCCCAGCCGGACATGCTTCATCTTGGCAAACGTGTTTGAATAACAGGCACGCCAGGCCCCCGGCTCGCCTCGACTGAGTTCGCCGAAGTCTGCCGGGGGTTTCCCACGATGACCATTCCAGTACAAAAAACATTGCTACTGCAGCCGGCCGACATTCGGCCGTCGCAGGACGACTTGGAGGTAATCGGCGTCTTCAATCCCGGCGTCACCGTGTTCGACGGTGAGGTGCTACTACTGGTGCGCGTCGCAGAATGGCCGAAGGAACGGCGGCCTGGTTACCGGGCGTTTCCGCGGTGGAAAGCCGGCAGCGGCGTGGTCATCGACTGGCATCGGGAAGAGGATCATACGATGGTCGATGCGCGCGTCGCGCGCCACTGCCACACGGGCCACACGCGGCTGACGTTCGCCTCGCACCTGCGGCTGGTGAACTGCGGAGCGGGCGAGGCGCTGCGGCGTATCGAGCCGACGGTCTTCACGCCGCACGATGATTGCGAGGAATTTGGCGTGGAAGACCCGCGGATCACGCGCGTCGACGACCGCCACTACATCACCTACGTGGCCGTGTCGCGGCATGGCGCGGCGACGGCGCTGGCGTCCACGACAGACTTCCGCTCCTTCACCCGCCACGGCATCATCTTTCCGCCCGAGAACAAAGACGTGGTGCTGTTCCCGGAGCTCCTTGGCGGCCGGTACTGCGCGCTCCACCGGCCGACCGGCGCGACGCCCTTCACCGCGCCCGAAATGTGGATCGCCTGGTCACACGATCTGGAATCGTGGGGACATCATCAGCCGCTCATGTTGGCCGAAGGGCGACCGTGGGCAAGTGCCCGCGTCGGCGCCGGCGCGCCGCCGATTCGCGTCGACGACGGCTGGCTGGTGATCTACCACGGCAGCCGCCGTTCCGAAGTGCCCGGTCGCGTCGGCCAATACGTAGCGGCCGCGCTGCTACTGGACGCGAATGAGCCATCACGGATCATTGCCGAAAGCAACGACGCGCTGTTCGTCCCCACAGAGCCGTTTGAGCGGGAAGGATTTGTGCCCGACGTCGTATTTCCCACGGGCACCGTACGTCACGACGACACACTGCTGGTTTACTACGGGGCCAGCGACACTTTCGTCGGCGTCGCCCAGATGTCGCTGACAGCGATTCTAAAGACTTTGGTAACCCCACGTTAAGTTGGGAAAGATGCTCGCGGCCGCAAGGAACGCAATTTGCATCCCCTTAGGGGGAGCCAGTCGGCTTGGTGGGGGAGTAGAATACTGCGCGCCTCGATCGTCCGTTGAGATCCTCTTATGACCGTCGTGTCCAGCCAGCCGGAGATTCGAAAGATCGCCTTCGTCGGCGATTACGTGCCGCGCCGCTGCGGCATCGCCACGTTCACGCACGATCTGCTGGGCGCCATCCTTAGTCACGATCCGGCCAGAGAATGTACCGTCGTGGCCGTCAACGACGGGCCCGAGGGCTACGAATATCCGCCGGAAGTGCGGTTCGAAATCGCCGAGCAGGAGCTCGACGGCTACCATCGCGCCGCCGATTTTCTGAATTTCAGCAATGTCGACCTGGTGTGCTTGCAGCATGAGTTCGGCATTTTCGGTGGCACCGCGGGCGGACACATCCTCGCGCTCGTCAAAGACCTGCGGATGCCGGTGGTCACGACGCTCCACACCGTGCTCCTGGAGCCCAACAACGACCAGCGTCGCGTGATGCAGCAGCTGGCCCAGCTTTCGGCCAGGCTGGTGGTAATGTCGGCCCGCGGAGAGCGGATTCTACGCGAGGTCTACAAGATTCCCGCGGACAAGATCGACGTCATCCCACACGGCATCCCCGACATGCCGTTCGTCGATCCCAACTTCTACAAGGACCAATTCAACGTCGAAGGCAAGAACGTCCTTTTGACGTTCGGCCTGCTCTCGCCCAACAAGGGCATCGAGTTCGCACTCAAGGCCCTGCCGCAGGTGCTCCGCGATTTTCCCGAAACGGTCTACATCGTGCTGGGCGCCACGCATCCGAATCTCATCCGCGAACAGGGCGAGAATTATCGCCTCAGCCTCGAACGGATGACGCGCGACCTGGGCATCAAGAAAAACGTGGCCTTCTACAATCGCTTCGTCGAGCTGCACGAGTTGACCGAGTTCATCGGCGCGGCCGACATCTATGTGACGCCCTACCTGAACAAGGCCCAGATCACGTCCGGCACGCTGGCCTATTCGTTTGGCTGCGGCAAGGCGGTCGTCTCGACGCCCTATTGGCACGCCGAAGAGCTGCTGGCCGAGGATCGGGGCGTGCTCGTGCCGTTCGGCGACAGCGCGGCCATTGCCAGTCAAATCTGTACGCTGCTCCGCGACGAGACCTGCCGCCACGCGATGCGTAAGCGGGCCTACATGCTGGGCCGGGAAATGATCTGGAGCAACGTCGGCTCGCTCTACCTGTCGGCGTTCCAGCAGGCCCGGCACAGCTCGGTCCAGACCGCCCGCCGCCGGCCCGTGATTCGCACTCTCGACGAGCGGCGGCTGGAATTGCCCCGCGTGCGGCTCGATCATCTGTTGCGGATGACCGACACATGCGGCATTTTCCAGCACGCCATCTACGCGATTCCCAATTTTCGCGAAGGGTATTGCACCGACGACAACGCCCGGGCCCTGACGGCGATGGTGATGCTCGAAGAGCTGGGCCTCGATACGCCTGAGGTACAGCAAGCCGCGGCTGCCTACGCCGCGTTCCTCGAACTCGCCTACAACCCCGAGACCGGCCGCTTCCGCAATTTTCTGGGCTTTGATCGCAAATGGTGCGAGGAGGACGGCTCCGACGACTCGCTCGGCCGCGCGATCTGGGCGCTCGGCACGTGCGTTGGGCGGTCGCGCTATCCCGGCCTGCAATTCTGGGCGGTGCGATTGTTCGAAGGCGCGCTCAACGCCGTGCTCGCCACCGAATCGCTCCGCACCTGGGCGTTCGCCCTGTTGGGAGTGCACGAGTACCTCCGCCGCCTGAGCGGCGACCGGCTGGCCAACCAGGTTCGCGACGAGTTGACCGCGCGGCTCATCGCTGCCTTCCAAAACACGTCGGCTGACGACTGGCCCTGGTTCGAAAACGTCGTGGCCTACGACAATGCCAAGATCTCCCACGCGCTAATTCTCAGCGGCCGCTGGAGCGGTCAGCACGAAGCGCTCGACATCGGTTTGCGCTCCCTCCGCTGGTTGTGCCAAGTGCAGCACACGCCAAAGAACTTCTTCCGGCCGATCGGCAGCAACGGCTTTTTCCCGCGCGGCGAGTCGCCCGCCGAGCTCGATCAACAGCCGATCGAAGCCCACGCCACGATATCGGCTTGCATCGAGGCCTACCGCACGACTGAGGATGAGTACTGGCTGGAAGAAGCCCGCCTCAGCTTCGAGTGGTTCCTGGGCCGCAACCACCTGGGCATTCCGCTCTACAATTCGGCCACCGGCGGCTGCTGCGACGGCCTGCACGCCGACCGCGTCAATCAGAACCAGGGGGCCGAATCGACCTTGGCATTTCTGCTATCCTTGATTGAAATGAGGTTGTTGGAAGGCAGCCTGGCCGCCTTCGACAAAGCTACCAATGGCAACCACGCCCCCAGCGGGCCATCGGTGCCCCCCAATCCCACCGGCGACATCCCCCGTCGCCAACTGGCATAATGGATTGTGTCATCAGGCATTGCCCACTTTGATTTGAGGCCTCGACGGCATGGACGTTCGACGTACGGGAATCATTCTCAAGCCCAACAACAGCCGAGTCTTGTGCCGACCGTTTGAGCTACGCGATCCACAGCGGGCGCTCAAGATCACGGCCCGCGTCATGGAAATGCCCGCCACGCTGGTCGAGCAGCTGCTCAACCAGGTCCTGGCCGAGTTCCACGGGCGGCATCACCGGGCCGTCAACTTCTTCCTCGAGCGCTTCGAGACCGTAAAGGAACATCTGCTCACCGACAGCCCGGTCGACGAGCGCCGCAAGATGCTGATCGGCGCCTATTTCACGCAGGAGTACTCGCTCGAATCGGCTGCGCTATTTAATCCATCGCTGGTCTGGCATCCGTATCAGGGCGGCGTGCCGGCCGGCGCACGACGGTTCGTCCTCAGCCTCCGGGCCACCGGCGAGGGACACATTTCCTCGCTCTGCTTCCGCAGCGGTCTGGTCGATGACAATTGCCAGATCGTCGTCGACCGGCCGACCGGCATCGTCACCGCCCCCCAAGTGGTTCCCAACTCCGAGTACGACAAGCTGCTGTTCCTGCGCAAGCTGTCGGAGCTTGGCATCACCGACGGACTGGCCGAGCTGGCCATTCAACCGCTCGGCGACAGCTTCACCATGGAGCAGCTCGAGGTCAATATCCGCCTGGCCATGCGCCAGCATCCGGCCCGCCGCCGCGAATGGGACCCCGTCGCCAAGGCCGTCATGGCGCTGGCCAAGAGCAACTATGAAATTCAATGCGACCCGGAAGGCGACATTTCCGAGCGGATCGTTTTCCCCTACTCGCCCACGGAGATGAACGGCATCGAAGACGCGCGCTGGGTACAGTTCACCGAAGACGGCGGCGCCTCGCATTACTATGCAACCTACACGGCCTTCGACGGCAATGTCATCTTCTCGCAATTGATCGAGACCTCGGACTTCCTCCGCTTCAAGATCAACACGCTCAATGGCACGGAAGTCCGCAATAAAGGCATGGCCCTGTTCCCCCGCAAAATCAATGGCCACTACGCGATGCTCTCACGGCAGGACGGCGAGAACATCTTCCTCATGTATTCCGACATGCTCCATTTCTGGGGCGCCAAGCAACTGCTCGTGAAGCCGACCTACCCGTGGGAGTTTGTGCAGCTCGGCAATTGCGGCTCTCCGATCGAGACGGACGCCGGCTGGCTCGTGTTGAGCCACGGCGTCGGGCCGATGCGCAAGTATTCGATCGGCGCCTTCCTGCTGGATCGCGACGATCCGTCGCGGGTGATTGGGCGGCTGAAAGAGCCGCTCCTGACGGCGGACGAAAACGAGCGGGCCGGCTACGTCCCCAACGTCGTCTACAGTTGCGGTGGACAAGTCCACAACGGCCAACTCATCATCCCCTACGCGATGTCCGACTACGCCAGCACGTTTGCCACCGTCCCGCTCGATCAACTACTGGCGGCCCTGCGATCGTGAGCGGCAGTCTGGTCCCCTCCCTCCGTCGCCAGATTCTGCTCGTCGTGCTTCGCCACTCCCCAGGCTTTTAACTTCCGCTGCAGCGTGCGCACAGAAATGCCCAAGCTCGCCGCGGCCCGGGTCCGGTTGCCGTGGTGATGATCGAGCGCCAGCTCCACCGCGCGCCGCTCGATCTGCGCCAACGACATTCCCGGCGGGATTTCGAAGTCTGAAGAACATTGGCAAACGCTGTACTGTCCATTCGTAGCCATAAAGGCACAGCCTCTCGTTTTTCTGCGTTCCCTTCCACCAGGAGCGGCATCCGGCCGCTCGCCCATTAATCCACCGGGCCGCGATCGCGTAGCATCGCCTCCATATGCCAGGTGGAAATTTCCGTCTCATGCTTGCGGATACGTAACACCAGGCCCACCGCCCGGTCCGACAGTTCCTTCGTCGCATTGCCGATCAATCGCTCATCTGGCTCCACGCAGTCGCCAGCCCCCTGCAATTTCGCGGAGAATTCGACCAGGGCGTGCAAGCCCGCGCAAATCTCCTCGTCCTCGCGCTCCAACGTCTGTACCCGCGAGTTCTGTTCTGGATCGTACTCGGTGATGTGTTCGAAAAGCGCCGGATGAACGGCGCGGAAATAACCGCAAACCGTTTCTTCCACCCGTCTTATGGACTTGCCGACCGCGTCCAGCCATTGGGTCACTTCGCCGGATACAATCGGCACGTAGACCGTCCGCTCCAGCTGCTCCAATCGCTCAAAAACGTCTTTCTCTGTGACGCTCATTTCGGGATGCAGGTCCGTCGACATGGTGGCATACCTTACGGTCTCAGTGAAGGAACCTCTGGATTCTACGACGCTGCATAGGCGTACTCACGAATGCTGTCGGAAGATTGCCTCACCGCAGTGAGGTCTTCGTCGTTGACCATTACCACCGGACAGGGCGCCTGCCGCAAGACAGCCTCCGCGGTATGACTCATGAACGCGCGGCCGGCGTTCTTCCGGACGCGCGTGGCCATGACGATTTGAGGCGCGTCACAACCGGTCGCCAATTCCACCAACTGGTCTGCCACATCGCCCTGCAAGACGACCCATTCGCATTGCACGCCCGGCTGGAACGGCACGAATCGTTCGAGTTGCACCAGCGCCGATTCGCACGCAGTATGTCCCGGCGCGTCGAGCGTGTCCGGGCCGTCTGCAATCTTCTCATTCGGCACGACGTGTACGACGATCAGCTTGCCGCGTCGCTGCCGCGCCATCTGGGCCGCGTAGCGCAGCGCCAGCAGGTCGCGCTCCGAAAAATCGACCGGGCAGATGATGCTGGCGGGCCGCCGCTCGGCCCGCCGCTCCCGGGTTGATAGCGTCCACGTGCGATTCATGATCATGCTTGCCATACGAATTCCCTTTAGCAATGAGAAACGATCGTCCCTTCGAATCCGCTCCCCACGGCGATCGCCGCCCGTTAGCAACCGCCCAAGAGAGCAAAGTTTGTACCAAGCGTGCATGCACTTTTCGCGAAGTGCCGGCGGTCTTTTTTTCCCCCGTTGAATCCTCCTGCGCGTTCGATGCTGCGTCCGGGGCGTTCACTCCTCAGCCCCGAAAGTAGGCAATCACCCCGCCGGCTGGTCGCCAATCCACCAATGCGACTGGCGATCGACCACCCCCTCGCGGGAGCGGTTCGGCAAAGATGTGTTCCAAGTCAGAAGCGTTCCGGAGCCCGCCGCGATCAGAGTGGAATCGACGGGCGTGTCGGACAGCCAAGCAAATCGCGTGCCGCACGAAAAATCCCCCCGACTATTTGCCGCGACAAAGTTCGTGCGATTGCTTCGCGCTCGGGCGACAGTAGCGCGGGCCGGACGGAACAGGCTCAAACATCGTGCGCAGCGCCGGCGGCCGCAACTACGGAAATACAATACGCGGCACAACAATTGCAAAACAAAAATCGAGGCCGGACGGCAGAATTATTAAAGCTCGCCATTGCGTCCGTCGCAGAAATGTTTGACGAGGAGTACGTCATGAACTGGGACATCATCCAAGGCAAATGGAAAGAAGTTAAGGGCCAAGCGAAGGAAAAGTGGGGCAAGCTTACCGACGACGACCTCGATCGCATTGAAGGCCAGCGCGACCAACTCGTGGGCCGCGTCCAGCAGAAGTACGGTGTCGCCAAAGACGAGGCCGAACGCCAGGTCAAGCAATTCGAGTCGGCCTGCCATGGCGACTGAGGCCAAGCACTCATCGCACGCATCATCTGCCACAGAGGTCACAGAGAACACAGAGACAGAGTAGAATAGGGGTCGCTGTCTGGCATTCTACAGTTCCGCATCGCTCTCTGTGCTCACTGCGCTCTCTTTGGCAAATCCGATTCGATGACATCTCATCCCACCGCTCCGCTCACCGACTCGCCCTGGTTCTGGGTACTGGCGTTTTCGCTGATGGCGCTCCTGGCGCTGGCGGCGATTAGCGGCAAGTACGGCCGGCGGCAGTCAAACGACGAACGCAAGTATCAGGCTGCCGAACGCATCGCCGCCGGCGAGAAGGGGGCTGCGGCCAGCAGCGAGACGACCGGCCGCCGACCCTACGCGATGCCCGGCGAAACACTCATCCCCTTGTGGCCGCTGACGCTGATCATGATCGTGATCGCGCTGATCGCGGCGGTCATGCTGTGGCGCGGTCAACGAGTGCTCGCTGACGCCGACAACGAGGCGTCGCCATGAATTGGCTGGCCGACAATGCGCTGCCGATCTGGGTCGGTGGGGCGATCGCCCTGACGATGGCGTTTGTCGTTTATTTTCACACCCGCAGCCCGAACGCGCTGGCCGCGATTGTCGCCGTGTTCGCCATCACGGCCGCGCTGCTCGCGGCCGAGCACTTGCTGGAAACACCGCGCGAGGCGGTCGAGCGGACTCTGTACGAATTGGCCGCCGCAGTCGAGGCCAACGACGTGCCTGGCGCGTTGTCGTTCGTCGCGCCGACAGCCGCCCCCGGCATTCGCAACGAAGTTCAGCAGCAGATGCCGCTCGTGAAAATCGAACGCGCGCGGGTGATCGGCTCCCCGAAGATCGAAGTTGGACCCGACGCGAAGTCAGCCACGGTCCAGTGCCGCGGACTGATCGTCGCAGTCATCAAGCAAAACGGCATGAAGGGCGGCGCCGAAGATGAGGTGACGCTTGAGTTCGTCAAGAGCGGCGACGGCTGGCAAGTCCAGAGCTACACCTCAAAGCGCAACTGGAACCGCGCCCTCGGACGCTGATCCAACCGGGGTCGGGAGTCTTTTGCGACTGGAAATCGTCGCCTGTAGTTAAGCTCGCCAGTTGCAAAAGAGTCCCGACCCCTTCGCGTTGCTAATCGTCGTGGCCGTGACCCTGGCCATCTTTTCCGTGGTCGTTGCCATGCTGTCCCCCGCCATGCTGCCAGCCACCATGCGGACCATTTCCGCCCCACGGCCCACCCTGTTGTGGCCCACCTTGCGGCGGCATTCCATAACCGTTCGGGAATCCCTGGCCCTGGCCGTTCGGATAACCGTACCCGGGCATTGGCCCGCCGTAGCCATTATTCGGGAAGCCGTAGCCGCCGTTCGGATTCCAGCCGCCGTTTCCCCAACCGTGGAACCCGCCGCCGAAGCCCGGATTCTGCTGATTGTAGAAGCCACCGGTGAGGAACGATTCCTTCCACATATCGTGGAAGTTCTGCCACTCGGCGTCGAGACCGCCCCGGCCGTTGCCCCAATTCTGCACGTCGTAGGTTGTATCGTACGAACCATCGGTGCCGCGCAGGTTCGTGCGAACGCGACGATAACGGCTGGTCACCATTCGCTGATCGTCCAGCGGCTCGACCGGCGGGGTCCGCATGTATTGGGCGACGCGAGCGCCCGTGTACGGGTCGTGCGTGAACGTGCTGCGGGCAAAGATCCAGCTTGGCTGCGCCGGCTCGCGCTGATAGAACACACCGCCGCACGGCGCATCCGGTCCACACGGCGCATCTTGTGCCGACACAAATGACGAGCAGCCGATCGCCAGCGCGATCACGCGAAGCGGGGAGAATGCGTTCATCAGCGAGAAGCCTTCAGCGGGAGGAGGGGGCACGAGGAGGGGCGGGTCGGCGAAACGTCGACCCAGCTCCATTGTAATCACCCGCGCCCCAACTCAAGCGCCACCACCCATAGCGTCGGCGGCCACGCCGAATCTACCGCCAACGAACGCCGCCTGTACTAAATGTACCGACTATGCAGCCCCACCGCCCCGCCGCCCCGCGCCGGCCGTCATTCCACGGCCCCCGCCTGCCCCGTGCCGGTGTTCTTCATCTTCAAGACGAGCGGTTCCTGCGGATCGTAGAAGTACTCCCATCCCTCCGGCAACTCCGGCAATCGCGTCGTCGGCTCGTTGGGTTTAATGATCTTCTCCATGAACTCTTCCTGAGTCTTGGGATACCGACCGTGTTCTGCGTTGTACAACTGCATCGCATGCAGAATGTTATTCAGGATCATCTGGTGTTCGGCCCAGAACCGCGTGCCGGTGACCACGCTCAAATAGCCACCACCTTCCAATGACTTCCCTTTCTTCGGGCTGTGGGCGGTGACATCGCGAATTTCCGGCGGCGCCTCAGCCGCGGCCTTGGCCGCCGCCTCTTCCTGCGCTTTCTTCTCAGCGGTCAACCGCGCCTCCTCCTGCTTCCGAGCTGCATCCTGTGCATCCAGCTGCGCGGCCATCTCATCCATGCTCGAGCCACCGCCGCCACTCGATTCGGAAGACGACCCGCAACCTATCGCGCTAGTCACCAGCACGGTCGCCAGAACGCATCGGCCAACTTGAATGTTGATCATCATCGCTTTCACTCCTATCTGCTCGCCCGTTCCAGCGATAATTTCCAATCGCGCATCCGCTCCAGCGCGGCCGTTTCCGTCCGGTCGATCCGCAGCGGCGTGAGCGTGATGAATCCTTGCAACCAGGCCTCCATGTCGGTCAGCTCGCCGCCGCGCTCGACCGGCGGCGTTCCCGTCGCCCAATAATAATGCCGGCCCTTCGGATCGACGCGGCGGTCGAACTCGGCCGCCCACGGCGCCGTCGCCATCGGCACCACGCGGACCTCCGCCGGCCGCGCCAGCGCCGTCGTCGGGATGTTGATATTGTACAGCAGATGCTCGCTCACGTCCTCACGCTTCAATATCTGCTCGATGAGATGCACACTCAGCTCGGCCGCCCGATCGAAATCGGCGTGCTCATCGTATTCGAGCGACACGGCAATGCTCGTGATGTCGAACAGGGCCCCCTCGGTCGCCCCCGCCACCGTGCCCGAATAGAGCACGTTGATTCCCAGGTTCAGTCCGCCGTTGATGCCACTCACCACCAAGTCCGGCCGCCGCGGGCAAAACTCGGCGATGGCCAGCTTCACGCAGTCGGCCGGGCTGCCTTCGATTGCCCATCCGCGCCGCCGCTCGCCGTCGAATACTTCCTTAGCCATCAGCGGGCTCAAGAACGTGATCGAGTGTCCCACGCCGCTCTGTTCGACCGCCGGCGCCACCACGCTCACGTCGCCCAATCGCGCCAGCGCCCGCTGCATCGCGGCCAGGCCGGGCGCGAAAATTCCGTCGTCGTTAGTTAATAGAATCTGCACGCCTCTAAGCATAAGCGTCCGGGTCCAACGCGACAACACGCACAACGCAGCAACTAGTTTGCCCCGCCGACTCGCGCTATAATGCTCACTCCACAGCCGGAGTCGGGAGTATTTGCGCTGTCCGCGCCGCTCGACTCGCAACGCCGGCCAGCGGCAAAATACTCCCGACCCCTTCGCACTGCCAATCAACCACGGCCCGGATGTATGGAATGGCCGCCACTACGACTTCGTCACCAAAACCTGCCGACACCAACCACGCGAACATCGCCGCCGAGCGGATCCTCGTGCTCGACTTCGGCTCGCAGTACGCCCAGCTCATCGCCCGCCGCGTCCGCGAACAGCACGTCTACGGCGAGATCGTCCGGCACGACATCGCGGCCAAACGCATCCGCGAGCTTGCGCCCCGCGGGCTGATCCTCTCCGGCGGCCCGGCCAGTGTCTACGCCGACGGCGCACCCACCTGCGATCCCGAAATCTTCAACCTCGGCATCCCCGTGCTCGGCATCTGTTACGGCATGCAGCTCATGTGCCAGGCACTCGGCGGCCGCGTGCAGAGTCACCCGGTCCGCGAGTTCGGCCGGGCCCACTGCTCGGTGAACAACGATGCCGCACAAGCCCGCGACTTGTTTGCCGGCGTCGCCGACAAGACGCAGGTCTGGATGAGCCACGGCGATCAGGTCGACACCGTATCCGACGATTTCGTCTCCCTCGCCAGCACCGACGCCTGCCCCCACGCCGCGGTGAAGCACCGCACGCGCCCGCTCTACGGACTGCAGTTTCACCCCGAGGTCACTCACACGCCCGAAGGCAAGAAAATCCTCGCCAACTTTCTCACCACCGCCTGCGGCTGCACCGGCACCTGGCGACTCGGCGATTTCGCCGAGCAGACGATCCGCAACGTCCGCCAGCGCGTCGCGGGCGACCGCGTCATCTGCGGCCTGTCCGGCGGCGTCGACTCGGCCGTCGTCGCCGCGCTCTTGTATCAAGCCATCGGCCCGCAACTTTCCTGCATCCTCGTGGACAACGGCCTGTTGCGCAAGGACGAAGCCAAGTTCGTCATCGAAGAATTCACCCGCCACTTCAAAACCGACCTGCACGTGGTGCAGGCCGAGAAACAATTCCTGACCGTGCTCGCTGGCGTCATCGAGCCACAGGAAAAGCGCCGCCGCATTGGCCACACGTTCATCGAATGTTTCGCCGCCGAAGCCCGCAAGATCGAGGACGTCAAATTCCTCGCCCAAGGCACGCTCTATCCCGATGTCATCGAAAGCGGCGCCGCCCCCGACGGACCTGCCGACACGATCAAGCTCCACCACAACGTCGGCGGCCTGCCGGCGGAACTCGGCTTCGAGCTGATCGAGCCTTTGCGCGACCTGTTCAAAGACGAAGTCCGCGAGCTAGGTCTGCAGCTCGGCCTGCCCGAGGAAATCGTCTGGCGACACCCGTTCCCCGGCCCTGGCCTCGCCGTCCGCTGCCTCGGCGAAGTCACCCGCGAGCGCCTCGATACGCTCCGCGAAGCCGACGCGATCGTGGTGAACGAAATCAAAGCCGCCAACCTCTACCGTACCACATCTCAAGCCTTCGCGGTCCTCCTGCCGGTGCAAAGCGTCGGCGTGATGGGCGACGCTCGCACCTACGACGACGCCGTCGCCGTCCGCTGCGTCACCACCGACGACTTCATGACCGCCGACTGGACGCATCTGCCCCACGACCTGCTGGCCCACATCTCCACGCGAATCATCAACGAAGTGAAGGGCGTGAATCGCGTCGTCTATGATGTTTCCTCAAAGCCGCCAGCCACGATAGAATGGGAATAACATCAATGGAAGCACGCAGGACCATTGTTGTAATGAATGCGGAAAAGACCTATCGTACAATTCAACATTTAGGGACTCCATCGTGGGCATGTTCCAGGTCAAAGTGCGTGTCGCCAATCCGGACGAACCAGAACGAGCGTTTGAAGAGCTGTTCTGGGTGGATACCGGGGCGATGTATTCGTTCGTACCCTCCGCACGGCTTGAGAGCATCGGCCTGAAACCACTCCGATCGCGCGAATTGGTCATGGTGGATGGCCGGCAAGCGACTATGCAGTTAGGTGAAGCACCATTCACCATCGGAGACCTGGGCGAAACCTTAACGTGTCCCGTCGTGTTTGGGCCGGAAGATTCGTTGTACCTGCTCGGCGCAACCGCGCTGGAGATCTTTGGCGTTGATGCCGACCCTGCGACGAGAACGTTAAAACCAATACTCGCCGTCATCGGCGGATTTCTCGCTTCGCGCAAGTGACCGACCCGTTACGATCGTCGCAGGGTTTGATCCTGTATGATGCAATGTGCATTGTCCCGACAGGAGTTCTTGCTATGAAGGTTTTGACACGGGCTCTCAGCCGCCGCCACTTCCTCAAGGGCGCCGCAATTTCCGCCGCCGGGCTCGCCCTGCCCTCGTTCTGGAACGTCCGCGGCGCCTTCGCCGAAGCGCTTCAACTGACGCCGGCCCAAACCGAGGGGCCGTTCTATCCCGACCACCTGCCCCTCGACACGGATAACGACCTCTTGATCATCAACGACGGCATCACACCCGCTGTCGGCGAGATCACCCACCTGTCAGGCCGCGTGTTCGATGCGGCCGGCAATCCGCTCCGCAACGCGCTCGTCGAAATCTGGCAGGTCGACGGCAACGGCGTCTACCTGCACACAGCCGACCGCCACGCCCGGCGCGACGCCAACTTCCAGGGCTTCGGCCGCTTCATGACCGGCTCCAGCGGCGAATACTACTTCCGCACGGTGAAGCCGGTCCCCTACCCGGGCCGCACGCCCCACATCCACTTTAAGCTCAAGCGGCAACGCGAGCGCGAATTCATCACGCAGTGCTACATTAAAGACCATCCGCAGAACGAACGCGACGGCATCTACCGCGGCCTCCGCGATCCAAAAGCCCGCGAATCCGTAACGGTCGACTTCAAGCCGCTCAAAGACTCCAAAATCGGCGAGCTCGTCGCCAAGTTCGACATCGTCCTGGGGGTCACGCCAGGCGATAGCTGACGAAAGTCGCAGCTCCTATGTCGGCGCATTCGGACTGGTCACTTCAGTGACCAGTGAATACGATGGGTGATTCAAAATCACACACCCATTCCGAGCAATTGAGCATCCACCGACATGTCGCAGCAGTACATCTACCAAATCAGCGACCTGACCAAAAAGATTGGTCAGCGCGAAGTCCTCAAGAATATCTGGCTGGCGTTCTATCCAGGTGCCAAGATCGGTGTCCTCGGCCGCAACGGCTCCGGCAAAAGCACGCTCTTGCGAATCATGGCCGGCAGGGACAAAAACTTCGAAGGCGAAGCAAAACTCACCGAGGGCTTCACCGTCGGCCTGTTGGAACAGGAGCCACACCTCAATCCGGATAAAGACGTCTTCGGCAACGTCGAAGAAGCCGTCGCCCCGACGCGGGCCCTGTTGACCGAGTACGAGCAGCTCTCCGAAAAGTTGGGCGAAGTGACTGATCCCGACCAGATGGAAAAACTGCTCAATCGCCAGGCGGCAGTGCAGGACAAAATCGAGGCCGTCAACGCCTGGGAGCTCGACCGCCAGGTGGAGATCGCAATGGAGGCAATGAATCTGCCGCCCGGCGACGCCGACGTTACGAAACTTTCCGGCGGCGAAAAACGCCGCGTCGCCCTCTGCAAAATTCTGTTGGAGAAGCCCGACCTCCTGCTGCTCGACGAGCCTACGAATCACCTCGACGCCGAAAGTGTCGCCTGGCTCGAACGGCATCTCGAAGAGTATCCCGGCACGGTCGTGGCCGTCACGCACGACCGATACTTCCTCGACAACGCGGCCAAGTGGATTCTCGAGCTCGAATACGGCAAGGGACACCCGTTCGAAGGCAACTACTCCTCCTGGCTGGAACAGAAGCAAGCGCGTCTGGCTGTCGAAGAAAAGAAGGCTTCCGCGCGGCAGAAGACGCTGGCCCGCGAGTTGGAGTGGGTTCGCGCCTCGGCCAAGGCCCGCCAGGCCAAGAGCAAGGCCCGCATCCAGGCCTACGAAAAAATGGCCGCCGAGCAATTTGAGGATCGGCCCGAAGAGCTGGAAATTCAAATCCCCCCCGGCCCGCGGTTGGGCGATATGGTCATCGAGGCCACCGACCTGGGCAAATCGTACGGCGACCGCGTGATCTTCGAGCACGTGAATTTTCGCCTGCCGCCCGGCGGCATCGTCGGCATCATCGGCCCGAACGGCGCCGGCAAGACCACGCTCCTCCGCATGTTCATGGGCCAGGAAGACCCCGACGAGGGCACGCTCCAGATCGGCCCCACCGTCAAGCTCGGTTACGTCGACCAATCCCGCGACGACTTGGACGCGAACAAAACCGTTTACCAGGAAATCTCCGGCGGATACGACAATCTTGAAATGGGCGGCCGCAAGCTCAACTCCCGGGCATACGTGTCTCGCTTCAATTTCACCGGCACCGACCAGCAGAAAAAAGTCGGCGTCCTCTCCGGCGGCGAGCGAAACCGCGTACACCTGGCCAAGCTCCTCCGCCGCGGCACGAACGTGCTCCTCTTGGACGAGCCGACCAACGACCTCGACGTCGACACGCTGCGGGCCCTGGAAGAGGCCGTGACTAACTTTGCCGGCTGCGCCGTCGTCGTCAGCCACGACCGCTGGTTCCTCGACCGCCTCGCCACGCACATCCTGGCCTTCGAAGGCGACGGCTACGTCCACTGGTGCGAAGGCAACTTTCAGACTTACGAGGAACAGCGCCGGGAACGCATGGGCGAAAGCGCAGACGAACCGAAGCGCTTCCGCTATAAAAAACTGCAACACGGCTGAACACACCAAGAGCGCGTGCGGCCCATAAGCGCCGTCGGCCACGACGGATATCCATTCGTCACCGCCGGCCATTATCAAGTCACAGCTCGACCATCATCATCTATACCAGGAGAATCATTCGCCATGAGCATCGTTCGCGTGGGAACCACGAAGCAATACGCAGACAACTGGGACAACATCTTCGGCGGCACGAGCGGCCGCGCGACGAGCAAAAAGAAGACGGCCAAGGCCGCAAAGCCCGCCCGGCAATCGGCCGGGAAGAAGCCGGCTAAAAAAAAGGCTGCGAGAAAGTCGCCCGGCAAAAAATAGCCGCGATTCATCCAACCAGCCCGTGCCGCCAGGCAAGGGGTTTTCTTACGCCCTCGCAACGTTGAACCGTCGCGATTTCGAGTATACTATCCCACACAGGACGTACGCTCCATGCGCCCAGCGCCCGGGCCGTCGATTATTCGAACCAACGACAGAAGGTATTCGATGATCTCCGACAGGCGGTGGTTTGTTCTCTGCGTTGCGATTGGTTCGTTGATCACATCGGCCGCTCTCGGCCGCGAGTGGCACCGCACCGATGGCACCCTGTATTGCGAGGGCAAGCTTCTATCCGTGCAAACCGGACAGGTCCACGTGCTGACCGACAACGGTGCGACGGTTGTCATCCCACTCGACCAATTGAGTCTCGATGACGCGGATTATGTCGAGCAATCGTTACGCGGTCGCGCGGCGCTGCTCGGCCAGCCAGCGCCAGCCTCAAGCCTGAACGAGAAGCTGCCGTCAGCCGAGCCCGCCGCCTCACCCGTACAATCAACTTCCGCGCCCGCCGAAGCCACTGCCACCCTCAAATCATCCGTCGGCGCCAGTGGCGACAAATTCCCGCTCACCAATCCCAACGTCACCTCGTGGCAGGCTCGCCCCGATCCACCCGCCTGGAATTGGACCGATCCGCTCGATCCGCTGCATGTCGCGCAGCTGCCGGCGGTTAACCGATCGGAAGGCTTCGTCATGCCGCTCAATCCGAGCCCGTATCTGGCGATGGCCTCCCCCCGCAACGACCTTCGCATTTGGGATCGCTGGGACTTGCGAACGGGCCAACGCAATGGCGTGGTCCGCGGCGCGCCCCGCGAGAGCGGCCAACCGGCCATGAGCACCGACGGCAAGCTGCTCGCCGTGCTGCCCCAACGCAATGACAGTGCCATCCAGGTGTGGTCCTTCGATACCGGAAATCGCGTCGGCCGGATTGAACTGGCGGAGCGTGGCTATTCCCAGAATTCGTTGGCGTTTGTCGCCGACCGCGGTCTGTTGATGAGCCGAGGCCGCGACATCCCCTCCATCTTCGACGTGATTAGCGGCCAGGAACGAGCCAACCTCCGCAACGGCTACATCGTTTCCGATACGCTCACGTCCATCTCGCCCGGGGAACACTACCTGGCCGTCTTTCAGGAACAATCGGGCCGCGTCGGCCTGCTCGATACCCGCAACGGCGCCGTGGCCGGCGACCTGCTGATTCCGGAGTTGGAACAAGAATACACGAATTGCGACGCGTTCGGCTTCTCGTCGGACGGTGCCCGTTTGTGGGCGCTCATCGGCAAATTCCGAGCCTATCGTCTGGTCGCCTGGAATCTCGCCGACGCCGAATGCGTGGTGAACCTGAAGCTCGACCCACTGGCCTCGATCCGCGCTCAAGACTCGGACACCGCCGAGAGAGTGCCCGACTTTCTCGATTTGCCCCGCGCGAACGGCATCCTCCTCAACGGGTCGCTCCTGTTGGACGCCAAGACCGGCGCGGTCGTGTGGGAACGCGACGCCTCCGCCGCTTCCAAACGCTATCCGATCCTGCGTTTTGTCGGCCAATCACAAATGCTCACCCTGCAACGGGTCGACGGCAAATTGCGACTCGCCGTCGAGCCGATTCCCTTCGACGAAATCAAAGCCAGCCGAGATTTGATTGCCCGCGGCGGAACAGCCCAGGATCTGGGTTTGCCGCCTCTCACCCAGGTCCCTTGGAAGGGCGTCGAACGTGGGCGAGCCATCGCGGATGCCGAGGCGAAGTACGAGCCCCACCTGGTTTCCTCGCCGCCGGACCTCCGCGAACGTGTGACGCTCGATCCCGGGACTCCGAAAAATGGCGGCCGACTTATTTTGCGGGCCACCACCCTCGCCGGCGGCGGTTCGCCGTGGTGCGCGGCGCTCTACGAAGTCGCCGATGAGAGCCGCGTCGCGCCGCAACCACGCAGCACCGACATCTACCTCAACACTTACCGGCTGTCGAACGGCGAGCGCGGGTCGCAGACCACGCTGCCCAGAGGAGAATCTATTCTCGACCTTGCGCCGGACGGCTCCCAGGCCGTCGTCGCCTCGACCCAAGACGGACGGATTGACCTGTGGGATTTGCCGGCCGACAAACACCGACTTGGATTCCGGCCGGCCGGACTCCGCGACAACCGTGGCTCCTTCGTTTACGCAGGCACTACCGGTTTCCCATTCGCAAAACTGATCGCCGGTGGACGGCTGTTGACGGCTCACACGAGCGGCGAAATTGTGCTTTGGAACCTCGATGGTTTGCAGCCCATCTATTCGCTTAAGACTCGCCCGGCGTCGGTCGCCGCCGTTGACCAAAGCCGAACGTACTTTCTCGCCCAGGATACTGTCGGCATCCGCGTCGGCCAGCTCGAAAGTGGCACAGCGGTAGCCACCCTGCCCGCGGAGCAACTTCCCTCCGAATCCGCCCTCGTAGCAGCCGCATTTCGGTCCGATGGAAAACAAGTGGCGATGCTGCTTGAAGTGCAAAGAGGTCTGGCCGATTACCTTGTTATTTGGGACATTTCCGTCGACAAGGTCGTATGGCACACTGCGTTGCCCTTTGTCGCTCGCCAATTGGCATGGGCGGGCGATGATCTGCTGTTGGCGTCGCTGTCCGCACGCGCCCCCTACCGGCAACAATTTCCTGCAAACTTCAGCCCTCAGACTCCAAATAGTCCTGCCTACGCGCGTCAATTCCCCGCTGCCGGCGATGCCTGGCGCCCTGAGCTGTTTCAGACGATCATTCGCGTGGGCCTGGCCGAACGACGATTCGTTTGGCAATACCGGGCCCAGCCCCTCGCAGGTCAGCCCGGCCCGCAGTCGTATTATCAAGCAACGGCCTGGCAACTGGCGGGTCAAACTGCCGTTGATCGGGCGTGGCTGGCTTACGGAAGGCGCTCCATCGGGCGAGTCCTCATCTCTCTGGCCGACCGCACTGCCGCGGAAGAAGAAGCCATCCAAAACAGCCGGGCACAGAAGCAAGTCCAGATGAGCGGCGAAATGATTTCCTTGGTGGTTGAAGTCGGTCCGCTCCCCGAAGTCCTCCCCCGCGCCACCCAGCGCCGCGAAGAATTCCGCACCGCCATCGAAGCCGACCTCAAGAAGCATTTGGCCGCTCACACGCTCACCGCGCCTGAAAACAAGTCGCTGGAGTTGCGGGCCACGCTGCAAGAGCGCCGCGCCAGCGACCTACTCGCTCCCGATGGAAAGTTGTTGATATCCAGCCCCGCTGGACCCAATATGTATAACTATCTCTCGCGTTACGGCCCCGATAAGATCGGCATCCTGGCTCGGCTTGAGCTGCGCGACAAAGATCAGTCCGACGTCGATCCACTCTGGCTCACGGAGGCCTGGTTCGACGTGGAACGTGCGTCACCCGCGCCCACCGACGTAACGAGCACGGTGCAGATGCTCATTCCGTGGGAACGGGCCCTCGATTGGCTCGACAAGCAATCGCTGCCGGTCAGCCTCGCCGATTCCGACCAGTTCCGCTCCGTGGGCGCCACCGAGCTGTCGCTCGACGCGACAGACGTCGATCAATGATCGCCGAACGCCCGTGGGATGGAATGCTGAATGCTGACGGACGGGCCCCTCCGCTGCCAACGTGTCCATCGCTATCGCCGATAGAATCCACGCGGTTTTCTCGGCATTTCGGCCCGCTTGGCACAAAATTCATCAAATCGGCGTAGCCCGCGGCCGAAAACCCATCTACAGTGTGAGTTCACCGTTATTGAAGTGGCGCGGATTCGCGCCACGTTCTTTTGGCGGACGAGCTTCGGCCTCCGCCCCCAACGAACCGGATTCGCGGCTGAATCCCTAGACTGAATTGGAGTGACGAACATGAAGACTTTCCAAGCCACATGGGAGGACGAAGAAACGAGTCGGCAAGTCGAGTTGGTAGTGAACTACCAGCTCGACAAGACGCGGGTCGAAATCAACGGCGTCACTCCCACCCGCGTGACCTTCCTCTGCCCCACCTCGAAGAAGCCGCTCCGCTCCGTAGGCGTGTGGACCAACGGCGGCCGCCGCATGTTGACCATGCAGGCGATCGCCGCCGACCAGCTCAAGCCGCTGGCCGAAGAAGTGGCCGAAGGCCGCAAGGTCGAAATCCGCCACGACGCAGTCACGGCGCGGTTCGAAGCCACGCCCGTGCTGCAAGCGTAAGCCGCCAGACGCGGCTTGATGAAATACAATAACCCTCGTCGGAAGACGAGGGTTTTTTCATGCCCGCGCCAGGAATTCCCCGCTCCGCGTATCCACGCGAATCATCTCGCCCTGCTTCAAATACTCGGGCACGTGGACTTGCAGGCCCGTCTCGAGCGTCGCCGGCTTGGTGCGCGAGGTGGCCGAGTTGCCCCGTACGGCCGGGTCGCACTCGGTGATCTTCAAATCCACCGCCGTCGGCAGCTGAATGCCTACGCACTGGCCGTTGTAAATCAGCGCCAGGATGCCTTGCAGATCCTCGGTGATGTACTGGAGCTCGGTCGCCACGTCCCCACGCGGCACGGCGTACTGGTTGTAGTCGCCCGAATCGAGGAAATGGGCCGCGTCAGTGTCGGCGTACATGAACGTCACTTCGCGGCGATGGAAGTCGGCATCATCCAGCCCATCCGTGCCCTTGAGCGTGATATCGGTCTTCTGCTTCGTGACAAGATTCCGCGCACGGAACTTGTACAGCGTCGCACTGCCCCGCGCCGACGGCGACTGCACGGACACGCTCTCGACAATATGCGGCGAGTCGTTGTAATTGACCACCGCTCCAGGCTTAATTTCTTTCGCAAGCATGATGGGTTGAGAGTTGAGGGTCGAGAGTTGAGGGCGAGAATTAGCTCACTCAAGCATCAACCGATGACTCTCGTCCTTTCTTACTACAACGCTCGACCCTAAACCCTCAACCCTCGACTCTCAACCGTTCACGACATAATCGCCCCCGACGCCGGGTCGATCGCCACGCCGTGCGTCAGCTTCGACAGCGCCTGCACCACATTCAGCAGGCTGGACGGATCGAGCGAACCGCTCTCCCAGTCGTCCTCGTCCTCTTCCGGGTCGCTCCATTTGCCGCCGCTCACCCGCTCGAAGAGCATCACGTCCAACCGGGCGTCCGCCCTCAGCATCCGCTGCAATTGCTTGGCGTCGACCTCGTCCTTGAGCTGCCGGGCCAGCTCGGTGCTTTGCTCAACAACGGCGTCGCCCGTTTCAAAGCTGATCTCCAAAGCCGCGTTATCCTGCGGGGCCTGCACCAGCACCGACTCGAACATCCCATCATCATCCGCTTCCAGGTGCTCGAGCCGAAGCTGCCGCGACGCGCCGGTGATCGACGCCTCCACCTGCGTCACCGTCGGCCGATGGGAGCGCTTGAACAGAATGAAGTAGGTGTCCCGCCACTCCAATTGATCGCCACTATCATCTTCCATCGCAAAAACCCCAAGTTGAGGGTTGAGTGTTGAGGGGAAGCCCTGCGCATTGTCCCTCAACTCTCAACCCTCAACTCTCAACCCTTTCACCAACTCGTTTCCTCGCCGTCGTCTCCACCATCCCCTTCTTCTTCGTCCAGTTCGCCGTCATCTGGCACGTCCAGGCCGCCGTGCCAGGCTTCGAGCCGCTGCATCATCTCGTCGCGCTCCTGGATCGACGCCCACACCGACTCTCCCTGCTCCAACCGGATCTCGTAAAAGCCTTCGCGGACGCAATCCTCCTCGCCGCAGAAGTGCGGCGTGGCAGCGACCCAGATCACCCGGTACAGCGGAATGTGCTTGTCATCAATCCGACTGAAGACGCTCATCGCGTTTGAATCCTCCTCCCGCAAACGCGCTCCGCTGCGGGTCGCTACTGCTCCCCTTCGCGTCGCGGCTAAACTTCATTTCACTCCTCGGCCCAACTCTTCGGAACGGCGCGTGGCGGCCGTCACGGCGGCAATCATCGCGTCGCTGAATCCGCGTTCGTCGAGCACGGCCAGGCCGGCCAGTGTCGTGCCGCCGGGGCTGGTCACTCGCCCGCGCAACACATCCGGTGTCTCGCCCGTCGAGAGCACCATTTCCGCGGCGCCGGCCGCCGTGCGAGCAGCCAGCTCGGCCGCCAAATCGGCCGGCAATCCTACGGCCACGCCTCCTGCGGCCATCGCTTCAATCATAGTATACACAAACGCCGGCCCCGACCCCGACAGTCCCGTCACCGCATCCAATTGCGCTTCAGGCACTTGGAACGCAGCGCCGACCGCCGATAACAATTCTCCCACCAATTGTGCATCCTGTTTGGTCGCGTGATTTCCCAGGCTGTACGCGCTCGCCCCGCGGCCAATCAGGCACGGCGTGTTGGGCATCACGCGGACGATCCGCTGACCGGCAGGCAGACCGGCCGCGATCCGTTCGATCGTCACGCCGGCCGCGATCGACACCACCAGCGTCCCCGGCCGCATCGCATCGCGAATCTCCGCGAGCGCTTCCGACATTTTCTGTGGCTTGACGGCCAGCCAGACGACGTCGGCCGCCGCGACCACGGGACCATTCGCGGCCACGACCTGAGCACCGGGCACCTCGCGCTCGAACGCCGCGCGGGCGTCGGCACTCGGATCACTCGCCACTAACTGGCCCGGCTTCACCAGCCCGGCGCCGACAAAACCGCGCGCCAGCGCCGTCGCCATCCGCCCCGCGCCAATGAGTCCGATCTTGTTAGCTAGCATGGGAGGAGTGAGTAGGTGAGTAAGTGAGTAGGTGAGTAGGTGACTTGGCAAACAAGTGGTGGCAGTGATAGTCAGCGGTCAAATTCGCGCAAAACTGTCATTCGCAAAGTTGTGGGAACGTTTGGCGCCTTCACACTTACTCACCTACTCACCTTTTCCCGGCCGCCTATCCTATGACAATCCGCTGAAACACACAACGACGCCGGCATCCCGCCGTGTCAGCACTGCTACGCGTGCAGTCATGTTCGCTGCTGGCTGCGGCAATCCAATCTGGGCGCCCTGCGGCGTTTTTGGGAGACTCCGCCGCCCATGTTGGACGAATATTTAACATGGGTACGCAAAATTGCCGCTGATCTGGTTTTCCCTCTCTTCTCTTTTCCGGAGGCATGGGTGCGATGCGACACACGATGCGTGCGTTGCTCAGCATGTTGCTCGTAATCGGCTGTTCCCACAGGACCCTCGCCGAAACATCGAGTTGGCGGTTTTGGCCGTTTGGCGGCAAGGAAGAACCGGCACAGGCAACGACGCCGTTCACGAACGCTCCGCCGGTCGTCACGCCGACTCCTTCACCCGCTCTCCCACCCTCCGCAGAAATCACTCCCCTTGGTCCGCAATCGGCAGCGCCGCAATTTGCACCGCAGGCGCAATCACCGGCGACGCAACTGCCTCAGACGCCAAAGTACGTCGATCGACCGCCAATCGTCGAATCACCATTCGCCGGTCTCAAATGGCCGAGCATGAACATGCCACCCTGGTCGCGGTCGAAGGACCCGCGAATTCCGCCGACTATTCCGAATGGCTCGCAGTTCGCCAATCCACCCAACTCATGGGTCGAAAAGAGCGAGCAGCCGCCCAAGCCATCGCTTACTCAATCCCTCAGCGACGGCGCCCACCGCGCCGGCGATCGCACACGCGCCGCGTGGCGCAAGACGGTCGACGTGCTTACGCCGGGCGAAGCGGACCCCCGAACGCCACCGCGCATTGCCAGCCGCGACGCCAAACCGCCCATCTGGAAGCGGATGTTCGGCGCCCAGGAGCCGCAGCCGCAAGGTCCACAGACCATTCCCGAGTGGATGGCCCAGGATCGAGTCGATCCGTAGCAGGGGTCTGTCCCCGTTTTCGCGTATGCGGCTGGCGCCTTCTATGATCTCTCCCAAAAAAGGGGACTGCCCCCCTCGCGCTGCTCTTCTGTCCCCTCCTGGACACCGGCCCGCCAAAGGCGAGAATGGTGCGCATCCGCTGACCCCGCCCGCATAGGAGCCGCGTGCATGGCCACGAAGTCATCCGATTTACTCAACAGCATTCCCTCCGTCACCGACCTCCTCGATAGGCCGCCGATCCGGGCCTTGGCCGATCGCTGGAATCGCAGCGTGGTGGCGGCCGGAGTGCGGTCGTTTTTGGATGAACTGCACTCCGACCTGCAGCGCCGCGCGGCAGACGCCCAATTACCGTCGATTCGTGAGCTTGCCGAACGGGCGGCCCGGCACGTCGTCGCCCTCCATCAGAACGCCGAGCGGCCGGCAATCAACGCCACCGGCCGCATCCAGGGCCCCCCCTGGGTCAGCACGCCGCTGCCCGAGGCCGCATTGGAGCGAGTGTTCGGCCTGGGTCGCGATTTCGTCGTCGGCCCGCCCCGGCAGGTCGGAGCATCGCTCGCCACGTCGGGCGACGTCGCCACGCTCCTGTGCCGCATCACCCAAGCCCAGGCCGCCACGATCGTACACAGCTACGCCGGCGCGGTCTGGCTCGTCCTGGCAGCGCTCGCCGACGAACGAGAGGTGCTGGTGTCCCGCGCCGAATTCGGCGATATCGACTCGGGCCGGTCGCTCGAGCAATTGGCCGCATCGGCCGGGGCCATCCTGGTCGAGGTCGGCACCACGAATCGCACATCGGCCGGCGACTACGAAGCGGCTATTACGCCGCGCACGGCCGCCCTGATGCGACTCAGTTCGGACGCGTATCGCATTATCGGCGAAACCGAATCGGCCGAGCTCGACGAACTGGTCGGCCTGGCCCGCGATCGGGAACTTACGCTCGTCGAAGCGCTGGGCTCTGCACCGCTAGTGGATCTGCCCGCGGCGCTAGGAATCGAGCGCCGCTCCATGCGAGCCGGCGTCGCGGCAGGTGTTGACCTGGTGTTGGTCCGCGGCGACGGTCTGGTGGGCGGGCCGCCGTGCGGCATCATCCTCGGCAATCGGGAACTCGTCGCCCGCATTACCGATCGTCCGCTTTGTGCCGCCTGGCAGCTCGATCCACTGCGCGCCGCCGCGCTCGCCGCCACGCTCGAATGTTACTCGGGCGCACCGCATAGTGAGCCGGCGCTGCCCGTGCTGCGGCTACTGGCCACACCGCTGGAGAACCTGCGCGATCGGGCCGAGCGGCTCGCGCCCCAACTGGCTCACGCGCCCGGAATCGCGTCCGCCGAACCAATCGCCACCCACAGTCAACTTTCCGTCGCCGGCACGCCCGAGCGGGGCCTGCCATCGTTCGGCGTCGCGCTCACGGCTGCGGACGCCGATATCCGCGGACTCGAAAAACGCTTGCTGGTGGCGACCCAACCCGTACTGGGCCAAGTCGAGGGCGAACGGATCATCCTCGATCTGCGGACCGTCTTCCCACGGCAGGATCAGGCGCTGGTCGAGGCCCTCACTGGCAGAAAGTCGTCCGAACCCGCTGGCGAGGGCTGAAATATCGCGAAAGATAGCAGCCAGCGAACCGGCGCTAGTTGGCTGCCGTAGTTCTTTCCGGAACAGCTATCACGCTTGCCTGGCCGATGTAATCCTTATCCTCGGACGTGGTCTCGTTCGGTCCGGCCAATTTTGGAAGAGGCGGTTTTCAGGCGAGCGCATCAGCCAAATCGTGCGGGCGGCCCGGCGCGAATCGCATGGACGCGCCTCCGAATAAACGGTAAAGTCCGCCGTGCTTGCCCGAACTGAGATAGCAAGATAGGATACAAGTAACTCTTTTCATGGTTTCAACTTAGGCCAATTGAGCGGGTTCCAACCGCCGCCTGGAGACTGTTGCCGCATTCAATTGGCCGCGAATCATTGGAAGTCCGGCGCTTGTCCATCTGACCGTCGGACGGTCCCCATTCGATCGCAGCAAAGGAATTCAATATGACGCAATCGACACGACGCGGTGGTTTTCGGCCGTCTCGCCTCCCCAAATGGGTCCTGGTTTCGACCGTAGCCGGCGCCTGTGTCGCGCTGGGAACCGTGGCCGTGCCGGCCAAGCCGACCAGTCCTTCGCAGCGCGATCGGCAGATCACGCTCGCGGTCTCCGCAATGATGGAGCGCCAGAATCTATCGGGCCATGGGCTGGACGACACGATCTCGCAGCGTTGTCTCGATACGTTCATCAAGGAATTGGATCCGCTCAAGCTGTTCTTTTTCCAGAGCGACGTGGACGAGTTTCAGAAGAACCGCGATCACCTGGACGAGTACTTCCGCCGTGGAGAAATCAAGTTTGCGTACGACGTGTTCGCCCGGTTTCTGACCCGGGTCGATGAACGCATCAAAATCGCCCAGGCCGAATTGGCCAAACAGCACGACTTCACCGCCGACGAGACCATGGACAGCGATCCGAAGGCCATCGGATTCGCCAAGACGCCGGAAGAAGCAACCGACCGCTGGCGGCGTCGAGTGAAGTTCGACCTCTTGAAGGAAACCTCCGACGACGTGCCGGTGGACGAAGCCGTCAAGAAGCTGACAAAACGTTACAACAGCATCCGTAAAAGCTGGGAGCAAACCGACAACGACGAGCTGCTCGAGCGCTACCTGACAGCACTCACCACCAGCTTCGATCCTCACAGCTCTTACATGGCCCCTACGACGCAGGAGAACTTCGACATCCAGATGAAGCTGCAGCTCGAAGGCATCGGCGCCTCGCTCCGCAGCATCGACGGTTACACGACCGTCCACAGCATCATTCCCGGCGGGGCGGCCGACAAGCAAGGCGGCCTCAAGCGCGAGGATAAGATCATCGGCGTCGCCCAGGGCACCGACGGCCCGATCGAGGACATCGTCAACATGAAGCTCAACGACGTGGTGAAGAAGATCCGCGGAAAGCGGGGCACCATCGTCCGCCTGCAGATCGACCCGGCCGACGCTTCCGGCCGCAAGGAGTTGACCATCACCCGCGATAAGATCGAGCTCCGCGACAGCGAAGCCCGCAGCGAGGTCATCCAGCGCGGCAAAAAGGCCGACGGCACCCCGTACAACATCGGCGTCATCCAGCTGCCGAGCTTCTATATGGACATGGAAGGCGCCCGCATGGGCCTGCCGAATTACAAGAGCACGACCCGCGACGTTCGCCGGCTGCTCGAGCAATTCCAGAAGCAGGGCAATATCGACGCCGTGGTCATCGACCTCCGCTGGAACGGCGGCGGCTCGCTGACCGAAGCTCGCGACATGACCGGGCTGTTCATCGACGAAGGTCCGGTCGTGCAGGTGAAAGGCCTCGACGGCCGCATCCAGCCCTATAGCGACCCCGAGCCGGGCTTCGTGTGGAAGGGCCCGCTCGTAGTGATGATCAACAAGTTCAGCGCCAGTGCCAGCGAGATCTTCGCCGGCGCGATTCAGGATTACGGACGCGGCATCGTCGTCGGCGACCACGCCACGCACGGCAAAGGCACCGTGCAGCAGTTGTTCGACCTCGACGACAAGCTGTTCTCCCTGCGAGCTACCAAGCTGGGTGCGCTGAAGTTGACCATCCAGCACTTTTATCTGCCGGACGGTTTGAGCACGCAAACTCGCGGCGTGGAATCGGATGTCGAGCTGCCGTCGCTCACCACGCACCTGGACGTGAGCGAATCGGACCTCGACTATTCGCTCGAATTCGACAAGGTCGATGCCCTGCCCCACGACCGCTACGGCATGGTCAACGCCGATTTGCTCCAAGGCCTGCGGCAACGCTCGCTGCAACGCGTGGGCAATTCCGAGTTCTTCGGCAAGGAGAATCGGCAGATCGCCCGTTACCAGGAGCAGAAGGAACGCAAGACCGTCACGCTCAACAAGGACCAGTTCCTCAAGGAGCGGGCCGAGTTGAACGCCGAAAAGGAGGAGGAAGACATTTACGACGACCTGAGCAACCCGAACCGGCCCGTCTATGAAATGGACGGTTACGGCGAGGAAGCGCTCGACGTCACCGTCGATTACCTCGACCTGTTAGGCGGCAACAAAGTGGCGATCAACCGCCCCATGGCCAACCAGCCGCAAGCCGGCCTGCCGCAGTAAATCAAGTGGTCCGTGGTCCGTAGTCCATGGTCCGTAGCTACTTTGCAACGGACCACGGACAACGGACCACGGACTTTTCTACGTCAGGTCAATCCGCAGCCCGTCGTGCGCTAGCGCCATCCCCGCCGGCAGCGACGCGTTCGTGGCCTCGTGCTCCAACTCGTGGCTCATGTGGGTGAAGTACGTCTCGCGGGGCGCGAGCTGCCGCGCCACTTCCACCGCCTCCTCCAAGCTGAAGTGCGTCGCGTGACCCTTGAGCCGCAGCGCATCGAGCACCAGCACGTCCAGCCCGGCTAGCCGCTCCATCCCCTCCGGCCCGATCGCGTTCGCGTCCGTACAATACGCCACGTTGCCGAAGCGAAAACCCAGCACGTCGAACCGCTTGCCGTGTTTCAGCCGAATCGGCGTCACCCGCGCGCCCAGCACGTCGAACGGCTCCAACGCAATCCGGCGGAAGACAAGTTGCGGCACGGCCCCGGGATGCAGATCGGCTACTTCGGTAAACGCGTAATCGAACGACTTGCGAATCCGCTCTTCGACGTTCGCCTCGCAATACAGCGGCACCGGGCCACCCAGATAAAACTGCATCAGCCGCAGGTCGTCGAGCCCGAAGATGTGGTCGGCATGTTCGTGCGTGTACAGCACTGCGTGCACCAGACCGATCTGCTCGCGCAAGAGTTGCTCGCGCATGTCGGGCGACGTGTCGATCAACAGATTGCCGCCCGGCAGACCGAGAATCACGCTGCACCGCGTGCGTTTGTTCCGCCGGTTGTCGCTGCGACACACGTCGCACCCACAGCCGATCACCGGCACGCCGACGCTCGTCCCCGTGCCCAGCATGACCATCTGTCCACGAATGTCGGTGGTGACAATTTCTTTCGGCATATAGTCCGGCCATCTTGGCCGGTTCTGAAGCGGCATTGCGCAAGGTGATTCAAAGCATCGCATTTCCGACCCAAGACGGGTCGGCTAGGTCTCGGAAGTCGAGTTTACCAGCCAGCGCATCGGCCGGACACGGCCCCAACTCCGCTTGACCGTACCGCCGTGTCGCAATAAACTTTTTGGCGGAAACACCTTGCGCATTTTCCCGCCATAAACCGGCCCAATCCGGGCCGTTGTCGCGCCCGTGGGCTGTCCCGCCGCGACCGCTTCGCCGCGCGATCCGTCCGGCGCGTCCCGACCGTAGAAAGCATCATGGAAATAGTTGAACGCATCTGGGAAATCCTCTCCGCCATCGGCAATGGCGTCCTCGGCCGATTCGAGCGGGCGGTGACCAGCATCTTCGGCTCGGCCAACGCGCGGTTCCTCAAACGCTTGCAGCCCAAGGTCGAGGCGATCGGCGCGCTGGAGCCCAAGTACCAGACGATGACCGACGCCGAGCTCCGGGCCCAAACCGCTGACTTCCGTCGCCGGCTCGCCGCCGGTGAAACGCTCGACGACCTATTGGTCGAAGCCTTTGCCGTCTGCCGCGAGTCAGGCCGCCGCTTCATCGGCCTGCGGCACTACGACGTGCAGATGATGGGCGGCATGATCCTGCACGAGGGCAACATTGCCGAAATGGTCACCGGCGAAGGCAAGACACTCGTCGCCACGCTGCCCGCCTATCTCAACGCGCTTGCCGGCAGTGTGCACGTCGTCACCGTGAACGACTACCTGGCCCGCCGCGACATGGAGTGGATGGGCCCGATCTACACCGGCCTCGGGCTCACAGTCGGCGCGATCCAGTCCGGCATGGATTCCGCCGAACGCCAGAAGGCCTATGACTGCGACATCACCTACGGCACGAATAACGAATTTGGTTTTGACTATCTGCGCGACAACATGCGTTTTGCCGCCCGCGGTGACGACCACTACCCCAAGCATTCGCAACAATCTCAAGGTCCGCTCCACTTTGCCATCGTCGACGAGGTCGACAACATCCTGATCGACGAAGCCCGCACGCCGCTCATTATCTCCGGTCCGGCCGAAGATGACGTCACGAAATATCAGCGGGCCGACAAGGTGGCGCGCCAGCTCAAGAAGGACGCGCACTTCGAGGTCAAGGAAAAGGAGCATACCGCCAACCTCACCGACGAGGGCGTCCGCGAGGCCGAGCGACTGGCCGGCGTCGAAAGCTTCTACACCGCCGGCAACATGCAGTGGCCTCACCTGATCGACAACTCGCTCAAGGCCCACCACCTTTACAAGCGCGACGTGAACTACGTCGTCACCGACGGCGAAGTGATCATCGTCGACGAATTCACCGGCCGCCTGATGCCCGGCCGCCATTGGGGTGACGGCTTGCACCAGGCGGTCGAGGCCAAGGAAGGCGTGCCGATCAAGGAAGAAAACCAGACGCTGGCCACGATCACGCTGCAAAACTTCTTCAAGCTGTACAATAAGATCTGCGGCATGACGGGCACGGCCCTCACCGAGGCGGGCGAGTTCTGGAAAATCTACAAGCTCGACGTGATCGGCGTCCCCACCAACAAGCCGCTCAAACGAACCATCCATCCCGACGTCATCTACCGCTCGGAGCACGAAAAATACACGGCGATCGCCGACGAAATCGAGCGGCTCAACCGGATGGATCAGGTCCTTCTCAATGATGGAAACCTGATCGCCGGCACAATTGAAAAGGAACTTGGCGACCAGGTAACGATTGCGCTTCCGGAATCGAAGCATCGCGAAGTCGTTTCCAGGAGCAAGATCAAGGAAGTGCAGCGGCGCGGTCGGCCCGTGCTGGTCGGCACCGTGTCGATCGAGAAGAGCGAGCGAATCTCCGACCTCTTGGGCAAGCGCGGCATCAAGCACGAAGTCCTTAACGCCAAGCACCACAAACGCGAGGCCGAGATCGTCGCCCAGGCCGGCCGCAAGGGCGCCGTCACCATCGCCACCAACATGGCCGGCCGCGGCACCGACATCGTCCTCGGCGGAAACGCCGAAACCATGGCTTGGGCCCGCTTGCAGGATAAGTATGAAACACGCCTCGACGTGCCTCAGGACGAATGGCACAAGCTCGTCTCCGAGATCGAGAAGCAGGAAGGCATGAAGGCCGAGGGCGAGGATGTGAAGCAGCTCGGCGGCCTGCACATCATCGGCACCGAGCGGCACGAGGCACGCCGCATCGACCTGCAGCTCCGCGGCCGTTGCGGCCGGCAGGGCGACCCGGGCAGCAGCCGCTTCTACCTCTCGCTCGAAGACGACCTGATGCGGATCTTCGCGGGCGAGTGGGTCAAGAACCTGCTCACGCGGCTCGGCATGCAGGAAGGCGAGGCCATCGAAAGCCGCATGGTCTCCCGCCGCATCGAAGGCGCACAGAAGAAAGTCGAGGAGCGGAACTTCGAGGTCCGCAAGAACCTGCTCGAATACGACGAAGTGATGGACGAGCAGCGCAAGCGCGTCTACCGCTACCGCCAGCGGATTCTCGACGGCGTCAATTGCCGCGACCTGATCACCGAGATGATCGGCAAGCAGGTCGACGAACACATGGCCCGCTTCCTCAGCCCGACCTACGGCAGCGAGACGTTCGCCGCCGCGGCCGGCAACCTGCTTCACGTCCAGCTTGATGCCAAGGACTACCGCAACGCCGACTTCAACGACGCCGAACGGATGGCCGTCGACGAGGCCACCCGCATGGCCGAGTCGCAGGTGCTCGACGCAATCGAAGAAAACCTGCCCGAGGACGAGGAACAGGGAGAGTGGAACTGGGACGCACTGGCCAAGTCGGCCAATACCCGCTGGAACCTCAACCTCCGCGACCGCGACCTCAAGAAGATCGGCCGCGACGAGTTGGGCGAGTTCCTGATCAAAGAGGCGGGCGAATCGATCGCGCGAACCGACTTGTCCTCCTGCAAGAGGTACGTCGAACAGGACTACGGCGTAAAAACGGCCTGCGCCTGGGTCCGCGACAAGTTCGGCGTCGAAGTTTCGCCCGACGAAGTCCGCGACCTGGATCCGGCCAAGTTCGTCAGTCTCGTCCACGACAAGGCGATCGTCGCCTATGACCTCCGCGAGTCGGAATACCCCGTGCTCGCCGGCTTGTACCGCTTCTCGGCCCGCGGCACGGCCGGCCAGAAGCAGGGCTTCCAGCGCGAGGACCTCGTCGAATGGGCCAAGCGCCGCTTCGACGCCGAACTAAACATCGACGACCTTAAGAACAAGCAGCGCGAGGAGATTCGCGAGCTCCTGGTCGCCCACAGCCAAAAGAACAACGAAAAGGCCAACCAGGTTGCCGCCGAGGCGCAACAACGCGTCGAGCAGCTCTTTGGCGACGAGCCCAATCCGCACGCCACGCTCGGCGCGGTCACCGGACACAACGGCAAGCTCGACGATCTCACCAATTGGCTCCGGCAGACGTGCAACGCCGAGCTGCCGGCCGACGAATTGGCCAAGCTCGATCGCGACGCCGCGTGGCAGAAGGTCTCCCAGGTGGTCGAGGACCATTTCCGCCCCGAGATGCGCCGCATGGAGCGGGCCCTGCTCTTGCAGATTCTCGACTCGGCCTGGAAAGAGCACCTGCTCGCGATGGACCACCTCCGTTCCAGCGTCGGCCTCCGCGGCTACGCCCAGGTCGACCCCAAGGTCGAATACAAGCGCGAGGGCATGTCGCTATTCGAACAAATGTGGGTCTCCGTCGGCAACTACGTGACCGACCTCATCTTCAAGATGGAGCAGCTCGACGAAGGTTTCGTCGGTAGCACGATGGTCGAAACGGCCGCTATTAAAGAGGAAGCCGGCCCGGCCGTCAGCGAAATCGAACGCCAGCAGCAAGCCGCTATCGCCGGCACCGAGGCCGACAAGAAGCTCGAACCGATCCGCAACCGCGAACCCAAAGTCGGCCGCAACGACCCTTGCCCCTGCGGCAGCGGCAAGAAATACAAGCAGTGCTGCATGCGCAACAAATGAGACGTCGCATGAAATACAGCTTGTCGTCACTGTTGGCCATAGTGACATTAGTTGCAATCGCGATTTGCTTCATTTGGCAATTGGTTCTTTTTCGTAACGAAGTCTCGGCATTTCGCGCGGAAAACAAATTGCTTCGCAATGAGATTGCCGGACTTCGGGAAGTAATGCAAATCGATAATGGCCGTGGAGGTCGACGACAAAACGTCGATACTCGCTGAATCTGCGGAGTAATCTGGGCGTACGCTCACCTTATCGAAACAGGGAAGGGATTCCCACGTGGCACGCATACTCTCCTGGATGTTGAACGCCGTGTATTTCACGGCGCTCGTCTTCCTCGCGCCGCTGATTGCCTGGAACTCGCTCCGCACCGGCAAGTACCGCGAGGGCTATCGTGAGAAAATCATCGGCCTCGTGCCACGGCGCGACGGAGATGCCACCTGCGTCTGGATTCACGCTGTCAGCGTCGGCGAAGTAAATCTGCTGGCCACGATTCTGCGTGAACTCCGCGGCGCTCACCCCGCTTGGCAATTCTTCGTCTCCACGACCAGCCGCGCCGGCCACGAGCTGGCCCGTAAGAAATACGCCGATCTCGCCGTCTTTTACTGCCCGCTCGATTTCAGTTGGGCCGTGCGAAACGCGATGCGCCGCATCCGCCCGACGCTGCTCATCCTCGCCGAGCTCGAGATCTGGCCGAACCTGATCGCCGCCGCCAAGGAGCACGGCGCACGCGTGGCAATCATCAACGGCCGGCTCAGCGACAAAAGTTTCCCCGGCTACCGCCGCATCCGCCCGCTGGTGGCCGGCGTGCTGCGGCAGATCGACCTGATCGCCGCCCAGAACGACGAATCAGCCGAACGGTTCCGCGTGCTGGGCGCCCCGCCCGACCGCGTCCACGTCACCGGCTCGCTCAAATACGACGGCGCCCATACGGACCGCGGTAATCCCCGCACCACCGCCCTCCGCCAACTCGCCGGCCTGGGCGAAGACGAAATCGTCTTCCTCGCCGGCAGCACGCAGAACCCGGAAGAGCAAATCGCCATCGACATCTTCCGCCGCCTCGCGCCGCAGCACCCGCGCCTCCGCCTGATCCTCGTCCCGCGCCACCCCGAACGCTTCGAGGCCGTCGCCAAACTGCTCGAATCATCCAGTCTTTCTTGGCTACGGCGCTCGCAATTGACCGCCACTTACTCGCCACTCGCCACTCGCCACTCGCCACTCTCCCCCATCCTCCTCATCGACACCGTCGGCGAGCTCGCCGCCTGGTGGGGCACCGCCCAAATCGCCTTCGTCGGAGGCAGCTTCGGCACACGCGGCGGCCAGAACATGATCGAGCCGGCCGCCTACGGCGCCGCCGTCTCCTTCGGCCCCAACACCCGCAACTTCCGCGACATCACTGCCGCCCTCCTGGCCGCCGACGCCGCCGTCGAAGTCCGCGACGCAAGCGAACTCGAATCCTTCGTCCGCCGCTGCCTCGACGAACCCGACTTCGCCATCGCCCTCGGCCGCCGTGCCCAGATATTGGTCGAAAACCAACTCGGTGCAACCTCGCGGACAGCAGCCCTCTTGCAATCGCTGTGCGATTCGCCAACCGCCGCCCGCGCCGCCGCATAAGTCCGCCTCAGGTCCGCGCGGCCAGCGATGAGATTCCGCGCCCCCATTCGTCATTCACCTACTTCTCCCCCTCCGGCTCCGCCCCCTGCACAACATGCTCATGATTGTGCAGGTGCTCCGAACAGTAGCAGCTGTCGTCGTTGCACTTCGAGCAATAACGGAACTGCGTTTGCGGCGAAGTGTCGCTCGTCAGCCCGCAAGTGCGGCATTTGTGAATGACTCGCTGCGGCGAACGGAGCGCTTTGGCTTGAAACTGCATCCGCCGATGTCCTTGCCGCATGTCACGCCAAATGTCGCGCCCAAAGAACAGCAGATAATTCGCCACCGACGCCAGCACCATGGCCCTCTGCATCCACTCGCCGAACAGAAACGTGATCCCATAGAAAATCCATTGCAGCATCGCCAGCCAGCGAATTTTCACCGGCAGGACGAAAAAGATGTACATCACGAATTCGGGATACAACCGCGCAAAGGCCAGAAATACAGTCCCGTAGAGGAATGCATTCGTAGCCGGAAAATTGCCCTCGCCGACCGTGAAATGCATCGCGAACGCCGCGGCCACCGTCGCAAAGTAGCCGATCGCGAGGAACACATTATAACGAAACGCTCCCCAACTCACTTCCAACGTCGTCCCCATCAGGTAGAACAAATACCAGAAGAAGAACGCGAAGATGACGTTGGTCGGCGGCGGGTCGAATAGAAACGTAATCAACCGCCAGACTTCGCCGTGCAATATCCTGGCTGGATCGAGCCGAACCCGCTCCAGAAGGTCGGCCCCGCCGCCGCCCGGTGGCTGGCCCACTTGTGCCGCGACATACAGCAGCACCTGGCCGACGATAATCATCACGGTCACGTTGGGAATCGTGTACCGACCATACTTTGCATCCAGACGGGACAGTAGCGACATGATTGGCGGCCGGGCTGGTCGAACGAAATGTCATCGAACAGCCGACCAGTATGCCACGCCCAGCGACTCGTTTCCATGCCGGCCCGTCATTCCGACGCCCACTGTCCGCCGATTCCCCGCGCGCCTATAATCACCCGCCTATGTCCGTCATCGAAATCCGCGGCCTGGCGAAGTCGTACCGCGTCTACCAGAAAAGAGAGGGCCTGTGGGCGGCCGTCGAGGGCCTCTTCCACCGCGAGTACCGCGAGGTGCAGGCCGTCCGCGGCATCGACCTCGACGTCGAAGCCGGCGAGTTCGTCGCCTTCCTCGGCCCGAACGGCGCCGGCAAAACCACAACGCTCAAGCTGCTCTCCGGCGTCATCAATCCCACGGCCGGCGAGGCCCGCGTCCTCGGCTATGTGCCGTGGGAGCGCGACAACGCCTATCGCCGCCGCTTCGCACTGGTGATGGGCCAGAAGAACCAGCTGTGGTGGGACCTGCCCGCCGCCGAATCGTTCCGCCTCCATCAGCAAATCTACCGCATCGACCTGGCCGCGTTCGAGCAGAAAATGAATGAGTTGGTCGATCTCCTGGACGTCCGCCGCTTGCTCAATCAGCCGGTCCGCGAGCTCTCCCTCGGCGAACGGATGAAGATGGAACTGATCGCCGCCCTATTGCACTCGCCTGAAGTGCTGTTCCTCGACGAGCCGACGATCGGCCTCGATGTCGTCGCTCAGCACAACATCCAGAAGTTCCTCAAGCACTATCAGCAGGAGCGACAGATCACGATCCTGCTCACCAGTCACTACATGAAAGACGTGGCCGCCCTCTGCCGCCGCGTGGTCGTAATCAATCACGGCCAAATCGTTTACGACGGCTCGCTCTCCGGCATCATCGACCGCTTCAGCAGCCACAAAGTGCTCACGCTGCTCTTCGACGACGGCCAGATGCCCGCCGACCTTACTCGCTACGGCGAAGTGATCGAGCTGGTGGAGCCGCGCGCCAAGCTCCGCGTCGACCGCAGCCAAATCTCGCAGGTCCTCTCGTCCGTCCTCGCCAATCACACGCTCGACGACGTCAGCGTCGAAGACCCGCCGCTCGAAGAAGTCATCGCGCAGGTGTTCGCCCAATCGGAGGATGAAGCGATGAAGTGAGGTTCCATTTTTGCGCTGGTGCAGTTGTGCCTGCGCGCGAAACCGACTCGAACGTGCATTTCGCCTCACATAATTTTTTCTTTTTTTCGGTGAGGCGAAATTCGGTCGATTTCGCCTCACCTCGTGGTCGCAAGTTGTTGACCGGCCCGAGGTTCGTGAATGGCAGTGAGGCGATATTCACTCGCTGTCGCCTCGGGGGGTGGACAAAATCCCCCCGCGCGTGAGGCGTTGTTCGTCACCTCGTCGTCGTGCGGCCGCGCGAAAGCCTGCTGAGTTGATGCGCGCAGGACGATCCTTCCTGGCCGCGAGCCGATCGCGGACGGTCGATCACCGCTGTTTCAGTTGTCAAACAACGAGTGCAGTTTGATGCAGCGTCGAGAGTAGCAGAGCTGCAAAGCGATTTCAGCAACTATTTTTGGCCACCCCGCGAAAGTAAGAAGTAAAAAGTGAGAAGGATAATGCGTGGCTCGAGCAAACACTAGCTCGACGCGTTAGCGAGGGAATTGGTGACCTCTCCCTCGCTAACGCTTCGGGTTAGTGTGATTGCGAACTCAGAACAGTTTTTTGATTGGTTTTGGCCACTCACTTTGCTAGGGTGGATGCGGCGGACTTTACGCATTGGTTTTCGTACTCGAGCGGCGGTATAGTATTCGCTCTTGACTGCCGCGCCGCAACGCGGCGGCGCTCACGGCCGAAGCCGTTATCGTGTCATTTGCCGAACCTGCGGAAATGTCGATTCAAGGACGAAGACTTCACCTTCAAATCGAGGTGGACCACCATGATCGATTATGTGAAGCAAATTCTGACGGGCCAATTCGAAGCCTCGCTGGCAATGCTGAAAGCGTGCATCCAAGCCTGTCCCGAACAGCATTGGGAAGGCAAAATCGCCAACGGCACCTTCCGCTGGGTGGCGTACCACACGCTCTTCTTCCTCGACCTGTATCTCTCGCCAAGCGCGGATGCTTTCGAGCTGCGCGATCTGCACCGCCGTGGTGGTGATGAACGCGAGCCCGTTCAATGCGTCGGCCTATCCAAAGCGGAGACGCTGGCCTATGTCGAGGTCTGCCGCCAAAAAATAGCTGACGCACTCGCCGCGGAAACTTCGGAGTCGCTACAAGGCCCTTCTGGAATTCCCTGGTACAAAATCTCCCGTGGCGAACTGCACCTCTGCAACATCCGCCACTTGCAGCACCACGCCGGCCAGCTTAGCGCATATTTGCGACGTGTGGATGTTGCCTGCCAGGACCAACGCGCCCTGCCGTGGGTGAAGACCGGCTGGCGGTAGCGCACGGCGGGCGACACAGCAGGATTGTTACAGAATTCGGATTGTTCGCATATTGCGAACATGCTAGAATTGGGTGCATGAACGTCATCAGCAGGCGGGCTATTCGTGCCGCGCAACTTGCCAATCCGCGACGCCGAACTTGGCTTGAGGAGTGGTGGAGAAATGCGAAACACGAACAATGGACCAGTCTGCAAGACGTCCGTCAAACCTATGCTTCGGCTGACCAAGTCGGCGGATACCTGGTTTTCGACGCGCCGGAAGGAAAGCGGCTAGTCGTCGGCGTGCGATACGCACACGACGATCCACCGACCGGAGGAACCTTGTTCGTCAAGCATTTTCTGACTCATCGCGAATACGACCGCGGCACTTGGAAGAGGAGCTAGTCAGCTATGGCGACCGTAAGCTATCCCGAGCTGTTGCGACAGGCACAACCTGAAATCATCAGCGACGATCGCTCCCATCAACGAGCGCTGCGAACTGTCGAGTTGCTGATGAAGAAGCCTCGTCTCACGAAGGCGGAAGGCAAACTACTCGATCTGCTCGCAAAACTCGTCGATGACTATGAGGAAACGATTTACCCTACTCCCAACGTCTCACCCAAACGAATCTTAAAGCACTTCATTGAAGCAAAGCAGACTACGCAGGCAGAGTTGGCCCGGCAAACCGGAGTCTCGCGTTCGACAATTAGCGAAGTCCTTAAAGGCAAGCGTTCAATTAGCGTGGAAAACGCCTTTCGGCTCGCCGAATATTTTCACGTAGAGCCGTCGCTCTTCTTAACCCGGCCGTAATGCGAGTTCCAAGCCACAGGTTTATAATTGAATTGCTCTGAACGTTTAAGGGAGAGAACAATTCGTGAAACAACTAATCTTCCTCCTCGCATTATCGATTCCGCTTCAGGCCACCGCGGCCTGGCAACCTCCGCCAAAACCAGATCCAGACGCAATTCTGGATGAAGCAAGGGCGGATACTCGAGCGGGTCGCTACGAAGATGCACTTGAAAGACACCTCTGGTTTCATCATCACGCCTTGGAATATCGACCGTCGCTTTATGGAGTTCGCCTTTCATTCGCGTTGGGTTACTGGTTGGAATTGGCCAAGGCATACCCTCCGGCACTGACAAAGCTGAAGGAAGTTCGCGACGACGCGGAAAAGAAAGTGATCGAGGGTAAGGGCGATGTAAGGAGACTGTTTCATGACATGAGCTCCATTAACGAAGAGCTCGGAGATGATGACCGAACCGTGGCCGCGTTTATTCAGCTCGACAAAACAGCTCCCAAGTCGGCGCGTGACTCGTACAACATCGCGCAGCCGGCGCTCGTGAAAGCCAAGAAATATGATCTATGCGGCAAATACCTTGAGCCGGAGAAGTCGTACGAGTTGATGGTCAGGATTTACCGATTGAGTCTCAAACATGCGGAAGAACGAAAAGAGCCGGCACCGCCTAAACGCATGATGCTTGAGTCTGCGGAGGAAGCGTTCTTGGAAGACTCCGCCACGCTGATTGCACTCTTGGTATTAAACAACCGCAAGTCAGAAGCTGAAAAGATTGCCGAAGATGCCCGAAATGTGTCAATGGATCCCAACCGCGATCCGATAATCGATTCGGCATTGAAAGGTGAGCTACCAAAATCCCGGTTTGATCGACCAGACAAGCAACGACATACCGCGAAGAAACCAAAATCGTGATACACGTCGCTCGGCAATCCGGCAGTCACGATGATCGCTTGGTATTGGTGGTGACTTTTTCGATCGATTTTCGCACCTCATTCAGCCATTCCTCCGTCGGCACGCCATACGGCCGAAACTTCTCCAGCGTGCCGAGGTCTTCGCTCGCGAACTGACCCGGGTGTTGGCGAAGCGCGGCGAAGGGCCACGACTGCGCCTATGACGCTGATCTGCCACCGATTAACTATCCAGACCAAATAGCCTTCGCAGCCGATCTTCAACTTCGGCTTGAGTCCGTGTCGCCAGTTGACCCAACTCCCGCTGAATCAGCGACGTGGTCGCGGTCATCAAACGGTGCAACTGGAGCGTGGAGGACACTCGCAATCCAGTCGACGAAAAACCAGAATCGCCGGCATCAAGCACCAGGTCCGTCGGCAATGGATTATCGGTGGCGCGGCTTGTGATGAACGCCAGAACCACGAGCCGATGCGGTCCAATCGGATCGGTGAGGCAAACCGCCGGCCGCACTTTCGTGCTCGCTAGATCGTCGAATGGAAAGGGGCCAGCACGACTTTATGTTTCGTCATGAAACGGCTTCCCATCCGCCAGCGAGTAAATATCCTCCTCGGGCCCTGCGAGGTCGGCGAAGGCCGGATTCCGGGCCGCAGCCCGAAGCCACTCCGCTTCATCCCACGTGCCGTTCAGCGAGTATAACACGATAACGCGGACGCGCTTTGGGCCGGAAACAGGCAGCTCTGCGTCCAGCCGCAGTTGATGGTGTTCGTCAATCGTACCCGTTAATTCAATTGCTGTTAGCGGTTCTTCCATAGCGGTGCTACCTCACACCGAATTGGTTGTCGTCGGTCGCCATACAAGAAGGATAGTCCCATGAGCTGGGAATAGCAAACAGAGTGTGTCGAACCGACTGTTAGGACACGCCTTTATCGGTGGAGGCCCGTCGTATCGCCCAGTGCACCACTTCCAGCCATTCCTCCGTCGGCACGCCGTAGGGCCGAAACTTCTCCAGCGTTCCCAGGTCCTCGCTCGCAAACAGGCCGCGGTGGACATTGAGCCGCGTTGCGGCCGGCGTGTCCAAAAAGCTCGATGAGTCGGCCGCGCTCATCTGGAACGCCACGCGCATCTCGAACTCGCGGAGCGTCATCCGCTCGAGCATCCGGTTGACGTTGTTGTACGAATCGCACCACAGCAGCGTGAACACGCCCCACGCCGGGCCGTTGCGCAAGATTTCGGCCCACTGTTTATCCGGGCTCGGCGGCTTGTCCTTATCCATCGAGAAGCTGAAATCGTCCTCGCCGCGGCGCAGCTCGCGGAACCGGCCGCCATTGAAGATCACGAGGTAGACAGGCGGTGCATCGTCCTCGCCCGCCGCCTCCCGCCGCGAAAGCTCCGTCGCCACCTCATTGATAATCCGAGCCGTATCTCGCTGCGAACCAACTTCGATCTTGTGCGGCAGCCCCTCCGCCACACGCTGCCAGGTGCCGGCCTCAGGCGACTCCGGTCGCGTGCCGTCGAGGACGTAGAATCGTGCGGGGACTGTCCCCTTTTTGCGCTCGCCGGCGTCGTCCTGCCGAGAATCACCCGCCGCAAAAAGGGGACTGTCCCCTTCTCTTGGCGATTCATCCTGCGACACGTTCCCCGGCGCAAGGGGGACAGTCCCCTTTTCTTGTTTTGGGTCGTTCGTGGGTTCGTCTCCTTCCGACAAGAAAAGGGGACAGTCCCCGGGCGGGTTCTGCGCCGCCAGCGCCACAACCGCGTTCGTCAGCACGCCCAGGGCCGACTCGTCCCACGCGCCGACGACCATAAGATTGCTGCCGGCGTGCCGCCCAAATGTCGCTACCGTCGGCTCTTTGATCGCCACTGCCGCGCCAAGCCACGCATGTTGCGGAGCACCCGCCGCACGCGACCGCCCCCGTTCCAGCACCTCGCGCAGCTTCACGTTGTCCGCCGGGTCCGCCGGTTGATCACCCTCGAATACAATCAACGATCTCGCCACTCGCCGCTCGCCACTCGCCACTCCATCTTTGTCCTTCGCCTCAATCTGTTTTAGATATTCGATCCGCTGCGCCTCCGGCAGCCACACCACTTGAAACGGGCTGTTGCCCGCCAAAATGCCGTTCTGATCGTTGTAGATCGCCTCGCCCGGCCGGCTGAGGAACCGGGCCGCGTCGTTCCGCTCGTCCGGCAGAATCAAACTGGCGTCTGCCTCACTACATTGCAGCGCCACGCGCACCGCCATCTGCCCCGTTGTGCTGCGGGCCAGCGAATATGCCCCGCTCAACGTTTGCGACCCAAGCAGCACGTGAATCCCAAACGCCCGCCCTTGCCGCACCAGCCGGTCCAACAGCAGCGCCGAATCTTGCGCCAGCTTGTCGTCCTCGACAAACAGCTCCTGAAATTCATCGACTACCAAGAGGACTCGCGGCATCCGCTCGCCCGGTCGCGCCTTGCGGAAATCGGGCACATCCTGCACGCCGGCCGCGCGGAATAAGTCGCCGCGCCGCTTCAGCTCCGCATCCAGTCGTTCCAACACGCTCAGCCCAAACTCCCGCTCGCTCTCAATCGCGATCACCCGCGCATGCGGCAAACGATGCGTCGCATACGTTTTGAACTCCACACCCTTCTTGAAGTCGATCAGATAGAACTCGACCTCGTCCGGGCTGTATATCAGGGCCGTGTTCGTAACGAACGCATGCAGGAACGTCGACTTACCAGAACCGGTCTTGCCGCACACGAGCAAATGCTGCGACGTGCCCTTGCCCAATCGCACCGACTGCAGCCGCCGCGCCCCGGCCCGACCGATCGGCACGACCAGCTCCTTCGCGCAGTTGCCTGTCCAGTATTCGTTCTCCGGCGGCGCGACCTGTTCGAACGGCACCTCGACACGCATCGAATCCTTCGCCGCCCTCCCTGCCGCCCGAATCACGTCGTTCAGCCGCTCCGCCGACGGCGGCCGATCGAGCGCCAGTGCCAAATGCTCGAACGCCGGATACCGCCAGCGGAAATAGCCTTTCTTCACATCGGGTGCCTGGGGTCGAGCTTCAGGCGAGCCCCCAGAAAGCGACGCGCTGGGGGCTCGCTGTCGCTCGACCCCAGCCACCCAGTCAAGATGCACGGCGTTTGCCGTCAGGTCCTTCAAGTCGAAACTCGCCGGCATCTTCTGCTTGCGGTCGACCATGATCAGCGTATAAACGCCGCACCGCGGCCCGCTCGTGGCGATGCTCACCAGCTTCCGCGCCGCCACCTCGCTGAAATTGGTCGGGAAGTTCGCCACCACCAGCACCTGAAACGGCTCGGCCACCTCGCCCGCCTGGGCGTTGTACTCGTGAATCGTCGCGAACTCATTGCGCAAATACTTCTGCAGCACCGTCTCCATGTGAGCGGTGAGCCGGGTGAGCTGCTCCTCGATCTGCCGGCCGTCCGTCCAGATGCGGCTGGCAATCAGCTGCTCATCGAAATCGGCCAGGTGCATGAACGATGCAAAATTCTCGCCCAGCCCAACCGGATCCAAGATCGTGAATCGCACCTTGCCCGGCGGCATTGCCGTGAGCAATCGCAGCATGGCCAGTTGCAGCACGTCGATCGCCTCGCGCCGGCCATCGTCTTCGGCCGAGATCACCAGCGCCGGGTGCTCGTCCAGCGTCATCAGCGCCGGTAGCTCGAATGCCGTCTGCTGCGGCCGCAACCGCTCGTCCTGCGGCACGCCGTTTTTCACCTGCTTCAAATCCAGCGTCACTTGCCCGAAGCGAATCGCCGGAGCCGCCTCGGTCGGCCGCGGCCAGTCGGCATACTCCGTCTTCTCCCAATCGGGAAACAGCCGCTCGCACTCGGTTTGCATCCGGTCCCAGGCGCCGCGAAACGTCGCCAGCCCCTCCTGCCAGCGCTCGGCCAGCGATTCCCAATCGCGATCATGATCCGCACGCAGCTCGCGGCATTTCCGCTCGTACTCTTGCCGATTCTCCGCCACGCGCCGGTCCCGATCCTCGGTCAACAGCGCCAGGGACTCGCGAAATCTCTGGTTCTCGGCTGCCAGGCCGCGGTCCTGCTCGTCGCGTAATTTGGCCAACCGCTGCGGAAACGTCATTCCCGCTTCTCCGATCTGAGACTCCTTCCACCGCTCGCGCTCATCGACGATCGAATCAAGTTTCTGCTTCGAGGCAGCGATCTGCTGATCGCGGTCTACGACTAAAGCCTGCGCTTCACGCTCGCCCCGCTGCCGGGCCTCGTCCAGCGCATGCCGCACCGCCTGCCGCGCGTCGGCCAACAACTGCCGAACCGCCTGGAACTGCTCGCCGCTATGCCGCCGCGCGATTGGCCACAGCCACGCCATCACGCCGCCCGTCACGGCCAGCGCCGCCACCAGACTGGCGGCGATCCACCACCAATTCTGCCACCCCATCGCAATCGCGCACACCGCGGCCGCCAGAATCCACGCCACGAAGAACACGCCGAACGGGCCGCCGCCCTCGAATAACCGCGGCAGCTTCTGAGCGTTGAGCGCGACGGCCGCCTCGCGGACCGCGCCGGCCAGCGCTTCGACCCGTCCCAGCGCCGTCTCGACCGCGTCGTCGCCCGCCGCCTGGCCGTCGCCCGCCGCGTCGCCCCCATGATTCTGCCGGCCCAGCACGACCCGCTGGGCCCCCTTGTGATTGCTGGCCCGATCGTGCGACGGCGCCACCGGAGGAAACTCGCGCCATTGCCGACGCATCCGCATGATCGCCGTCGCGTCGTGCTCCAGAACTGCCAATTCCTGATTGCTTCGCTCCAGTCGCTTGACGGCCTCCTGATAGTGCTCGCGCGGACGGCCCTTCAGCGCGTCGAATACCGTCATCGCCTCCCAGCTCACCTCCTTCGTCTCCGAGCGAGCCGCTTCCACCACCCGCGCGTGCTCCGTCTCCACGCCCTGACGCAGGCCCTTGTACTGCTGCTGCGCCGAATTCCGCTCCTCTTCGTAGCGACCGCGGATCGCCGCCGTCGAAGTGTCGTGACTGGCCGTCGCTTCGCCGCGCCGCTGCGTGTATTGCTGCTCAATCTCAGCGGCCGATTTATCGCGAAACCGTTCCGCCGCCCGCAGACCCTCCGCCAAAGCCGTGCGAATCCGCTCCTCGTCCCGCGCACGATCGTTCGCCAGCCGCTGCATGTCGCGCAGCAGCTCCAACTGGCGGACCGTCGCCAGCGGCTCCTCAGCGATCGCTTCACGACTCGCAGTCACGCTCCACCTCGTCCAGTAACAGGCTCATCCGCGAGATCGCGTCCAGCGCCATCTTCACTCGCGGCACCATCGGCTCCAAATGATTCGCGGCAAACCGCCGGCTGACTCCGTCGTTCCATTCGGTCGACGCCTCGTGCCAGGCAATTTCCAATTTCTCCAGCGCGTGGCGGATGCGCCCGGCGCCAGTATTTAGATCGCAGCGGCGCATCGACTAGTCCTCGCCTTGCTCCAAATCCTTCGTCTTCGCATTCACCTTTTGTTCCCCGACTGCATCTTCTTTGCTCGCCGATTCCTCCCCCGGCCACAACTCACGTGCAAACGACATGTCGTTGTAGGCTGCTTGCGGATCGGTCGCACGCACGGCCTGGTACTCTTCCAAGTGGCGCACGACTTTCGCCAGCACGCCGATCGCCTGCGGCACGTCCACCTCCACCAGTTGCACCATTTGCGAAATCCGTCCTTCGTACTCGAATAGCTCGTGCCGCAGCAACTGCTGAAAATGCCGCACCCGCTCCACCTTCTGCTCGCAGTACGCCTGCCGAGCCTTGGCCTTCTTGAGCGCCGCCCGCTCTTCGCTGCACGACGGCCGATCGTTGGCCACCGGAAACATCAGGCAGCGGTGCAACGCCTGCTGTGCTTCGTGGACCTGGTCGATCGACACACGCACCTGAGTTTTCCAATACCGGGGGCGATCGTGCTCCAACCATTCCTGCATGCGCCGCATTTCCGACTCCAGCTCCGTCAGCGCATCGCCCACCTGGTCCACAAACGACACCAGCGCCGTGCGGACCGACTCAATCGACGTCAGCGAATGAACGCGGGCCTGGGAGTCCATAGCATAAAGTCGAGGGTCAAGGGACAAGGGTCAAGAGACGGAACCGTCTGGCCCTCGACACTTGACCCTCGACTCTTGGCCTACCGCTGTTGCAAATACTCCTCAATCCGTTCCGCCTTCCGCATCAAGTAGGGCGCGTGTTCGTTGGTGGCCTCCACGTACTTGCCGATCACTTTCATGTGCTGCTCAAAGTCCTCGACGAACTTCTTGTGCTCCTGATCGCGCCACGTCGCGCCCAGCGAATTGAGCTGCGCGCGGAGCGACGTCATTCGTTCCTCCAACTCCTGATTGAACTTCTTGAGATTTTGGGCGAAGCGCCGCAATTCGATGGGATCGACGATCGCTTGGGACATGAGATGGCCTCGATTCTCGTTCGCAATTCTGCTACATCGTGTATTTGTCTCGCTCCGCCAGACGGAATTCATCTCGCGGCTTCGGCCGTCAGCTTAGCCGAACGGAGTGAGATGACTACACGAAACTTCCAGTGCCGGCCGCGGCTAACCCGGCTGGGGCATTCCGCTCGCTGGCAGCCTTCGGCGCGCGACGGAGCGTGCAAATGGGAATCAATGCGTCGAAGAGTCCGGCCCGGCAAGTTCTATCGCTTATTATAACTGTCACCGATTTGATCGTAAAGTAATCGCTGCACGCGACTTGCGTCGGACGAACGGGCTGCGATGCGGCGCCGGTCGCCGCCTGCCATGCCACGCCGGGGCCGCGGCGGCAGCACGGCAGCATGCCGGAGTGAATTGCTCGGCTCACGGTCCGCGCCGCGTCGGTTGCGTGTCTCGACTGAAATCGTAGAATGAAGACAGGCGGCGTGGTGACTTCGGGGAGACCACTGTTCCAACCCGGTTAAGGAGTTTGGCATTGTTAACCGAGCAAGAGGTAGCGCGCACTTGGAGCCAGGTGTTCAAGACGGGCCAGATTGAATTGGCCTCGTTCGATAAAGCCGAGCAATTGCTCGATGAGTTGCGGCCGGAAAGTCCGCTCCGTCATCGGCTGACCGTGGAGCTCGAAGAATTGCGCAACATTCACACGCGGCAACTGACCGCTGCCGCGCAGAGCGCGTAAGGCAACCGGTAGCTGAACTCGCAAGAGTTCAGAACGATCCGCAAATCGTATTCGGCGCCTGAATTCTTGCGAATTCAAGCTACTCTTAGTGCACAAACTCCACACCCAGGTCAAACCCATTGACCAGCAGGTCCTGTGTCCCGGCGTTCTCGTAGCCGAAGGACGGCAGCCGGTAATCGACCGACGGCGCCGCGCGCTTGATGTTTCCAATGAACGCGCCGGTGTAGCCGAACTTCATTGAGAACGAACGCGTGAAGTTGTACGACGCTTGCAGCCGCATCTCCGCCACGGGCGAGAATTGACGCTCGATGAGGCCGTTGGAAAACGCGGTCGCGCGGGCGTACAGCGGCTGATTCAGGGCGCCTGGCACGAGGCCCTGCCCCATCAGGCCGGTTTGGTCCCAGTCCGCCTGGTTGTAGCCGAACAGGAATCGGCCGTTCGCGTCCAGCGTCCACCGCTGCCGCCGATTGACCCACCGCACGCCGACTTGCGGGCCGACGATTTGATTCGTAAACGACGTGTTGAGGAATACGTCGTGGAGAATGCTGCCCAACATGGTCAGGTTCTGTTCGTCGTAGACGCGCAAGAATCGGGCACCCCAGCTGAGTGTTACTTCATTGTTCTGGTGCTTCGCCATGTAATTGCGCTTCGTCAGCACGTGCGACCACATGGCCTCGATTCCATCGGTCTCCGTCCCGTTATGTACAAACACGCTGTCGAAGAACACGTTAAAAGTGTGAAGGTCGTCAAAGTCGCGAATGACAGCGAAGCTGAGTGTGCCGTCCGGCAAGACGACAACGATCGGAAACGATCCCGGAATGCCGTCTTGATCGATGTCGTCGGCGTCGCGGAAGAAGATGATGTCCCCATCGTCGTAGTCCGTATCAATGGCCGACGGCATGCCGTAATTGCCGATGTACAACATCGGGCCGCCGACCGTGCCGATGCGGGCGTCGCCCGTATTGTTCAAATAGTCGCGAAAACCCATCAGATAGCCCGGTGGCGTCTCGAACAGCACGGGCACGCTGCCGAAGCCGAACGCGCGGAGGTTGCCGCCGGCCAGCGTACCGCCGTCCGGACCTTGGTCGTTACCGGGCGTATAGTCGTCGTCGATGAACGGGGGCAGGCCGCCGCCCAACGCGACGTTGCGCGCGAAACCATAGAACTCCCCTTGGTTCAGCTCCGGCCCATCGAGGATGCCAATCGTCCAGCCGTTATCCTGGTCCCGGTAGCCAAACTCATACCGATTGCCAGCCGCGAAGCCAGCCTTCGGCGGCACATCGTTCAGCGTATTCTTGACTTCGTACGGCGGCGGCGGACTGCCCTCGTCCTGCGGATTCTGTTGATAGATAACTTCGGCGAACTGGACCACGTTTTGATTGCCAATGGTCACCCGCTCGCCGCTGTACCACCAGAACAGCTTCTGGTAATCGAAGAAATAGCCCGACCATTGGTCCTCTTGCGAGTTGTCCAGGTCGAGCTCCAGCGGCGCAAAGAGCTGGAAGTCGTGGTCGTAATTCGACGGCCCGAAGGGCAGATTCTCCTGTCCCCAAGCGCTGCCCGCCAGGGTGGCCAGCAGCATACTGGTCGTCGTGAGCCAGCCGTATAACTTTCGTCTCATCGTCTCCCCCTACCGTGTCTAACGCGGTGGAAGCTGGCGGGCCGCTTGCGCAGCCCGCACGTATAGGTGTGGGTAGTATCGGAAGCGCCGTCCGTACCAGTTGAGTAAGATCGGCAAAGAGGAGCGGAAATCGGGGTTATTCCGATTATGTCGTCGCTCGCAACGCCTGCACTGACGCCGGCGAGGTCTCCGCGGCGACCGGGGAAAAGCACCTCGTACGAAGCGCCAGCGATGCCCACAGGACTCCCAAATGACGTCCAATCTGTGAAGCGCAAAAAAAAGCTCCCACAGGCGGGGCAGGAACCTGTGGAAGCCGTGGAGTCGAGGCATATTAGCCCCGATGCCGCCCATCTTAATCGATCTTTCCGCGGAACGCAAAGATATTCCGCAAAAATTTTCCCACATTTTGCGGGAATCTGGATGGACTGGGTGATTTCCCGAGATTTATGCACCCATTAGCCATGTTCCAGGCCCGTCACGATGGCTCCCGACACTCGATTTCGAGGGCTTGGCACACCACTTCGGCATGGTCCGACACCCTCGCCACACGTCGATTTAAGACGCCATACTTCACTGCCCTACCGTTTCGGCTGGGGTCTGCACCGGCTCCCACAGGCCCCTGGAAAGCGTGCCACGTTGCGGGTCGCGGATCGACCGATGTACTGCCGATCCTCGACCCGGCCCGTGCTTTGTCGCCGTCTGCGGCAAAGCGTATACTTTCCAACGAACCCACAACACGCGCACCGCGGACCAGCAAAGCGCGATCCCCAGCCATAGTGCTGGCCATGCCGGCCTCGATCCAACGCCAAGGACCTCTTGATGACCCCACTTGATGATCGCCACCGCGACGCGCTCCGCTGGCCGCGTCGGCATTCATGGCTAAAGCTCTTCGGATTTTGTCGGCATCCATTTTCAATGGCTGGCATCGTGCTCCTGGCCTGGCAACTGGCCGGCGGATTTGCGTTTGCCCAAACGGCGGTCGCCGATGAGAAAAAAACCGACGCCAAGGCGAAGCCGACGGCCGAGCCGGCGCTCGGCACCGATTGGGTGCGGCTCAAGTACGCCGATCGGGGCGAAGTCGTCGGCATGCAAACGGCCATCATTCGCTATGCACGGCCCAAACCGTCGGGTGACGATGTGAAAGCCAAGAGCGATGCGAAATCCAATGGCGACGCGAAGCGCACGTCGCCAGCGGCAACGCCTCCTGACGTCACCGTCGATCTGATCGGCGCCGTGCACATTGCCGATATCGCGTACTACCGCGATCTCAACGAGCGATTCAAGGGGTACGATGCGGTGCTCTACGAGCTGGTAGCGCCGGAAGGAACGGTCGTCGAGCGCGGCCGCGGCACCTCCAACGCCCATCCCATCGGCGCCATGCAGAACGCCATCAAGTCGTTTCTCGAATTGGACCACCAGTTGGAATACGTCGACTACACGAGGCCCAACTTCATCCATGCCGACCTGTCGCCCGACCAGTTTCTCCAGGCCATGCGTGCGC
>JBIOWO010000174.1:0-10460 GCA_044868555.1 Lacipirellulaceae bacterium | reverse complement strand
GTGTTGAATGGTCGAGGGTCTGGAGTCAAGAGTCGAGAGCGCGACGGTCGAAGACCAGGTTCGAATCCTCGCGAGGACGCTGACGAGGGTGGAGAGAGGAAGGGGAAGTGTGGTAGGGCGACTTGTGGCGTACTTTCCCCCTCCGCACTCCGCCATCCACACTAGCGATGACGCCGAAGCCAAACGGCCAGGCGGCTGCCTGCAAAGCAGCTTAACGTGGGTTCGACTCCCACCGGCGTCTCTTTGAACTTGTTTGCAAGCCAGGTTTAGCGTTGCAGGGCCCCCGAATATCCTGCATGTCCGCAACAACTGCGCTATCCGGATCGAATGGGGACAAGCTTCTGCGGCCGGTCGTTTGACGATTCACTTGGAGAACCTATGTTTGGTCGAACGTATGGGGCAGTCTCGTTCTTAGTGACGAGGGTTCACGATGGGGGCAGATTCCATCTCGCCGGCGCGCGGAAGGTATCTCATCTTCCAGCTTGCGGACCGGTCCTACGCCATTCCGATTCGGTGTATCGAGGAAATTGTTCCGATCGCGGAATTGACTTCCGTGCCGGGAGCTCCTGCCTTCCTGGCGGGATTTCTTGACGTCGGCGGCCAACTCGTGGCGGTGATATCGTTGCGCCATCTGTTAGGAATGCCGGACCACGAATGCGCGTTATATACGCCACTGGTGATTCTCAAAGCCAAAGACCAGCGCTTCGCGCTGGAGATTGACGGCGTATCGCGGATTGCCGACATCGACGACGAAAAGCTAGTCTCCCTTACTGAAGGGTGTTCACTGAACGACTGCGCAACGGCCGTCGCCCGGCTCGATGAAGAAGTAGTCGTGCTGTTGTCGCCGGAGCGAATTTTGTTGGAACAGGAACAGAAGCGAGTGGCGGAATTGGCGGAAATTGCCCGGCGACGAATCGCAGAAGTTGAAGCGGTGACGGCATGACGATAGCAGTTCAAGACACCGACTCGATCGTCGCCGAAGCGTGCTTTTCGGCATTGAAAGACCACGTCATCTCCTCGACAGGACTGGTGTACTATGCGGACCGAACTGAAGCCTTGGCCGGACACGTAGCGGATCGCCTTCGGAAGCGCGGGCTGAGCGGTTGTGCCGAGTATTGGGAGCTCTTGCAGGATGAGAACACCGGCGAGGCCGAGTTGGATCAACTCATCGCGCTGCTGACAATCGGCGAAACCTACTTTTTTCGTCATCGCGAATTGTTTGACGCTTTGCGCGACGTGGCGCTACCGGACATCATCGAGCGCAATCGCGCGACCAGGCGCATACGGGTGTGGAGCGCGGGGTGCTCGACTGGCCCGGAAGCGTACTCGGTGTCCATACTGTTGCGACGCGAGCTTGCCGACGCGGTGCAGGGCTGGAACATCTCCATCGTGGGCACCGATATCAATCGTCCCTTCCTTTCGCAGGCAGCGGAAGGGCGGTACGAGGAATGGGCGTTTCGCGGAACGTCGCCCGAGTTTCGACGCGAATGTTTTGAAAAGGACGGCAGCTCCTGGCGGATCGGTCCGCGATTTCGAGAGGGCGTGACCTTTCATTATCACAACCTCGCACGGCACCCGTTTCCGTCGCTGGTTCTCAACTTGCTGGCATTCGACTTGATTCTGTGCCGCAACGTAATGATCTACTTCGCACCAGAAATCGTGGAACGATTTGTTGCGCGGTTGGCGGAATGCCTTGTGCCCCATGGCTGGTTGGCCGTTGGGCATGCGGAACACGGTATTCATTTGCAGGCTGCGTTTGATACGGTGAACTGTTTGGGAGCCTCGTTGTATCGCAGGTTGGAATCGCCCACATCTCAGACGACTGTGGATAATTCAGGTTCTCAACAAACCAAACCGGTACTGCCGTCAACCGCGCCCAAACATTCGTATTCTCGGCCCAAGGAACGGAAGCTCGCGGCTTTGGATGGCGGTCTACTCGGTCCACGTCGTGGTGTGCCGCCACCGGCCGCGCAGGAACACGACTCACCAAGGTTCACGCCACGTTTTGACGTCGAGCAGATTCGGAGGTTGGCCGACCAAGGCGACCTGGGAGCCGCCTTGCACGTTTGTGAGTCGATGATTGCCGAGAATCGCCTGAACCCGGTGGGTTACTTCTATCGGGCGCTGTTGTTGGACCAGATCGCGGGGCACGACGCCGCGCTCGACGCGCTAAGCAAGGCCATTTACCTCGATCGGGACTTCGATCTCGCTCACTACTATCTGGGCCTGACCCAGCGAAAACTGGGAAATGCCACGGGTGCCGTGAAATCGTTTCGCAACGTACTGAGGTTACTGGGAGATCGCGATCGATCCGAATGTTTGCCGGATGCCGAAGGCATGACAATCGCAGATTTGGAAGAGATGACCCACATACACCTTGAATCGCTGGACTTGGCATGACCGCGACCCATAACAAAATCGATTGGAACGGCGTGCGAGAGCGCCTGGAGCGCACGCGGATACAAGACGGTGAGTCCGGCAGTGCAGACCGCGTTCGATTGAACGAGGTGTTGCGCCAACGCGCCCAGCGGCTGGCACGGCGGGGGCGTGAGGAAGCAGCTCAAGCCAGGCAAGTGCCATCGATTGTATTCCGGTTTGGAAACGAGCGATTTGGCGTTGAACTCGCGCAAGTGAAACAGATACTCCCACTCGTGCCGATTACTCCCATTCCGGGAACCTGCAATCTGTTGCTCGGCGTGGCCAATTTGAACGGAGTGCTGCGGTCGATCGTCGACCTGCGCTTGCTCGTCCATTTGCCGGCGACGCAGGCGCTCGGCGGGCACATCGTGCTCTTGCAAACAAACGGGAAGTCGTTGGGTGTGTGGGTCGAAACACTTGAGGGCGTGTGCCAAGTCGATCTCGACCGGCTGGCCGCCGTGGACGAAGCGGCAGCTGGTTCGACCGGCAAGTTGATACGTGGAACGACCGACGATCACATCCTGGTGCTCGACGCGAACGCGCTCATCGAGCACGTCACCGAGCAGAGGCGTCAACATGCAAGCAATCAATGATCGCGTAGTCGGCGGGCGACCGTGCCCGGCGTGATCCGAAACGAAACTGCCTGGCACTATTGCCGGGCCGAACATGGGGGCAGAAAACCGTGAAAATGACAATCGGGGCAAAACTTGGGGCCGGATTTGGAACCGTAATTGTGCTGTTGGCCGTGAGCGCGGGAACCGCATTATACAACATCTCGGTGATGCGCGCGAGTTTGGATGAGGTTCTCGATGAAGCGGTGCCGACTGTCCGGAGTTGCGATCGATTGCTCACAAGCCTAAGCGACGCCAATGGCAGTTTGCGGGGCTATATAGCCATCGGTTCGAGCACTGCGCAGGCCAACACTTTCCGGGCCAATAACGCAGAGTACTGGCAGTCCGTATGGGACCAGCTCGAGTTGCTGGGCAATTACGCATCGTTGGAGAACTCGAACGTGGATCGCCAGCAGGTGGACCATGTCGCGAAAATGGCGCGCGATCTGCACGAATTCCACCAAAAAGTCTTCGCGATTGATACCACGAAGCAAAGTTCTGCCGGCAAGGATACGGGCGATGGGGCCGTCGAGGAGATCTGGCTGAACCAGGCCGTACCGAAAGGAAGAGAGATCAGGGCTTCCGTGGAGAAGATTGTGGCTGCGGCAGAAGGCAGTGAAAAGCTCGATCGCGCGCAACTCGATTCGGCCAGCCAGACGACGGTTTTGGCCCTCAGCACGGCGACATTGATCAGCATCGTCGTCGGCTGTGGAGTGGCCGGCGTGCTGAGCCGCAGCATGTCCACCACGGTTCGGACGCTGGCCGATCGTGCCCAACAAGTCTCCGAGGGTGACTTGCGCGGCGAGGCGATCGTCAAGCGAGGCGGCGACGAGCTTGGTCAGCTCGCCGACGGCTTCAACGAGATGCTCGCAAACCTCCGCGACTTGACCGGTCAGATTCTATCGGTCACGGAAAACGTCAACTCGGCCACTTCGCAGATTTCCTCATCCGCCAAGCAGCAGGCCACGAGCACGAAGGAACAAGCGGCCACGGTTCAGGAGATCACCAGCACGATGCAGGAGATCAGCCAGGCCGGTGGCCAAATCGTGGCCAAGGCCAAGGAAGTGGCGGCGGTGGCGGAACAAGCCTCATCGGCCAGCAAATCGGGCATGGACGCCGTCCAAAATACCAACCGGACGATGGAGGCGATTCGCGAACAGGTGGAAGAAGTCGCCGAGAATATCGTCGCCTTGAGCGAAAAGACTCAGGCCGTCGGTGAGATCATCTCGACGGTCAACGAAATCGCCGAACAGTCGAACCTTCTGGCGCTCAACGCCACGATCGAGGCGGCCGAAGCCGGCGAAGACGGCAATCGCTTCTCCGTCGTCGCGGGCGAAATGAAAAACCTGGCGGATCAGGCCAAGGAATGCACGGTTCACGTGCGAAAGATACTCGGCGAGATTCAGAAGGCCATCAATACGTCCGTCATGCTGACCGAGGAGGCGGTCAAGCGAGTGGAGTCGGGCAAGCAACAGGCGGATGTAAGCGAGAATGTCATCCGCCAGATTTCGTCGACCACCGATGAGAGCATTCAAGCGTTTCAACAAATCATCGCGGCCACGAATCAACAGCAGGTCGGTCTCGAGCAGGTGGCCCGCGGAATGCAGGACATCGATCGCGCCGCGCAGCAAACGGCCACCGGCACCGGACAACTGGAGCAAGCCGTGGCCAATCTGTCCGCGACGAGCAGGCAACTGCGAACCGCCGTGGCCAGCTACAAAGTGTAAACATCGGTCGAATTCCACTAGCTTCCGACAATTTTGGTTGCCCCACAGCCTAAGACGCGATTGGGGAGGGATTCATGGCAAAGGACGTCAACGAAATCGTGCTGGACGCTTTCCACGTCGAGCACCGCGAACAGCTTGAACAAATTCGCGCGCTGATCGGCTCGTTGAGCCCGGCCGACCAATTGACGAACGACCGGCGAGTCCGGGATGCGTTTCGATTGGCCCATAGCTTTAAGGGCGGTGCGCGCGTGTGCGGGCTGAGTGAGGCGGAGCAGCTCGGGCACGGCCTCGAAACCGTCTTGGAGAAAATGAGTCATGGCGAACTGACACTAAGCAAAAATACTTTGGCGATAGTTACTCTGGTGCTCGACTCGATCGAGGACTGGATGGCGGCGCTCGACCGTGACCTGCCACCACCCGATATTTCCGATGCGCTGGCCTCGATCGATCATTTATTGGCGGTCGATGCGGCTCCGCCTCCGGCGCAATTCAATCCAACGACCGTGACGCAACTACTTCCGGTGTTTCGTCAGGAGCACGATCAACATGCCGCTCGTCTTCGGCAATTGTTGGCCCATTGGGGCAGCAGCAGCGATGTGCCCACGGAAGAGGAGCTAACGGAAGCCGCCCGCGTGGCCCATACGCTCGCCGGCGCGGCAGCCGTCGTCGAAATACGGCCGATCGAAACCGTGGCGGCGCGGTTGGAGCAACTCTTCCGAGCAATCCGCGCGAACGAGCAGCGGCTTGATGCCAGTGTGCGACGACAGATTGAGCATTGGTTGGATATCATGGCCGAAACGATATCGAGCTTCGGCAGCAGCCGGTACGCAACGCAGCAAACCATCGGCGAAAGTCGGCTTCGTCCTCCGCAGTTCGCGCCGGTGCCCACAGGCGATCGCGCAGCCAACTCGACCACGGAACAGAATGCACGCGATGCAACCGGAGTTCTGCCAGTCACTTCGCACGAAACGGTTCGCGTCACGCTCGAAAGCCTGGACCGCCTGATGCGCTCTTCCGGCGAGTTGTCGTCGGACAATCAGCACGTGGCGCGGCTGATGCGCCAACTGGCCGCTCTGCAACGGGAAGTCGATGACCTGGATCGCGAGCGCGAGGCGATTCGTCGAGCGGCCGTTTCGAAACTCCACGAGCTCGCGGAAATGTCTGGATTTGACCGAATTTCGCGGTACGTCGAGTTCGTCGATCGACACGTGGGCAGTTTGGCCAAACACACTCGGCAATTGACGAACGACGGGCGTCGCCTGGCCTGGCAGTTGCGGTCGCGCACGGCCCAAATTCAGCGCGACGTTCACGAAGCGCGGCTTGTGCCGGCCCATAGCGTATTCCAGGGCTTTCGCAAGATGGTCCGCGATCTGGCCAGTTCGCAAGACACGCAGATCGAATTCCAGGCCGTCGGGATGGACGTCCGGGCCGACCGCATGGTGTTGCAGGAACTGAAAGACCCGATCATGCACGTGCTGCGCAACTGCGTGTCGCACGGTATCGAAAGCCCGGAGCAACGGCGTAAAGCGCTGAAGCCTGAAAACGGCCGCGTGTCCATTAGCTTGGAGGTTTCTGGCGGCCGGCTGATCGTGGCAATCGAGGACGATGGACGCGGAATCGACATTCAACAGATTCGGCAGCAGGCAATTCGCCAGGGGCTGCTGACCGAAGCCGGGGCCGCCCAACAAACGATCGAGCAGACGCTGTCGCTGGTCTTTGAGCCAGGCTTTACCACGGCCAATTCGGTGACGGAACTGGCCGGGCGCGGAATGGGGTTGTCGGTAGTTCACGACTCGGTTTCCCGATTGCAAGGGCAAGTCGCGCTATCGGCCAGACCCGAGGGCGGCGTCCGCGTGACGATGTCGGTTCCCATCTTTGTCTCCACGCATCGAATCCTGCTTGTCGCTTGCGGCGATCAGATCATCGCGATACCCACGCATGGAATTGAGCGGCTGCTAAGAATTCCCAGCGACAAGCTGGAATCCGTCGAAGGCCAGCCCGTCGTGACATATGGCCGCCGTCCGATTCGGGTCGCGCAGCTCGCTGCCGTTCTCAGCCGCACGGAATCCCCGCCAGGCGACGAGACAGTCGCAACGATTTCTGTCGTACTTTTGAAATCGGGCACGCGCTTCCTTGCGGTCTCGGTCGATGCGCTGCTGGAAGAGCGCGACGCCCTGATTCTGAATTTCGATGAGTTCGCTGAAACGGGTCAGTTCGCCGGCGGCATTTTGTTGGATGATGGAAGGGTGGCGCTGGTCGTTCAGCCCGCGATGCTGATGGAGAATGTTCAGCGCAGTCAAACCACGCGATTGCCGGCCCCTCCCACCAGCGTCGAGCGGGCGGCACCGGCCAAAGTTCTGATCGTTGACGACTCGTTCACGACGCGCACGTTGGAGAAGAACATCCTGGAATCGCAGGGTTACGAGGTGAGCGTCGCCATGGACGGCGTGGAAGCCATGTCGCTGATGCGGCAGCAAAAGTTCGCCCTGGTTGTTACGGACATCGAAATGCCACGCATGGACGGCTTCGCCCTGCTCGAGCAAATCAAAGCCGATCGGCGTTTCGCCAAGACTCCCGTCGTCCTGGTAACGTCGCGCGATCGGCAAGAGGACCAACAGCACGGCCTCGACCTCGGGGCCGATGCGTATATCGTGAAGCGCAAGTTCGATCACCAGGAGCTTCTCAGCACCATCCGGCAATTGCTGTAGCTCGACCAAACAACAGAGCGATTGGATTCATGGACCAGGCACGTGTCATGATTGTCGAGGATTCGCCGACCGTTCGCGAATACCTCCGGCAGGCAATCAGCGCCGACGCACGGCTGACGGTGGTTGCAGAATGCGAATCCGCAGAGCTGGCGCTGGCGAGTCTCGAACGTGCGGCTCCGGATGTGATCTCGATGGACGTCCAATTGCCGCGCATGAGCGGCCTGGAAGCGACGCGACGAATCATGGAAATCCGTCCCACGCCGATCGTGATCGTTTCGCGAAGCGTAAATACGCAACAACTGGACTCCACTATGGACGCCTTGCGGGCCGGTGCCGTATCGGCGGTCGAAGCGCCCTCGTGTTCGCGGCCAGGAAAATCGCCGGATATGGCAGCGCGCATCTGCCGCGAACTGGTTGTGATGAGCCATATCAAAGTCGTTCGCCAGCGATTCAACCATTCGCGATCGCAGCCCGATTCTCGGCCGCCTCGAGTTCCGGAATTCCCGGGTGGCGCCGCGAAAACCGGAGACAGGCGGCGTGCCAGCCTGGTCGGCATCGTCGCGTCCACAGGAGGCCCGCACGCCGTCGAAACGGTTCTGGCCGCGATCGGCTCCGCTCATCCGATTCCGATTGTCCTGGTCCAACACATCACGTCCAGTTTTCATTCCGGGTTCATTTCCTGGTTGGATCGAATTTCGCCTCAGGCGGTTCGAGAAGCGCGGCACGGTGAGTTGCCCGCGCCCGGTCATGTCTACGTGGCCCCTGCTGAAAAGCATCTCCTGGTGCGCGGCAATCGGCTGGCGTTGGAAAACGGTCCTCCTGAAAGCGGTCAGCGGCCGTCGGGCACCGTCCTGCTACGCTCGATGGCCGATGCACTTGGGGCCCACGCGGTGGGCGTCGTGCTCACGGGCATGGGCAACGATGGGGCCGAAGGGTTGCTCGCGATCCGTCGCGCGGGCGGATATACGATTGCGGAGGACGAGTCGACGGCCGTCGTGAATGGCATGCCCGAAGCCGCCCGCGCTATCGGTGCACCGTGCATCTCCCTGCCATTGGAGTCCATCGGCGCAGCCATCAAGCAACTCGTGCCGGTATCGCAGGAGGTTTGCGCATGAACGACACGCCGAGGATTCTCATTGTCGAAGACTCGCCAACTCAAGCGCTGCGGCTACAACTGGAAATGGAAGCCCAAAAGTGGACGGCGGCCACCGTCGGCACTGCCGATGAAGCACTGGCGCAAATCGAGCGCGAACCGCCCGACGTCATCGTCGTCGACTACTATCTTCCGGGGATGAGCGGCGACGAGCTTTGCCGTCGCATTCGGATGAACATCAACACGCGCTCGATTCCGATCATCATCCTCACCGCCGATGAGGATGAAGAAACGGAAGTCCGCGGACTGGACAGCGGGGCGGACGATTTCTTCAAGAAGTCGGCCGACTCCGATATTCTCGTGATTCGGATTCGGGCGATGCTGGATCGGCACCGACGCGGAGAGTCTGTGTTGCTGCACAACGAGCCCGCGTTTCGACGGGCCAACGTGCTGGCGGTTGATGACAGCGAGACGTACTTATCGCACCTGAAATGTTTGTTGCAGGGAGAGGGTTACTCCGTCGACGCCGTTTCCGATCCGCAGGAAGCATTGCGCCGTCTCGAGCGTGTGTCCTACGACCTCGCGCTGGTGGATCTGGTGATGCCGGACTTGGACGGCATTGAGATGTGCCGGCGGATCGTAGCCATGCGAAACCAGTTGGACAATCCGATCGCCGTCCTGATGCTCACTGGCCGCGAGGCCAAGGAGGACCTGACGCGGGCGCTGGAAGCGGGCGCCGACGATTTTGTCGGAAAATCCAGCGACCAGGCGGTGCTAAAGGGTCGTATCCGAGCCTTGCTGCGTCGCAAGTTCTTCCAGGAAGAGAACCAGCGCATATTGGAGGAGCTCAAGAATAAGGAACTGGAAGCAATTACGGCCCGTGCGGAAACCGAAGCCGCCTGGGCTCGCGCCGCCGACGAACGCCGACGGCACGCCGAAACGGTGGCCGTCGAACTGCGAAAAGCGAAGGCCGAATTGGAAAAGGCCAATGAAGAGTTGACGCGATCGAACGACGAGCTGCGGCAGTTCGCCTTTGTCGCGTCGCACGACCTGCAAGAACCGCTGCGATCCATCACCAGTTTTTGCAACCTGCTGAAAGCCGAGTACGACGGGCGGCTCGACGAGCAAGCGAACAATTTCATCGAGCGGATTGTCAACGGCGCGGTGCGCATGAAGGCCCTGGTGACCGATCTGCTGACGTACTCGCGCGTCAACCGAGATGAAAGCTTCGATTTTCAGGAGGTGGACGTTTGCGACGTTGTGCGCGACGTGCTCGCAAATTTGCAGAGCTCCATCACCCACGCCGGTGCCGAGGTCGCGTGTGGAGAATTGCCGACTGTTGTCGGTGATCGCGTGCAGCTTGTTCAGTTGCTTCAGAACCTGGTTGGCAACGCGATACTCTACCGCAGCGAGCGACCGCCGCGAATTCACATCGACGCACGGCGACTTGGTGAGTTCTGGGAGTTTTCCGTCGATGACAACGGCATTGGCATCGCGCCGGAACATCAACAGCAAATCTTCGAGATTTTCAAACGACTTCACAGCCGCGACAAGTATCCTGGCACCGGAATCGGGCTCGCGGTCTGCAAGAAGATTGTCCAGCGACACGGCGGCCAACTCACGGTCGAATCGCGGGTAGGCTCTGGCAGCGTCTTCCGGTTTACGATTCCAACCTCGATGGAGGAAGCACGTGATGAACGAGAAACGCTCTTCGCCACGTCGATTTAGCGTTCTCCTCGTTGAGGACAACGATGATGACGTGCTGCTCACGAAGCATGCCTTCAAGAGCTTACCCGTAACGATCGAGTTTCAAGTCGCGCGAGACGGACTGGAAGCGCTCAAACTGCTGCGACACGAGGCTCCCTACAACGACGCCGCCCCCCCCCAGATTATTTTGCTCGAT
>JBIOWO010000173.1:0-9526 GCA_044868555.1 Lacipirellulaceae bacterium | reverse complement strand
GCGATTCCGGCTCCGCGCGACAAGATCAGCCACGCCCTTCGGCGCGGGCTAATGGACGTGCCACCCCAACCGCCATATATTGCGGGGCGGGTAACAATCCGATCGTCTCTCGCCCGACGCATCATGATCTGCCGCTTGCGACACTCTTTGCGAAAATGGCGTTTCCCGCTCGTTGGGTGGCTGTCGACTCTCATGTACCTGGTCGTCGCCGGCGGCGTGCCGCTGCCGACCCCGACCACATCGACGAAGGATCTGTCGGTGCCGTTTCCCTGCATGAACTGCCCGTGCGGCTGCCGGAATGCTGAGCAGTGTTGGACCAGTTGCTGCTGCCACACGCCGACCGAGCGGCTCGCCTGGGCACGTAAGCACGGCGTCGTGCCGCCACGAGGGCTGATCGTCGATGTCGACGTCAAAATCAACTCGGACAGCGCATCGCATCCAACTCAATTGCCGACATGCGCCACGCAAGCTCGGCCGAAGTCATGTTGCTCTGCCAAACCATCGTGCTGCTCATCCGCTCGTGGCGATGGTCACGGCGCACATGCCGAACATGCCGAACCGCCGATGGGAAATGATTCGATCGTCGGCATCCGCGCTTTATCGTGCCAGGGCTTCGGCACGAACTGGCTGGCCAGCGTCATCGCGCTGCCGCCGGGTATCGTGATCTGTGCCGATCATCGGCTCCCGGCAATGGCCGTCGTGCTGATGCCCGTCCAATTCTCGTCACCGGCCATTCCGCCGCCCGTGCCACCGCCCCGGTTGGCTATCTCCTGAGCTCGGCCGCCGAACGCGTAGCCAGCGTTAGACGCTGCGCATGTCTCGGTCGCTCTCGGTAGTCTCTTTGTGTTCACCGCGGCACGTGCATGCGCTGAATTGCGCTTTGATCCTGTTGTGCCGCCATATAACCAATGGCAACTCGAATGAGTATGGAGAATGCTAACGATGAAGAAGCCTATTGCAGCAATGGCAATCGGCGTCCTCGCCGCGGCCGCAAGCTCGGCAGCCGCGCACGGGCCACAGATTCAGATAACCAATGACAACAATAAAATCGTGACCCGCGTACTGCACCTCGACGGACCGTACAGTACCGCGCTCACCGCGCCTGTGTCGGCGTACGTGATGCCCATGAAGCCGTCCGACGGCGTGTGGTATTCGCGGCCGAATGGCGAGCTAGACCCGATCTTGCAGTTGCCGGCGTTTCCCGCCGGCCCTGGCCTGGCGTATGGATACGATCTTGCCGACGGCGGCCCGCAGGCCTTCGCTGCCGGCAGCGTAATTTCCGCCGGCTTCACGGCCGGCCTCAAGCGGTGGAACGGCGCCGCATTTGCCGACGCCGGCGCGACCCAACTCAAAGCCTTTCGAGGGTCGAACCCAAACATCACCACGCCGGACGCCAACTTCGCCGTGACAACGGACAGCGGCCCGTTCGACAGCGTCTCGTTGGCTGCGGTCTTGGTCGACTACGGTAACGAGGGTCCGGAGCGGCATGGCTCGTTCCGCTGGGCCCTGCTCGGCGACGGCACGTCGCCCACCAGCGCCAGCCCCGACGGCGTCTACCTGCTGAGTCTGCGGCTTTCCAGCACGCAAGCCGGCATCAATCCTTCGGACGAGTACTTCTTCGTGCTCAACAAGAACGTTCCCTGGTCGACCGTGGCGACCGCCGTCAATTCGCTCGGCGTTTCGCCATCGCTGGTGCAATGGGTCGTGCCGGAGCCGCACTCGCTCGTCCTGATCGGCTCCGCCTTCACCGGTTGGCTGGGCCTTGGTGGAGCCAGAAAGCGAGGCATCGGCTAACAATGAGGCAGGCGCGCCCAGCCATGACGCTCGTCGAGCTGCTGGTGGTCATCGCGATCATCGGCATGCTCGTAGCGCTGTTGTTGCCGGCCATTCAGGCGGCGCGGGCATCGGCCCGCGCCGCCTCCTGCCAGAACAACATGAAGCAGATCGGCCTGGCCGTGCTCCAATTCTGCGACACTCACGAAGGCAATTTTCCCGAGTGGTGGCACGCCCGGCGCGACCCCAGCGATCCGGAAGGTCTCTTGAGCTGGATCTACACGCTCGCGCCGCACATGGAAAGCGTCGACGCGATTCGCATTTGCCCACAGGACAAGCATCACGTCGAGCGGTTCGCTGTGAAGGGAACCAGCTACGTGATCAACGAGTACCTGGCCTCCGAAAAGGCAAGCGGCGGCGTCCGCAACATCAACAAGCTCCTCGCGACCAGCCGGACCATTGTTGCCATGGAGGGCGCCGAAAAAGAGGACGAGAATCACGATCCAATCGTCGATCCCAAGTATGAACACGCCCACGCTGCGCTATGGTTTTCCAAGCTGAACATCAACAAGGGATGGGTGCGCGACGCCGTGTACGCCGACATCAAGCCAGATCGACACTTCCAATCCTCATACTACCTCTATGCCGATGGCCACGTCGATTCGATCTCCGCCGCGCAGGTCGACGAATGGATCGACGCAAAATTTGATTTCTGCAAACCGGAACAGAATTGATGGACGCCATGCGACGATACCTTTACCTGTGTGGCGTGGCGATTGCGGCTGTGACCGCGGCGCGGGCTTACGGGCACGGCACGCCAATTCACGTCGACGTGGCCGATGACCGGCTCGTCGTCAGTGAGGGTGTAGCGGGCGGGGGCGGCTTCGCCGCGATCATGTACGTTGAGGATGACGAGGACGGCGATTATTGGATCAAACCGCCATCGCCGCCCCTGGTTGTGTGGAATGTGCCCGGCTTCGACATCATCGGCATGGACGACAACAGTAATCTGTCGCTGGAAGTGGTGCGCCGACCCGTGGCCAATTCCTCGCCGATCGAAGAGCGCAACCTCTGGTACTGGAACGGCATGACCGAAATGGTCGAGCCGGCACCCGTCGATTTTGACCTACTGTCGACAACCGGTGAGCTGAACCTGACGGCGACCGACGTCGCTTCGCCGCCGCCCCTCCTCCTGTCCGATCCAATGACGGGACAAACGGGGTTCCACAACCACGAGTTGTTGGCGTACGTCCTCGACAATGCCAGTCCGCCGCCGTCCGGCGCGTACGGCTTCTTCGCCCGGCTGACTTCCACCTGGTATCAACCGTCCGATCCGTTTCTCGTCGTGATTAACAACGAGGTGGACTACGAAAAGATGATCGGGGCAGCCCTGGCGATCAACGTGGCGGCCGCCTCGCCGCCAATACCCGGCGACTACGACGGTAACGGCCACGTCGAACCGAACGACTATCAATACTGGCGCGAGCGTTTCGGCAATCTCGTCGCGCCGTTCACGTCGCCCGATGGCAGCGGCAATGGAATTGTCGATGCCGCCGACTACCTCGTTTGGCGCGACAACGCGACGGCTGGCGCGAGCGCTACAGCAGTCATCATGACCGCCAATGTGCCCGAACCGACCTGCCTGATGACGGCCGCCATCGGAACCATCCTGCTCACGATTTGGCGGCCAAGTGTCAGCCGGCCGCCTACTCTTCATCGTCCTCGACTTCGCGCGAACCCGTGTCGCGCAGCCCGTGCTTGATTTCCTCGCGCGCCGTCGCGGCCAGCCGGCGGTAGTTCCGCCGAATGTGCTCGATCTCCGCTTCCTCGAGCTCCTCCAAATCCAGCAGTGCGTTGTGCGCCCCTTCGGTCACGCGGATCAACTCGTCCAGCTTCGCCTGGATCGCGCCCGTGTCGCGGTTCTGTGTGTTCTGAATCAGGAACACCATCAAGAACGTGACGATTGTCGTGCCCGTGTTGATCACCAGTTGCCAGGTGTCGCTGTAGTCAAATATTGGTCCCGTTGCCGCCCAAACAACAACCACCAAAACGGCCATTCCAAATACTTCCGCGTGGCCCGTATGCCGCGCGGCGAATTTCGCGAATTCATTAAACCAACGACCGAATAGTTTCATGACGAGTCATTCCTGAAAAAGTGCGCGACCGTGCCGACGGCGCACGCCGCCGGATTCTCGACTCACGTCCGACCGCCGCATTATGGCAGATGCACCGCGGCGGATAACCCGCATCGACGTGTTGACGGTTGTCGCGATGCCACAAAGCGCCGATAATTGACCCGCCCAGCCAAATATCAGGAGCGAACATGGCCATCGATCCCATCTGCGGCATGACAGTCGACGAGCGAACGGCTATTTCCGCCGAGCGCGACGGCCAGACGCATTACTTCTGCAGCGAACACTGCCGCCGCAAATTCCTCGCCGGCGCCCCACCGCAACCACACGGCCCAGCGCTGGTCGAATTGGCTCCCCTCGCCACTCGCCACTCGCCACTCGCCACTTCCCTTTACACCTGCCCCATGCACCCGGAGATCGAGCAGGACCATCCAGGCACCTGCCCCAAGTGCGGCATGGCGCTCGAGCCCAAAACGATCACCGCCGGCGAGGAAGACGACACCGAGATGCACGACATGACGCGCCGCTTCTGGGTCGCCGCGACGCTGGCTCTGCCCTTGCTGCTTTTGGCCATGCTGCCAATGTTTGGCGTGTCGGTCGATCGCTGGATCCCGATGACCGTCGCGCGCTGGCTGCAACTGGCGCTGGCCACGCCGGTCGTGCTGTGGGCCGGCTGGCCGATCCTCGTGCGCGGCGTTCAATCGCTTGTCACGCGCAACCTCAACATGTTCACGCTAATCGCCATCGGCGTCGCCGCGGCCTACCTTTACAGCACCTGGGCCACGTTGCTCCCAGGCACCATCCCGGAAGCTTTCATGGAGCACGGCCACGTCGCGGTCTACTTCGAGGCGGCCGCGGTCATCGTCGCGCTCGTCCTCCTGGGCCAAGTGCTGGAGCTTCGCGCCCGCCGCCGCACCAGCACCGCTATCCGCGACCTGTTATCCCTCGCCCCGCCCACCGCCCGCGTTCTTCGCAACGGCCAGGAAACCGTGCTGCCGCTCGACCAGGTCCACGTCGGCGACACGCTCAAAGTGGTGCCAGGCGATCGCGTGCCGGTGGACGGCGAAATCGTCTCCGGCCGCAGTTCGGTCGACGAATCGATGCTCACCGGCGAGCCGATCCCCGTCGTCAAGCAGCCGGGCGACACCGTGATCGGCGGCACGGTGAATCAAACGGGCGCGTTCGAGATGCGGGCCGCGCGGATCGGTTCCGACACGATGCTCGCCCAAATCGTCCAAATGGTCGCCGACGCCCAGCGCTCGCGGGCCCCCATCCAGCGCGTGGCCGACGCCGTCGCCGGCTGGTTTGTGCCGGCCGTCGTGCTCGTCGCCGTTCTCACCTTCATTGCTTGGGCCATCGGGTCGCCCGCCGAGCCGCGTCTGGCCTACGCCCTGGTGAATGCCATCGCCGTACTGATCATCGCTTGCCCTTGCGCGCTCGGGCTCGCCACGCCGATGTCGATCATGGTCGGCGTCGGCCGCGGCGCGAAAGAAGGCGTGCTCATCAAAGACGCCGAAGTGCTCGAAACGATGGAGAAGGTCGATACGCTCGTCGTCGACAAAACGGGAACGCTCACGGAAGGACGCCCGCGGCTCACCGAATGTGTGCCGTTCGAATCGTTCACGGACGATGAACTGCTACCGCTCGCGGCATCTATCGAACAGAACAGCGAGCATCCGCTCGGCCGGGCGATCGTCGCCGCTGCCCGCGAACGCGGCCTGGCACTCGCAGAGGTTATCGATTTCGATTCGATCACCGGCGGCGGAGTGCGCGGCACGGTCGATGGCCGCCGCGTCATCGTCGGCAACGCCGACCTGCTCCGCGAACAGGGCATCGCGAACGCCGACGCCTTGAACGATCGCGCCACGCAGCTGCAGCACGAGGGCAACACGGTGATGTTCGTCGCCGTCGATGGCCAGCTCGCCGGCATCGTGGCGGTGGCCGATCCGATCAAAGCGTCCACGCCCGAAGCAATCGCCAAACTCCATCGCCTCGGCCTCCGCATGTTGATGCTCACCGGCGACAACGAGCGCACCGCCCGTACGGTAGCCGACAAGCTCGGCATCGACGAGTTCGTCGCCGGCGTGAAACCGGCTGACAAGCAGCGGCGCGTCGCCGAACTGCGGGCGGCCGGACACATTGTCGCCATGGCCGGCGACGGCATCAACGACGCACCCGCGCTCGCCGCTGCCGACGTTGGCATCGCCATGGGCACCGGCACCGACGTGGCCATCCAGAGCGCGGGCGTCACGCTGGTCAAGGGCGACCTGCGCGGCATCGTCCGCGCCGTCGAGCTCAGCCGCAAAACCATGCGCAACATCCGCCAAAACCTGTTCTTCGCGCTGGTGTACAACGCGCTGGGAGTGCCGCTGGCCGCCGGCGTGTTGGTGCCGCTGCTGGGAATGCGGGCCCTCCTGAATCCGATGATAGCCGCCGCCGCGATGAGCTTCAGTTCGGTTTCGGTCATCTCCAACGCCCTGCGGCTCCGCACAAGCCGCTTGACGTGAGGCAGTCGCAGGCGGAACATAGGGGGGACCGTAGTCCGTGGTCTTTGGACATTGGACTGTGGACTTCGGACTACGGTCGCCAACGTTCTTTGTCCACGGTCTACAGTCCAAGGTCCACGGACCACAGACCACTATTCGCTGGGAGGCCTTACCATGTCGAGTGTCACGAAAACCGCGTTCTGTGTCACCCTCGCCGCATCGCTAGCCTGGTTCGCCGGCTGCCGCAAGGAACCGGCCGCGGCGCCGCCAGCCCCGGCTCAACCCGCGCCGGCCGCCGCACCCGCTGATGCGCCCGCCGCCGATGCCGGAAAAGCCGCCACGATCGAGGCAGCCTTCGCGTCGCTCTCGGCCGAAGACCGCGCGCTGGCCGTGAAGCAAAAGATTTGCCCGGTCAGCGGCGAAGCACTCGGCGAAATGGGCACACCGATGAAGATTGCCGTAGCAGGGCAGGAAGTGTTCATCTGCTGCGAATCGTGCAAGGATCCGCTGCTGGAAGACCCTGCCAAGCACCTGGCCAAGATCGGCCTCACGCCCGCCGCCGTAGCGGCGCCACAGTAGTACTGCGCCGTCTGGCTGACAGCCGATAGCCGACAGCCACCCAATGGACACAGCCCTCGCGATCCTCGTCGGCATCGGGCTGGCCGCCTCGTGCGGATTCCGCGTCTTCGTGCCGATGCTCGTCGTCAGCGCGGCCGCACACGCCGGTTATCTCGACCTCGCCGACAGCTTCCGCTGGCTCGGCTCCCTGCCCGCGTTCATCTCGTTTGCCGTCGCGTCGCTTATCGAGATCGGCGCCTACTACGTCCCCTGGCTGGACAATCTGCTCGACGCCATCGCCACCCCCATCGCGATCGTCGCCGGCGCGGTCCTGTTCGCCGCGAGCGTCACCGGCCTCGACCCGTTCCTGCACTGGTCGCTCGCCATCATCGCCGGCGGAGGCTCGGCCGCAGTCGTTCAAGGCGCGACCATCGTCAGCCGACTGGCATCGACCGCAACCACCGGCGGACTCGCCAACTTCATCTTCACGACAATCGAGACCGTAACGGGCCTGATCGTCTCAATCTTGTCGCTCGTCGTACCGCTACTCGCCCTGGTGCTGCTCTTGATAGTCGTCGCCTCAATGTTCGTCATCGGCCGCCCCATCCTCCGCAGACCGACACCCGATACCTGAAACCTGATACCCCCCACCCCCAGCACGCCCGGCAGGATTCGAACCTGCGACCTGCGGATTAGAAGTCCGCTGCTCTATCCAGCTGAGCTACGGGCGCTAAATCAGTAAAACCAAGATGTTCACAACAAACGGCCCCTGCTAGCAAAATAGACTTTACACCCGATTATACACCTGCTACATTCTCCGTTATAGGGGACTCCCGGCAATCGCCGCGTGCGGTTCCGCCTTGGTAACTACCGTAGGGTGTAAAAAGTAAAGCGCGAGCAAAAACGAGACGCGAATTGAAGTTGCGACCATGACGAACAGCTTCAATTGTCACCGGAATCAGGCCGAGTTGGTGAGGGAAATAGTTTCGTGCAGCGCGAATTCCGCCGTCGCTGCGGAGCGTGACAGCGACTGCTCAGAAAAAGGAAAGGACCGAACTTCGGCCGGCAGGCTAAGCGGCGCGTCGCTCGTAGTGGCGGAGCAAGCCGCCGAGGCGCGAAGCGCAGACGATTCGCTCGTCCGGCTGGAGCGGATCGTCCGATTCGATCCAGTTCCCCGAGTGCGGCCGATTACCCACTCCTTGATGAGGCCGAAGCGTGTTGTAGAAGTCGACGTAACATGACACCAGGAAGTCGAAGTGCCGTTTGCCGCAAACGATGAAGGCCCGCAGACACTCGGACTTGATACTTTGAATCCACCGCTCGACATAGGCATTTTGATTGGGCGCCCGGGGAGCGGTGGGGATGACTCTCGCGCCGGCATTCTTGAAGACGGTGTCGAACTCAGCGACGAACATGCCATCCCGATCGCGGGTGACGTAGTCAACACGGATACTTTCGCTTCGGGCGTGTTCCAGAAACGCCTCGGCTTGCCGCTCCATCCACTGGGCGTTTGGCTGAAAAGAGCAGGGCGAGCAGTAAACCCGCCGGCTGGCGACATGAATGAAAGCCAGCACGAAGCACTGCCGCAGGCCTTTGGATGTCCAGATACACTTGCTGAAGAAGTCGACTTGCCAGAGCGTTTCGGCGTGGATTTTCAGGAACTCGTCCCAGGTTCCAAGTCCGCGCTTGGGCCGCGGCAGCATCCCCTCCTCCTTGAGGATGTTCTTGATCGTGCTCGTAGAGATCGTGTGAATCCGCAGCTTCTTGAGCTCCCCGAGAATCCGGCCGTAGCCGCAGCCGGTCTCCTTGGCGATGCGGATGATGATCTCGCGGACCGATTCGAGCGTTTTCGGGCGTCCCATCTTCTTCCCATTGCTGCCCGAGCATTTCGCCCGGAGCCAGCGCTGGTAGGTCCGAGGATGGACAATCGTGATCAGCTTGGCCACGTCGGGACCGATTGCGGCGCCGAGCCTGAGGAGCCGTTCGCGTTCGATCTTCGAGAGGAAGATTCGCTGCTTGGGCACCCGCTTCCGCAGCATCTCGTTCTCGGATTTGAGGAATTCAATCTGACGACGGAGCTGATGGTCAGTGGAGCTGGCCAACAGAAACAAAAACGGATGAAACAGCCTTCCCATGGCAGTGATATCCTTGCTGAAAATCGGAGCAATGAGTGCGACAATCTTTTTGCACCCCGGCGGTCGTCGCCGATTCTCTGGTCAGGTTGTCGGGCGAGCTTTCATGACCCGGAATTGCCAACCGATGACATGCGCTGACAATCAGCGACAAAATCTGTGGCAATACAGAAGGCAATACGACGACGTCGTGTTCGCGTAAACTCTAACGCAATCAGCACTTGGTGAATGCAAGGATCAATTGCAACAGAGTGTTGGTGCAAGGATTTCCGCTGGGGTTCGATAGTCGAGTCGTTTTCGAGGTCGTTCGTTGATTAATTGTTCCACGCGGGCCACCTCGCGGTGACTGATCTGCGTGAAATCAGTACGTTTGGGGAAAAACTGCCGCAGCAGTCCGTTCATGTTCTCGTTCGCACCGCGTTGCCAGGACGCATATGGGTCTGCG
>JBIOWO010000172.1:0-36453 GCA_044868555.1 Lacipirellulaceae bacterium | reverse complement strand
TGGTCGAGCGGGCCGCCGTTTCGCTCGACGAGATCTTCATCGCCCGCAGCGGTGCCGCGAACGGCCACTTGAACGAGGATTAGCCCGCCATGAGTTCCGCCGTCACAGCTTTGGCCTGGGAATTCTGGTCGGCCAACCGCCGCGGCTGGCTGATTCTGCTGGCCGCAATTCCCGTTTGCGCGGTGTTGTATCGCTTCCTGGCCGGCTGGCTAAAAGTTTCCGACGGCCTCCGCTCGCTAAGTTTTTTGCCGTTCGGCGCGTCGCTGATCCTGGCCGCCGCGTTTTGCAATTTCACCGACGCCAATCGACGGAGCGGCGTGGCCGGCTTTCCGCGTCATCTTTTCGCCCGCCCGGTGAACAGTCGGCTATTGGTGACTTGCCTGATGGCTTTCGCTGTGCTCAGTGTCGTGGGCATCTACGTCGCCTGGGCCAAATTGGTGTACGAGCCCGCCGGGATTGAGGTCCTGGTCCGCTGGCCCGCGACGCTGCTCGCCACCGGCGTTGTTTTTTACCAGGCGATCATCTGGTCCATGAGCGGCTTTCGTTTGATCCGCATCGTTGTCATGTCGCTTATGGTGACTGTGCTCGTGTGGGTGGGATGCCTGCCCTTCATGCCGCCGCAGCTCAACACGCGAAGCGAAGCCGAACTGACTGTCGTGCTGTGCAGTTTGGCCGCCGCGGCCTATGCATCGACCGTTTTCTCGATCGGACTGCAACGACGCGGCAGCGTGTACGGCTCCGCGTGGGGACGCGCCCTCGTCGAACGCGTTACCGACGCCATCCCGCGGCGGAAAATCGCCCTGGATTCACCTGATCGGGCGCTCTTTTGGTTCGAATGGCGTCGCAGCGGTTGGATCCTGCCTGTGGCCGTGCTGCTGACAACACTACTCGTCATGGGCCCAATCCTGTCGCTCACTGGCCGTGGCGATGACGCAACCCTGCGGGCCGTCATCTGGCTGTCGATCCTGCCGCTGTTGTTGGCCGGTCCCGTCGGCAAAGGATTGGCGAAGCCCGATTTCTGGTCGCTTGAGTTGGCCCTGTCGCCGTTTTTTGCCGCGCGGCCGATCACGGTTGGCCAGCTTGTGGCCGCCAAACTGAAGTTGGCTGCTTGGAGCACTCTGCTGGCATGGGCCACGCTGATTGTTGTCGCCGTGCCCTGGCTCGCGTGGACGTGCAACCTGGAGCATTTAAGTGAATTTTGGACGACGCTCACGATCGTGTACTCGCCGCTCATCCTATGGACGATTCTCCTGCTCTCGTTCATCGCCGTGTTGCTCGTCACGTGGAGTTTCCTGGTGTCGGCTCTGTGGATGGGATACACCGGTCGAACCGACGCCTATTACACATACGTCGGCATCAGCTTGATCCTCGTGTTCGCGTTCGCCATGTGCTTCGGCATTTGGCTGGACAGCCCGCAACATCGCGGTGAGATATTTCTCGCCGTGCAGCCGTGGATTCCCTGGATGTTTGCAACCTTGTTCACGTTCAAATGTTGGCTGACCGTCGTCGCGTTTGCCGTCGCACGCCGCCGCCGATTGGTATCCAACCGAGCCCTTGTCGCCTACGAAGTATTCTGGCTGCTCGCCACCGGCAGCATGGTTTTGCTGGCCTGCCTGATGTCGACGCGCGTCGAATGGCTTCGCGACATGCTGATCCTGGTCGCCCTGCTGGTGGTGCCGTCGGCCCGCATCGCCGCGGCACCGCTGACCGTTGCCTGGAATCGTCACAGGTGAGCCACGAGTGTACCGTATGACCAAATTACACTTTATCCTGGCATTGCTCATGCCGTGCGGCGCTTTCTGGCTCGCCTACCGTGCCGTGGACGACCTGCCAACGCGCGTGGATGCGGGCGGCCATTTGCTGCGATTGCGCGTGGCAGGGAGCGGTTCCCCAACCGTCGTCCTGGAGATTGGCCTCGGCGGCATGTTGGAGGAATGGGCGGCAGTTCAGCCCGAGGTGGCCCGTTTCACGCGTGTCGCGGCCTACGACCGGATCGGTGCACACCACGTGCAATCGATGCTCACCGGCGAGGAAATCGTCCGCGAGCTGCACGCCGCCCTGGAAAACGCAGGCCTCAAGCCGCCGTTCGTGCTGGTGGGCCAATCGTTCGGCGGCATCTACAACCGCCTTTTCGCGGCCACGTATCCGGACGAAGTGGCCGGGCTGGTTTTGCTCGATCCGTCGCAGGAAGAATTCATCGCCTGGATGAGGTCGCATCACCCGCAGGAGGAGTTCAGCAACAAGCATCACAAAGACTGGCCCGAAGCCAACGGCATTCGGCGCACCCTGGAGCAGTTGAAGGCGACCGATCCCCTACCGGATATCCCGATCATCGTCGTCACTGGCGCACGGCCGCACGACGATCCGTTGTGGCGCGAGGTCATCCCCGTGTGGACTTCGTCCCATGTCCAATGGGTCGAATCCCTGCCGCACGGTCGCCATTTGCTGGCTCCTGACAGTGGGCACGGTGTGCACGTCGAAGCGCCGGAGCTCGTCGTCCGCTTGATTCGCGAGGTCGTCCTGCAAGCTCGCGGCGAAATCAGTGCCGGCAACGTGGGAATTCAGCGAGGCCAGCCATGACGTCGCCAGCGCTCGGCATCGCCTATTCTTTCTGGCTGCGGCTCCGCTGGATGTTCGCGGCTGTGTTCATACTACTGCCAATATTCGCGGTCACAGTGCAGTTGTTTCCGGCCGCCGCGCCCTACTGTCAAGTCGGTTCCATTATTCTGATGTTTTCGGTCATGGTTCCCATGCTCAACGCCTGCACGTTCGGCCCGGCCGATTTGGGTGCCCGTGCCTCGGGATATCCAACACACATGTTCGTGTTGCCGCTGTCGAACCGTTCGCTGGTGGCGTGGCCAATGCTGTATGGAGCCATCATTTTTGGCAGTCTGTGGACCCTGGTGGCGGTCCTCGTTTTCATTCCTTCCGGACTTCCATTGCCAGTTACCTGGCCGGCCGCGATGTTGGCCGCCATTTGTGTCTGGGTTCAGGCCGTTGGATGGTCGCCCTTCCCGTCTCCGTTCATCAGAGTGCCGGCACTCGTGATTGCGGTTTGTCCGTTGTTCCTGCTTCCAATGTTGGTCGGATTGAGGTTGCCACCAGCGGGCCACACGGTTCCCATTCTGGTGGCGTGCAGTATGGCTTGGACGCTGGTCGCCTTTTTTGTCGCCGATCGTGGACTTCGTCGTGCCCGATCCGGCGGCGAGCTGGACTGGTTTCAAAACGTTGCCGATCGCATTGCAGTCACACTCGGACGCCAATTCGCCGCCAACTACGTCGGGCGGCGCCCGTTCCGGTCGGCCGCCACCGCTCAGCTTTGGCACGAATGTCGCCGGAATGCTTTGGTCACGCCGGTCATGATGGGCCTCTTCGGCGTGCCTTTTCTTGTCGTCGTATGCCAATCGGTGATCGGCAACCGAGACCACTCCGGATTAGCAGTCGGTTCCGTCAACATTTCGCCGGCACTTCTGTCCTTGGCGATTTGCATTGGCCTGCCCGTGATGATTAGTGCCGTCGGTGGTTCTGGCCTGGCAAAGTTTGATATTTGGGGAAAGGACCAGATGCCATCGTTTTTTGCCATCCGGCCGATGAGCACAGGGCAATTTGTTTGCATCAAGTTAGCCGCCGTAGCGCTGAGCACACTTGCTATTTGGGCCATCATGCTCGGTATGGTTCTGATTTGGGCCGCACTGGAGGCCAGCCCGCTCAATTCTCGTGAATCGATCGTCCGCGCCGCATTGGCCCAGGCAACTCCTCGGACGGTGGCGATCTTTTTCGCCGCACTATTTGGCCTGGCAGCGCTCATGTTTCGAAACTTCCTGGTAGCGATGTGGCCGACCCTCATTGGCCGAAAGTGGGTTTCCGTCGCCGTAGCAGTCAATTGCACGCTTCTGATTGGTGGGAGTGTGCTGGCGGGCACCTGGGTTTACCACCATCCGGAGTTTCGGCGCCACTTGCCGGCCTTTTTGCCATGGATCGTTGCGTACATGTTGGCCGAGAAATTCTTTGGCGCCGTGGCTGTCGGCACTGTCCTGAGAAAATGGGATATGATCTCTGCCAATCGACTTGCAGCCGTGTACGCCGGCTGGTTTTTGCTGGCGGGCTTATTGTTAGGCGTGACTTGCTGCTTTGGTTCGCCGACTTGGATGTTGGCCGCCGGCGTGGTCCTGGCATTGCCGTTTTCCAGGGTGGTCATCTTGCCGCTGGCCCTGCATTGGAACCGCCACCGCTGAGCAACCCCCTCGAACGCGAATCTTGCCATAATTGGTGAATGTGCCAATAATGCGCGCGCCATGGCCATCCAGCCGATTTGTACCGTACAGGCCCACTCGAAGCCCGTAACGGCGCCGGTCCTTCGGCCCCCGCCGCCCTCGCTCCCGCTCTTTCGATTCGGTTTGCGGCAGCTTTTCTGGACTGTGGCCGCGTTGAGCCTCCTGCTGGCCACGTTGGCGGCGAGCTCAAGTGGTCCAGCATCGCTGCTAGTTTTGACAGCCGTGCTCGTCGTCGTTGCCCACGTTGCCGGAACGGCCATCGGCAGCCGGCTCCGACGGCACGCCAACGACTCCCGTGCCTGGGAGCAAAAGTATGGAGCTGCCGGCCATTCCGCGCCGGAAGCGGCCGAGCATTCGTGCGACCTCGCCGCCGCATCGCTGCCGCCAACTTCACCCTGGTACCGACGTGGCAGTACCGCGCTCGGTTGGCTGCCGAAGCTGATCGTCGCCGGAGCAATTGCCGGCGGTTGCAGCGGCGTCGCGCTGTTCATCACCGACTCGATCAGTCGCCGTCCATCACTGGCAGGCATCGCCGTGGGAGCGATCTCGCTCGCCGTTTTGGGCGCCTGGTTCGCCTTCCTTGGCGGCAGTTTCTATGCGATTTTCCGCCACGGCCTGCGCGAAGCCATGGCGCACCAGCGCCGCGACGAGTCACGCACAATTGTCCGCCGCTAACAAGCCGCTGGCGGCTTAGCGGCGCGCTTGCAATCGCAAGTTGGAACGCGAAGTTTGCCGACTGCAAAAACGCTCCTCTAACGCGACCAGAAAAGTCCCGTGTCCGCCCAATGGAGCCGTTTTTACCACATCCTAAGTCATTTGCCGGACAAGACTTACGATTTTCTTGAATCCGCCCACTCGACCTGCCTACGATGGAATTGAGGCCGGCAGCGGCCTCCTCCTCCTTTCTCACCGCCATTGGAACGTGGCGGAACCTCGGCAGCCACAATCGCCGCGCGTCGGTGCGATGGATTCCGACGTTTCGGTTCGAGGATGGTGCGTACAGCCGACGGCCATTTCGAGTTCCGTTTTCGGTGTTACCGCGATGAACATTCGCCGCATCCAAACTGCCAAGTCAGCGGCCCGCCAGGCCAAAGGTCGCAATACATTCGTCACGGGACGCACACTGCAGCGGCGGCCGCAGCAGGCCCGCCGGTCCAACACCGGTCAGCGGAACGCCCGCCTGCCTTTCGCCCCGCCCGAAAACTGGTACGACCCGACCGAATGCGAGGACCCCGCGACGCGCAAGTACAAGATCATCTTTCAGCCGCCCGGCGACGGCTATCGGCACGTCGTCACACCGGCCCAGGTTCGCGCCCGGCTGGCCCAGGTTCCGCCTGTGTTTCTGGAACAACTCGAAGTCGTCCAATTCAGCGGCATGACCCGCAAGAAGCAGTCGTTCCCCTGCTACGGCATGCAATGGGGCAACACACTGTACCTGTATCCGCTCGAGGAATCGCTGGTGGAATCGTTCGACTGCCCGCCGCGGCCGAACCTGTACAACGAGACCCGTATGTACGGCGGCCGCTGGGAAGAGCCCTCGCCCGGCAACTGGACGCTCACGTGGTCGGAAGAGGCCGCCCAAGATTTCTATCTGAACAATATCCTGATCCACGAGCTGGGCCACCTCGTCGATGACCGCAACACGAGCTATATCGACCGCGAGCGATACGCCGAATGGTTTGCGATTCGCTACGGCTACCGGCCCACCGGTGGCAAAGCGGCCCGCGGCTATTTCGGCGACGTCTGCCGACGACATCACGGGAAGAAATAGTTTGCCGAGAGACAGGATTCTCACGCGGCCTTCTTAAGCTCCGCCAGCTTTCGCTCGACGCGTTTACGCCGGCCCAGGTGGAAGATGAAGTCGAGGATCCACGGGGCGAATCGTTTCGTGGCGTAGATCAGCCGTGCAAACGGCTCCATCACGACGATCCGCCGGTTGCGGTAAATCGCCTTCACCGCCGCGTTGGCCACGCGCTCCGGCGTCGTGCAGATGATCCGGGGCGGAAGTTTGTGCTCGGTCGCCGCTTTTTCCAGCGGCGCGTTCGTAAACAGGTTCGTCGTCACGAAGCCCGGACACAGGGCCGTCACTCCCAATCCTTGCCGGCCTAACTCGTTCCGCAGCGCTTCCGTAAAGCCGACCATGCCGAACTTCGACGTCGAGTACGCGGCCACCTTCGGCATGCCGATGAGCCCCAGCGCACTACACACGTTGAGCACGTGGGCCTCGCGGCGGGCCAACAGATTCGGCAGCAGCTCGCGCGTGAATTGAATGTGCGATAACAGATTCACCCGCATCAGCCGGTCCCAATGCTCGGCCGACATGTTTTCCACGCGGCCGTAGTACGTGATCCCGGCGTTGTTGACCAGGATATCGACGCCCCCCCAATCGGCCAGCAGCACAGCCACCGTCGCCGAGACTTCCCGCGACTGGGCCACGTCGCACCGCCGGCCGATCACCTCGACGCCAGCCCAGCGGCACTCATCGACAACCGCCTTCAGACCGGCGTCGTCGATATCGACCAGAAACAGGTTCGCGCCTTCGGCCGCCAGGCGCAAAGCGATCGCCCTGCCAATGCCCGAAGCCGCGCCGGTTATCAGCACCTTTTTGCCGCGAATCTCGCGCATCGTAGGCGAGTTTCTCCGAAACTCGCACCTTTTTCGGCCGTCGTCACCCTGGGCAACCGAGTCTCGGAGAGACTCGGCAACGTGTTTACGCCGCCGCCTTACGCCGCAGTGCCGGCAGCGGTTCGCCCGCCGGAATGACGCGCGTGAACACGCCCCTCTCGAGGTCTTCCGACGGGATGGCCCGGCTCAATCGCAGCCGGTCTTCCCCACGCAGCACAGCCACGCCCCATTGGTCGAGGTTGTACTTCCCGCCGTTGTACACGCTGCGGTAGTACTTCTTGCCAGTGTACGCCGGCACGTCGGTCGGGATCACCCGCATGTTGAACGCCAGCCGGTGATGATCGGTCGTGTTCGGACCGGAGCCGTGGATGCACCGCTCGGTGAAGATGATGAACTGACCGGCCTTCACCGGCAGCTCGACGCAGTCCTCGTCCTTTTCGTTGAAGTCGAGCGTGTAGGCCGCGTTGTAGAACCCTTCTTCGCCGCCAAACTTGATCGTCCGCACCCGGTCGTGGCAACCGCGGGCGAATCGCAGGCAGCCCCGTTCCGGTGTGGCGTCGTCGATCGCTACCCACACGGTCAGTTGGAAGATCTGGCTGCGATCGGGCGGGAAGATGCCCGGGTCCTGGTAATCCTCGACCATAAACGTGCTGGCCTGGTGCCACTGGATGGCCGGTGACTTCGGACCCTTGTAAAAATACTGCGACCGCCAGACGAGCAGATCAGGCCCCAGAATCTGGGCACACCGCTCGGTGATGGCCGGGCACTTCATGTAATTCCACAGCCGCGGCGACTCGAAATGGCGGTCCCGCGGCGTCACAAAGCCGTACGACTTGGACTTCGTGTTTTCCAAGGCTAGGACCTCCCGCTTGAAGTCCATCATTTCGTCGTGGCTGAAGGCGTCGAACGGACCGAGGAAGCCCTGCGTATAGAACTGGCGGAGCTCCTTTTCGCTCATTTGGAACTGGGGCGCTACCTGAGCCTTGGGCTTGAACGACGTCGGCATCTTAAAGTAACTGGGTTGATCGATGTACGCCCGCGTGAAACCCGACTTGATCAGCACCCAGAACATTTCGTTGGTCCAGTTGTTGACCACTGACTTGAGATCGCGCGGCAAAATAAATCGCGGCAAACGGAGCGCCTTGTAGGCCCATAGGACTGCCGTGCCAAACATCAGCGGCACGCGTTGCCAAAACGGACGCACTTTGGGACTCATGTTCATGGCTTGGACTCACTTGATTCGTGTGTAACGGGGGAGGCGACGTGCTGGCGCCCCGGTAATCTGCCAGCGGCCCCGCGCACGCTGGTCGTACCGATTGACAAAAAGTATCGGATCGTAGCGATGGTAACGATGAGAGCACAAGGCAGACTTTGAGGGTAAGCGGGAGTTTCCCGCCGCATCGCTGCTAGCGATGCAGCCAAGGCCTCGCGGCCCCCGCCGAGACAACGTACATTGAGGTAATGCCGCTCACTCGTGTGGCCTGCGCATCGCAGCGCGACCCGAGGCAGCCGGCCTCCCCAGTGCTTTTTTTTCGTGCGATGAGTCAGTTTCAGCATCACGATTCGACAATCTTCAGTGTCCCCGTGCGGTGGACCATTCGCGTGCTGGCATGGCTGGCGTTTCTTGTTGCCTCGTATTTGGCGTGGCACGCGGCAACAGGCTCGGACGTCGCCGGATGCGGCGTAGGCAGCGAAGCCGGCTGCGACGTCGTGCTGAGTAGCAGTTGGTCGAAGTGGCTCAACGTACCGGTGTCGCTCGCCGGACTGGCCTGCTACGCCGCGCTCGCCGGATTCAGCGCACTGATTGGTCTGACTGGCCCGCGTGAGAGTCGCTGGATCGATACGCTCGTCGTCATGCTTTCGACCGTGGCAGCCGGGGCCAGCATCTGGTTCCTGGCTCTACAGGCATTCGCCATGGGGCACTTCTGTCCCTATTGCATCGTCGTAGATTCGATCGGAATCGCGCTCGGTGCATTGGTGCTTTGGTCGGCGTTGCGAAGTCCTTCCACCGGCGCCGCTACGCACAACTCTGGCGCCGGCGTGATGGCGCTGCGTGCGACAATGCCCGGCGTCGCCCGCGTCGCTCCGTTGCAAATGCAGTCTGCCCAGGCTCGACCTTCGATTGGAATCGCCCTCGGTGGAGCGGGTGCATTATTAGCCGTACTGATCGGCGGGCAAATTCTGCGGCCGTCGCAGACATACCGCATTGCGACCGTTGCCCTTGATAAACCGATCAACATGAACGGCACGCAGCCAAACGACACCGCGTCGCCGTCCGACGTCTCGCCGGCGGTGAAAACGCACGTCGCGCTACGGATTCCCACCGATGCCGAAACCAAGGCCGAACCGGTCGCAGCCGATGCGGACGGCAATCCTATCGCCCCGGAAAAGAAAACCGATGAAGCGCCAACGGAAGGCGATAAGGCCGACGCGGAAAGTTCAGCAGCGAAGTCCACAGATCCGGCACCGGCCGAAACGGCGCCGAAACGGAAGCGCTTGGTAAAGTTCCTGGGCGGCAAGCTGACGTTGGACACCTACCAGCACCCGATCATTGGCGACCCCGAAGCGCCCCACGTGATCGTCGAGCTTGTTTCCTACGATTGTCCCCACTGCCGCAAGATGCATCCGATCGTCCAGCGCAGCCTGCGGCGCTACGGCAACCAAGTGGCGATCCTGATCTTGCCCATACCGATGGAAATGAAGTGCAATCGATTGATCAAGGATCCCAAGGCCTCGCACGCCGGCGCCTGCACGACGGCGCGGATGGCGCTCGCGGTTGCCCACCTCAAGCCGGCCGCGTTCCGCGGGTTTCACGACGCGATGATGGCCGACGAAAAGAAGCCGCCCTCCCAGGCGCAGTCCGTCGCGAAGGCATACGGCATGGTGGACAGCTCCAAACTTCCCGCGCTGACCCGCGGCGAGATCTTGAATAAGCAGGTGGCTCAATACGTCGACTTATTCGAGACACTGCAGAAGCAGAATGCGGACAATAAGAACTTCGGCCTGCCCATTCAAATTCTCGGCGACGAAGTGATGTCCGGCTCGGTCGAAAAAGCCGAAGACGTCTACAACGCCTGGGAAAAGAACCTGGGCATCAAGCCGCTGTAAGACGGTCTACAGTCCACGGTCCGCAGAATACCACTTCAGCATCTCCGGCGGCACGAGGGCCGTGAATCCGCCCGAGCGAAAACCGGCCAGGTCCAGCGTCACAAACTTGAATCCCAGCGTCCGCATCTCCGCCACCACCGCCTCGCGCATCATTTGCTGACACAGCTCCGCCAACTCATTGGCCGGCAGTTCGATCCGCGCCATGTCGTCGGCATGATACCGCACCCGCAGCTCGCGGAAGCCAAGCCCGCGCAAAAACTGCTCGGCCCGGTCCACCATCTGCAACCGCTCGGGCGTTACCGTTTGCCCATAAGCGATCCGGCTGGAGAGGCAGGGCGTTGCCGGCTTGTCGGCGACTGGCAGACCCCAGTGTGCCGCCAGCTCGCGCACCTCCGCTTTGGTGAGGCCACACTCGGCCAAAGGGCTGCGCACGTCATGCTCGTTGGCAGCCCGCGCACCGGGGCGAAAGTCGCCCAGGTCGTCGACGTTCGCCCCGTTGACAACGGTCGCCACGCCGAGTCGCGGCGCCAAGCCGTCGAGTTGTCCGTAGAGTTCCGATTTACAGTGGTAGCAGCGATCCGGGCCGTTGGCTACGTATTGCGGATTGGAAAACTCCTCCGTGGGGATGATAGTGTGGCGCACGCCAATCCACTCGGCCAACTGCCGTGCCTCATCCAACTCGCCCTCTGCCAGAGCTGCACTCGTTCCGGTGACAACGACCGCCGCATCGCCAAGCGCCAACCGCGCCGCCTTCGCGACCACGGCGCTATCCACGCCGCCCGAAAACGCCACGGCACAGCTGTCCAAGTTCGACAGCAACTGCAGAAGTCGGTCGCGTTTCTGCTCCAAAGCTTGAGGTAGCACGGTCATGAAACGGGCGATAAATCGCCGGAACAATCGTTGAGACCAGGGTTCGAAGCGTGCGCCCAGCAATGCATGCCGATTACGCCCACTGTCGCGCGAGCTGCGCAGACGAATCGCTCGATACGTGTTTTACAACAATATTGTCAGGAGATGGAGATGCCAGAGAAGCGGGAAACCCGATTTTTTGCGCAATTCTTACGGAGCAAACCCCTCATCGGCTTCGTCGCGACCAGGCAGATCGGTGTTGATTCGCTTCAGTTCGTCGCGCAAAACCGCCGCGTCCTCAAAGCGTTCCTCCGCGATTGCCTGCTCAATCTGGGCGCGGAGCTCGGCCGCGCGATCCACCGGCCGGACAGCGATTTCTGACGGTGCTGCGACCGCCGCGTCGGGCTGCGGTTGGATCTTGGATTGGATTTCTTCCCGCCATTTCCGCAGAAACGTCAATTCGCCCACCTCGGACGCCCGCTGCACCTGATTGTATTCTTCCAGGAACCGCTCGATCCCCCGGATGCCGGCATCCACCACCCCTGCGGCGGCGTCCCATTGCTCCAGCTCCACCAGCGGCGTGGCCACCGCCCGCGCGTGCATCATCGTCACGTAGGGCCGCCATTGGTCGAAGCGGAGCTTATCGCGCTCCTGACGCGCGTGTTCGCGCACAAACTTGAACAGCCGCAGGTTACGCTCCGTGTCGCGGGCACACAATTCGTACGAGCCGAGGTGCCAGAAGCACACGTAGCGGTGGTAAAACTGCACGCCCTCGCGCAGCAACTCTGCGCAATCTTCCGGTTCCAGCAGATACGGCAGCCCGTCGGGATTGGCCGCATCGTGCTCGCGCTGACGTCGCTGATGATATTCCAGCCACGAGTCGGCATCGTGGATCCGCCGCCCGTCCGGCCGGCCGTCGATCTCCATCTGCAACAAACCCAGGTCCAGCCGCAACTGAATCTTCCGCCGCCCGTCGGTACCCTCGACCATCCGGACCGTCACTTCGTCCGGAAGATAGGGCCAATCGCGGAGGATAGGGTCGATGTCGAATGACACGTGATCGATTTTGCACCCTGGAGGAAAATGGACCTCACTCAATCCTAGTGCAAGCCGCCCAAAGGGCAAACGCCGAATTTCGACGATCGTGTCGCAGCGTACTCATCTCGCTCCGCGAGATGAATTTCCACCGTCACGCACCCGGGTCCCGTACAATCCGCTCGAGGACTTTCGTGTTTCGCTCGACGGCCAGGATGATCGTCCGCTGCTCCACGCCGTCCGGCGAGCTCGCGATGACCGGAATCACCTGGCGACGATCGGGCAGCGAGAGCCGCACCGTAAACGTGCCGTCCGGACGCAGCGGCACCGGCTCGCCTTGCAGCGTGACGTGGGCGTGCGGATGGCTCAGGCCGAATACCAGCAGCTCGGCATCCACGGCAAACGGCAGATCCTGAGTATCGGCCAGCACGCGGGCCGCGCCGCCACCGTAACGGGTCTGCATCGGCGTGCCCATCGGCCGCCGCAGCCGCTCTTCCAACAGCTCTTGCAATTCGAGACTCGTGCCCTGCGGCGTGTATCCGCCACTCATGGCGAAAATGCGATCCGCGTTCTCGTCGATGTCGACCCAGTTTTCGTCCACAGCGTCGCTCGTGCCGGCCGGCGGTGTCGTCACCGTGTTGCTGCGGGCCAGGCAATAGAACTGGCCGCCCGCGGTCAGGTAGCCCACCTCCATACGAAATTGCCGCGGCGGGCTCTGCACGTCGACGTACCAATGGTTTACGCCGCCGTGAATCGAAATTTCGCGGTCCAGCACAGCCGTACCGTCGTGACCGATCGAGTACACGCGCAGCACCGGCCGAGTGGTGTGCCAATGTTGGCCCAAGGCCGTCTCGGCACGCTCGACGCTCCGAGGTGCCAATTCCCAGTAGGCGTGCAGCCAGTACGGGTCGCGAACCATCACCACTAGTCGATCCTGCTCCACGCCCGAACGGCAGCTCGTGGTGGCCAATCGCTTGCTGTCCGCCAATTTGGCCCGCAATTCTCGTAGTCGCTCTTGCGCCCGCGACGACTTGGCGGCCGACATCGAAATGCGGTCACTTGACGGTCCGCGCTCGCCGTTTGCCGGACCGATGCCGCGAACCGATTTACTATTCTTATGCTTCGCGAGCTTCACCAGCGCACGGACCAGCTCGTCCTTGCGCATCGAGTGCCAGCCGGCCAAACCTTGTGACCTGGCCATTTGGGCCAAGTCTTTGCAGCTGCAATTGCGCAGCGACTCGGTTGTCATCGCCTATGAACTCCGCATGGAACGGTCAAATGTCTCACGACGTGCCGCCGGAAGGACCCGCATCGTCCATGAAGCATCGAAAACCACGCGGAACCGATTCGAAGGAGGTCGCGGCTTGCAAGCCCCTTCGATCATTGAGGGATTACCCCCACAGGATGCCGCCGCCCGCTAAGTTCTGCCCGCTCTGCCACTTACGGAAAATTCCGCCCATTTCCACTATTCACGATAATTGAAAAATTCAGAAATTGCAAGAAACTGGCTCGTTCTCGAGTCCCAGTTCCCAATCGCAACTCCTTTGCTAGCATCGAATTGCGCGTTTGTACCGCAGTTTTCCGCGTCAATGCGACCGATGTTCACTTGCGGCTCAACACTCAGTACTGTGCCAACGAGTACTGTGCCAAAGTTTTCGACCCCCGCAGTCACGCATTTCCGCAATTCACTTCGCCAATTGACTGAGCGCGCAACCCTCCAACCTGAAGCGACTTCCGGCACGAAATACTTTGTGAAAAAAAGCACAAATGGCCATATTGGCGGTTGACCCGACCCACCACCTGCGATAAATTGCCGGTCCTGGTGCAGACTCGGTGCGTGAATTCGGCGTTTCACGGCGCCTCGCGCGTCGAGCGTAAGTCCCTGCCCTTCCATGCGTTGTGGCTCCAGTCGGCCCGTTCCGACTCCCGCCAGACGTGAGCGCCAGCGCGCGGCTCCGGTGACCAATTCCTCCGACGACCGTTCGCCAGCCGCCAAAGCGTACCAATGGGCGACTCGCATCATGGTCGTCTGCGTGGAGATGGTTCTGCCCGGCCTGGCCGGCTATTGGATCGACCTGAAGTTGGGAACAGTCCTGGTGTTCATGCTGATCGGTTTGACGATCGGCAGCATCTGGAGCATGTGGCATTTGATGCGAATGATCGCGGCCGAGAATCGCCGCGACCGACAGCCAATCAAGAAATCGAACGAAGTCCGCGGTGAATAGTTCAGCGTTCCCACGAGTGTCGGCCGGCTGCTCATCCCTGAACGCTGCGCGCTGCGCCGTCCGCACATCGCTTCTCCTGCTGGCCGCCGCCGCACTCTTGGCGCCGCTCGCCTACTGGCAGCTTGGCACGATCGGACTCGCGATTGTCGGTGCCGCGGCGGTCACCATGCTCATCGCAGTGCTCTTGTCTCACGTCATGGAGCGACTTTTTGCACGCACGGGCCACAGCATGGCGGGGCTGTTGGCAGCCATGACCGCGCGAATGCTTGTGCCGCTCATGTTCGTGCTCGCCGTGGTCGTATGGGAGCACCCCAGCGTACCAACATGGAGCGCAATGTACATCGCCCCGCTGTACTTCGTAATGCTCGTCGCCGAGACCGTTTTCGCCCTGCGGCGCTGCCATTCGGCCGCCTCCCCGACCATGGTTGCGAGGCAAAGTTGAGCCATGGCCGAACACGCAGATCCACTATCCGCCGACGAGTTGATTCGGCACGTCCAGGACTCAGATAGCATTCACGTGCCAGAGTTCCTGACGCCCGACGGCAGCGGCCATATCTACCTGCCGCAGCCGTTCGCCCGTGTGAAAATGGGCGCCGATGGCAATCCGCTGACCAATCATCACGGCCAACCGGTATACGAATCGGTCTGGGCCCCGAATACCGGTATTCCGATCATCGATGAGACCATCAAGCCGATGGATCTGAAGTTCACCAAGTTCATGTTGTTGGAGCTTGTCGTTGCTCTGCTCATGTGCGTAGTGTTCGCCGTCCTGGCGCGGCGGATGCGCGGCGGCGGCGCCCCACGAGGCCGAATCTGGAACATGCTGGAAGCGATGATCGTCTACATGCGCGACTACGTCGCCCGCCCGGCGATCGGCTCGCACGACGCCGACCGCTTCATGCCGCTGATCTGGACCATTTTTTTCTTCGTGCTCGGCTGCAATTTGGTTGGCATCCTGCCGTGGTTTGGCACGCCGACGGGGGCGCTGGGCGTCACAGCCGCTCTCGCACTGGTCGCCTTTTTGACGGTCATTGGTTCCGGCATGATGAAGCTTGGTCCCGTGAAATTCTGGAAGGCCCAGGTCCCGCACATGGACCTTCCCAAGCCGATTGCGATTTTCCTGGTCCCGTTGATCTTCTGCATCGAGGTCATGGGCCTGTGCATCAAGCACTTTGTGTTGGCCATTCGTCTGTGGGCCAACATGACGGGCGGTCATATCGTATTGGCCGTGTTGATGGCATTCATCGCGGTCGCGACATCGGGCATCTTCCTATGGGTGGGCGTAACGGCGGGCAGCATATTGGGTGCTTTCGCGATCAGCCTGCTCGAATTGCTTGTCGCGTTTATCCAGGCGTACATTTTCGCGTTTTTGACAGCGTTGTTTATCGGCATGGCCGTGCATCCCCACTAGCGGCGACCGGCCACCAACTGCGACACATTTTGTACAATCACTTTCACAACCACATTTGGCGATTAGTTGAAGGAGAAAAACTGTGGCACACGTCTTACGCTTCGTAATGGTTTGCATGGCATTCGCGATGTTGGCCTCGCCGGCCTTCGCCCAGGCGGGCGCGGGCGGGTTCAGCATGAATCTCGGCGCCGCGCTGGGCTGCGGCATCGTCATCCTCGGCGCCGGGCTGGGCATCGGCCGCATCGGCGGACAGGCCGTCGAAGGCATGTCGCGTCAACCCGAAGCGGCTGGCAGCATCCAGACGGCCATGATCATCAGCGCGGCCTTGATCGAAGGCGTCACGCTACTGGCGTTGATCGTGGCGTTCATCAAAGGTTGAGTTCTTGAACCAGGTCCGACCAGCCGCCGAATCGCGGCGAAAGGGCGCGCCATGAGCATTTGGAAAAAGATCGGGCAGGTCGCCGTATTGGCCTGCGCGTTAACCGCTTTCGTTGCCAAGCCCGCCATGGCCCAGGCCGTAGAAGCGCCCCACGCCGCGGCCGACGAGAAACACGCCGAGCCGAACGAGGACCAGGCCAATCTGCTGAACTTTCAGCCCGATCTGGCGATCTTCTCGGCGATCGTGTTCCTATTGCTGTTGGGCTTTTTGAGCTGGTTCGCCTGGCCGCAGATTGCCGCCGCATTGGACGAACGCGAGCGCAAGATCGCGGACAACATCCTGGCCGCCGCGGAGAAGAACGAGGAGGCCAAGCGTCTGCTGGCCGAGCACGAAGCGAAGCTGGCCGCTGCGGCTGGCGAGATCCGCGGACTGTTGGACGAAGCCCGCCGCGATGCCGAGCATACCAAGAACAGCATCGTCGCCGAAGCGCGGAAGGCGGCCGAAGGCGAGAAGGACCGGGCCGTGCTCGAGATCAATCGCGCCAAGGAGGGTGCGATCCACGAACTGGCAGAACGTACAGCCAACGCTGCGATCGACCTGGCTAAGGAAGTGACGGGCAAAGAGCTCACGACGGAGCGCAACAACCAATTGGTGCGCGACGCACTTGCCAAGCTCGCCGCCGCACAACCAAGTAAGAATTGACCGTTACCCGCCCCTCTCTCAGGCCCTCGCCCGTCGCGTAAGGGCCTGGGAGAGGGGCGCGAATCATGCCCACCCCCGAACGCGAAAAACCGAAGCACGCCACCGTGTTCGATGTCACGGCCGAGCAGATTGCGCGCGTCTACGCCCAGGCTTTCATGGGCGCGGCGGCCAAATCGCCCGACACGGCCGGCCTCGTCGAGCAAGTAGCGTCATTGGTCGCGGTATTGGACCGCTCGCCACGGCTCGAGGAAGTGTTCCGCTCCGCACTGATTTCGCAGGAGGAGAAGGAGCAGATGCTCGAACGCGTGTTCCGCGAGCACGTGTCGCCTGCCGTGCTGAATTTCCTCAAAGTGCTCTCCAAGCGCGGCCGGCTCGACCTGTTGCGGCCGATCGCACGCGTGGTCGAGCAGCTGGATCGCCAGCGGCGCGGACTGACCGACGTCGAGGTTCGCGTCGCCCGTGAGCTGGCGGACGACATCCGCAGCGAAATCCACGATCGAATCCGCCGCGCGCTGGGCACCGAGCCGGTCCTGCACGTGTCGGTCGACCCGGACCTGATCGCCGGCATCTGGGTCCGCGTGGGCGACCGAGTCTTCGACGGCTCGGTCCGCACCCAGCTCGAACACGCCCGCCGCGCGATGATCGAGCGGGCCACTGAGATGATTGAAACTCAACCAGAACGATTCATGACTGCCGCAGAATAAACGCACACAAGAACTATACAGCGTCGGCGGCAACGCCGAACTTTTGCGAACAATGCCGGCGTTGCCGCCGGCGCTAAGGGCGCCGCCTGGAGTTACCCATGAAATTCAATAGCGACGAAATCGCCTCCGTCATCCAGCAGGAAATCGAGCAGTTCGCTGCCCAGATCGACGTCCGCGACGTCGGCCGCGTGTTGGAGGTAGGCGACGGCATCGCCCGTGTCTACGGACTCTCCAGCGTGATGGCCCAGGAGATGGTCGAGTTTTCCAACGGTACCATCGGCCTGGCCTTCAATCTCGAAGAGAACTCCGTCGGCGTCATCATCCTGGGCGACTACCTGCAAATTGCCGAGGGCGACGAAGTCCGCAGCACGGGCCGGCTGCTGAGTGTGCCGGTCGGCGACGAGCTGTTGGGCCGCGTGGTCGACCCGCTCGGCAATCCGCTCGACGGCAAAGGGCCGATCGTGACCAAGCAGCGCCGCCCGGTCGAGATCATCGCCCCCGGCGTGGCCGAGCGGCAGCCCGTGTGCGAGCCGTTACAAACCGGCATCAAAGCGATCGACTCGATGACTCCGGTCGGTCGCGGTCAGCGCGAGCTGATCATCGGCGACCGCAAGACGGGCAAGACGGCCGTCGGCATCGACGCGATCATCAACCAAAAAGACTCCGGCGTGAAGTGCTTTTACGTCGCGATCGGCCAGAAGGAGTCGACCGTCGCCGGCGTCATCGAGAAGCTCCGCGAGCACGGCGCGATGGACTATACGACGGTGATCGTCTCCGGCGCGAGCGCCCCGGCCCCGCTGCAGTACGTTGCGCCATACGCCGGCACGTCGATGGCTGAGTACTACATGTTCGGCGGCCAGCACGCGTTGATCGTGTACGACGACCTCAGCAAGCAGGCTGTCGCGTATCGCCAGTTGTCACTGCTCTTGCGTCGTCCGCCGGGCCGCGAGGCGTACCCCGGCGACGTGTTCTATTGCCACAGCCGGTTGTTGGAGCGCTCGGCGAAAATGTCCGACGAGCTGGGCGGCGGATCGCTCACGTCGCTGCCGATCATCGAGACGCTCGAAGGCGAAGTCTCTGCCTACATTCCCACGAACGTGATCTCGATCACCGACGGCCAGATCTACCTGCAGCCGGACCTGTTCTTCGCGGGCGTCAAGCCAGCCATGAACGCGGGCATCTCCGTGTCCCGCGTCGGCGGTGCGGCCCAGGTGAAGGCGATGAAGAAAGTGGCCGGCGGCTTGCGGCTCGACCTGGCCGCGTTCCGCGAATTGGAGGCGTTCGCCCAGTTGGGCACCGAGCTCGACCCCGACACGCAGGCCCGCCTCGACCGTGGCTACCGCATGGTCGAAATCCTCAAGCAGGGTCAGTACCAGCCAATGAGCGTCATCGATCAGGTGCTCATCATTTACGCCGGCACTCGCGGCCACCTCGACAAGATTCCGACGAATGAAGTGCAGAAATGGGAATCGCAATTTCTCACGTTCATGCACGACCAGAAGCCGGAAATCTGGGAAGGACTGAACTCGAAGAAGGAGCTCACTGACGACCTCGCCAAGCAAATCGAATCCGCCATTAAGGAATTCCAGTCGCAGTATGCGTCCGGCAAGTCGTCGAAGCCCGCCAAGACCGAACGTGAACCCGTAACCGTTTAGCAAAGGTGACGTTATGGCAACCGAAAACATGAGCGGCGTGTCGCCAGGCAGCAGTCCGACCAGCGAGGAGCGCAACTGGGCCATGATCGCCCACTTGGCCGGGCTGGCCAGCTACCTCGGCGTCGTTCCGTTCGCTAGTGTGATTGGTCCGCTTATTGTCTGGTTGCTGAAGAAAGATACATCGGCCTTCGTTGACGAGCATGGCAAGGAGTCGTTGAATTTTCAGATCACGATGTCCATCGCGTTTGCGATTTCATTGATGCTGTGCTTCGTGATCATCGGTTTTTTCATTTTGCCGTTCTTGGGAATCTGGATTCTCGTGCTCGTGATCGTCGCCGCGATTAAAGCCAGCAGTGGCGAGCATTTCCGCTACCCGCTTTCCATCCGTTTCGTAAAGTAGCATTTCATGGCCAACCCGCGCGAACTCGACAAGCGCCGCCGCTCCATCCGCAACATCCGCAAAATCACGCGGACGATGGAGTTGATCGCCACCGCGCGCTTCAAGAAGGCCATGGACCGCGCCAACGCCGCCACGGCCTTCACCAACCGCATGACGAAGTTGGTGCAGGACCTGGCCGCCAGCGGCCTGGAAGTCAGTCACCCGTTGCTCGAAAAGCGCGAGGCGGTCAAAAACGTGACGCTGCTGGTGCTCACGGCCAACCGCGGACTGTGCGGCGGCTTCAACGGCAACTTGCAACGGGCCGGCTACCAGCGCTGGACGGAATTGAAGCAGTCGGTGCCCAACGTCCGGCTCGAAGTGTCCGGCAAGCGCGGCATCGCGGCGTTCAAATTCCGCGGCATCGAACCGGACGTGACATTCACCCACTTCGAGGACAAACCGACGTACGATGAGGTGGATGTCATCGCCAGTCGCTACCTCGACGAATACGCGACCGGCCGGCTCGATCGGCTGGACATCGTCTACACCAAGTGGGAGAGCATTTCGCGACAGAAGGTGTCGATCGAAACGCTGCTGCCGCTTTCCGCCATTGGCGGCCCGGAGTCCGCGACCGCAAGCACTGGCAAAGCCAGTGGCACACCTTCGCGCCCCAGCCGCTACAACGCCATTTACGAATTCCTCCCCTCGCCCCAGAGCATTTTGGAGGAAGTCGTCCCGGCCAGCTTCAAGATCAAACTGTTCAAATGCTTTTTGGATTCCGCCGTCAGCGAGCAAATCATCAAGATGGTAGCGATGAAGAGCGCGACCGAAAACGCCGGTGATCTGATCCACCGCCTGAGCAGGCAGTACAACCGGGCCCGCCAAAGCCGCATCACCTCCGAGCTGATGGACGTGATCGGCGGCGTCGAGGCACTGAGTTAGATAGTTGTTAGTTGTTAGTGGTTAGTTGTTGCTGGCAACTAACCACTAACAACTAACCACCAACTACGAACAACCCACAAGATAAAACAATGGCAACAGCAACGGCTATTTCCTCCAACATCGGCCGCATCACCCAGATCATTGGCTCCACGTTCGACGTCGAGTTCGACGAAGACAAGCTGCCGGCGATCTACAACGCCGTGAAGATCGTTTCCGAGCACAAAGGCGTGAAGATCAATCTCACCGGCGAGGTGCAGCAGCACCTGGGCGGCGGCCGTGTGCGCTGCATCGCCCTGGGCAGCACCGACGGCCTGGTTCGCGGCCAGGATTGCGTCGACACGGGCGGGCCCGTAATGGTGCCGGTCGGTAAGTGTACGCTCGGCCGCGTGTTCAACATCACGGGCGATCCGGTCGATGGCCGCGGCCCGGTCGACGCCGAAGAGTACTGGCCCATCCACCGCGAGCCGCCGGCCCTCCGCGACCTGTCGACCAAGACCGAGTTGTTCGAAACCGGCATCAAGGTCATCGACTTGCTTACGCCGTTCGTCCGCGGCGGCAAGGCGGGCCTGTTCGGCGGGGCCGGCCTGGGCAAGACGGTCATCCTCACCGAGCTGATCGCCCGCATTGCCAGCGCCCACGGCGGTTTTTCCGTGTTTGCCGGCGTCGGCGAGCGGACCCGCGAGGGCACCAGCCTCTGGCTCGAAATGCAGGAGGCCAAGATCGGCGACACGGGCCGCAGCGTCATCGATCAAACGTGCATGGTATTCGGCCAGATGAACGAGCCGCCCGGCGCCCGCCTTCGCGTGGCCCTCTCGGCCCTCACGATGGCCGAATACTTCCGCGACAAAACCGGCGCCGACACGCTGCTGTTCATCGACAACATTTTCCGCTTCTCGCAAGCTGGCAGCGAAGTGTCTGCGCTCCTTGGCCGCATGCCGTCCGCCGTCGGTTATCAGCCGACGCTGGCCACGGAGATGGGCGCGCTGCAAGAGCGGATCGCGTCGACGACCAGCGGCGCCGTTACGTCGATTCAAGCCGTCTACGTGCCCGCCGACGATCCCACCGATCCGGCACCGGCCACCGCGTTCGGCCAACTCGACGCGTTCCTTTATTTGGAGCGTTCCATTTCGGAGAAGGGCATTTACCCGGCGGTCGATCCACTGGCCTCCAACAGCCGCATCCTCGACCCGCAATACGTTGGCGAGCGGCACTACGCGTGTGCCCGCCGCGTGCAGATGATTTTGCAGCGCTACCGCGAGCTGCAGGACATCATCGCCATCCTTGGCATCGACGAACTGAGCGAAGACGACAAGCTGGTCGTACTTCGCGCCCGCCGCATCGAGCGCTTCCTGTCGCAGCCGTTCCTCGTGGCCGAGGTGTTCACCGGCAAGAAGGGCGAAATCACGCCTCTGGCCGACACGATTCGCAGCTTCGAGGAAATCTGCGACGGCAAATGGGACCACCTGCCCGAGGACGCATTCATGTACGTCGGGGCCATCGAGCAGGCCGAAGCCCAGTGGAAAAAATCGCAGCAGAAATAAGTTTAACCGCGACGCGAAGCCGAGCGGCAGCGAGGCGCAGCGGAGCGCGTCATCGGAATCATCGCCATGGTCACGACCACGACTAACCCCGGCACCATGCAATGCATCGTCGTCACGCCGGAAACCACGGTGCTCGACACGCCGGCCGACTTCGTCGCCCTGCCGCTCTATGACGGCGAGTGCGGCATCGCGGCCAACCACAGCCCGCTCATTGGCCGGCTGGGCTACGGTGAGCTGCGTGTCCGTCGCGGCGACGACTCCGAGCGGTTCTACGTCGACGGCGGCTTCGTCCAGGTGGCCGACAACGTCGTTTCCGTCCTCACGCATCGGGCCGTCCCCGCAGCCTCGCTTGACACGGCTGCCGCCACCGAGCAGCTCAACACGGCCCTCTCGCGCAAAGCGGCCGGCCCCGAAGAACTGGCCATCCGCGACCGCCTTATCTCCCAAGCCCGCGGCCAGCTCCGCGTGGCGGGCCGCGACTAGGCTGCTATATTTTCAGTATGCATAACCGGAAACCCGTTCCGGAGGATGACATGCAAACTGAAGTTGCATCGCGCAAGTGGAAGATCTATCTCATCAACGGGCTGGCGCAGAACGCGCGTCATTGGAACCCGCAGCTACTTGAAACGCTCCGCCGCCGGGCCTGGGTCGACGATGTTGCCGCCATGGATTTGCCCGGGGCGGGACGGATGTCCGGGCAACGCTCGCCAACCCAGATTCCCCATTACGTGCCACTCATGCGGCAGTTCTACGAACGGGAATTGGCGACCGAGCATCCGCGTCTGCTCGTTGCCCTCAGCTTGGGCGGCATGGTAGCAAGTGAATGGTGCGAACAGTTTCCCGACGACTTCCAAAAGCTGATTCTGATCAACACCAGTTTTGGCAAGTTCGCCGCCGCCCGCGAGCGTCTGCAACCCGCCGCATGGTGGACGTTTGTCTCCGTGGTCCTCGGCCGCAGCCGCCACACGCGCGAACGACGCGCGCTAGACCTCGTATCGAACGATCCGGAGAAACGCGCGGCAATGTTGCCGGTGTGGGTCGAAGCGCGGCGTCAACATCCAACGGGCCATTTCAACGCGCTTCGCCAACTGGTTGCCGCCAAACGATACGTCGCACCCCAACGTCTGCCCGATCACGCGGTTGTCGTCTGTTCACGCCACGACCGGTTGTGCCACTACACGGCCGGTGAGAAAATCGCCAACCACTACGGTGTGAAGCTGATTGTGCACCCCAATCCCACCATTGGCCACGCATTTCACGTCGATGGCGTCGAAGAGCTGACCGCAATCATTGAAAGCTGTTTCGATTCGTAAGTCCGATTAGCCCTCAACTCAGGCCGCATCATGGCGAATTTGACTTGTCCGATGCGTGGGTGTAACCTACGATAGCGACGCAATTTGCAGTACGGATAACGGTTTTCTCTGTGTTTCAGTTCGGCGATTCTCTCAAAACTCGCCACGGTGGTTCTTTGGCACGTCTCACACCAAACCGGCGAATCTCCCGTTATTCGGGGTTCACACTGGTTGAGCTTCTGGTGGTGATTGCAATCATTGGCGTACTCGTGGCGCTCCTGCTTCCGGCCATTCAAACGGCGCGCGAGTCGGCTCGCAAAGTGCAATGCGCCAACAATCTCAAGCAAATTGGACTGGGGATGCATGGCTACCTGCTCAACAACCAGTCGTTTCCGCCCGGTTACATCTCAAAAGTTTTGCCCGATCATGACGACGGCGGGCCTGGCTGGGCTTGGGGGGCGCTGATCATGCCATTCATTGAGGAGGCCCCGCTCCGCGAACAGTTGGACCTTACCGCCTCGATTCGCAGCGCCGTTTCCGCACCGGTGCGGCTGACGACCGTGCCCCTCTTCGTATGCCCGTCGGATGGCACATTTGAACCCATCATCGACATTCCCTCCAAAAGCTCCACGCTCATCATCTGCAAGATGGCGGCGGCAAATTACGTGGGTAGCGCCGGCACGGTCCGGCCGACGTGCAAACTTTGCCGCGATAATTTCGACGGCGTTTTCGGGCGCAACCGCGCCATTAAGCCGAAGGAGCTGCTGGACGGCCTTTCCAAGACGCTCGCGATCGGCGAGCGGGCCAGTTATTGGTCACGGCCCGCCATTTGGGGCGTGCTCCCGAATTCGAAAATCCTCGACAATCATCAGCCGGGATTATTCGCCGCGGGTCCAGCATATGTTCTGGGCACCACATTCCACGAGGGCTTCAATATCGAAACGTCGTCGGAAATGGCCCACGGCACCGAAGGCACGTTTGCCGAATCTTTCGGCAGCCAACATCCGGGCGGCGCTTTCTTCATGTTTTGCGACGCCAGCGTGCGATTTGTCTGGGATGATGCCGACCCCGCCATCATGAATGCCCTCTCGACGCGCGACGGCAATCCGCATTCCGGCGTCGAGCGGATCATTCACGAGAGCCCATTCTGAAAAATGGACGCACGGCGTGGTGCCGGCCGCGTCACTTCGGCACCCGGCGGCGCGAAATCATCAGGCCAGCGCCGACCGCAAACAGAAGAAATGCCGATGGTTCCGGCACGATCGACGCACCAAGGATCCAGCCAGCGCCGAAGCCCGCTGGGCCGGTTTGGCCCAGGTGCTCGCGCCAAATCACATAGTCGGCCATGTCGACGACCCCGTTCAAGTTTCCATCGGCCAGCGGTGCGTCGTGTACGCTACTGCCGGTTGTGCCAAACGTCGCGCGCCACACGGCGTAGTCGGCATCATTGACGACCATGTCCTGGTTGTAGTCGCCCGGAATCACCACGCCCGTGGCGTCGACGACAATGAGGCCACGCTGCCGGTCGCTGAGCAGCACCCTGTTGAGACCGAGGGACAGGTCGACGCCCCAGTTGCCGCTGAAATTATCGACGTTGCCCACGGAAGTATCGAAGGCGCCCACATAGACTGGACTCGCCGGGTTGGCGATGTTGAAGACCTGTAAACCCGCCTCGTACCAGGGAAGAAACAGCAAATTGCCGTGCACATGCACATGGTGGGGACTGTGGGCATCGATACACCCCTGAGTAGGATGGCACACGTTTGACTCGTTAAGTGTCTTCAGCAAAACGGGATTCTGGGGGTCGTTCGGTTGGTCGATCATGGAGATATCGTAGATCTTCACGTTACCGTTCGTTCGCTCCTCGGCGACGATTAACGTCTTTCCATCCGCAGTTGGCATTGCAGTATGAGTGCTCGCGCCGGAGAGGAAGCCCTTGAGAAGCACCGGACTGGCTGGATTTGAAACGTCGTAGATGTGAAAATATCCGTCGGTGCTCGTAGAACTAGGATTCTTACTAGCAACATACAGGCGGTTATTACGAACGACCACTTCGTGCGAGTCGATTGCTGATGCCAATCCAAGGCTCAAACTGGTCACGAGTTGTGGGCTGGAAGGATTCGTGACATCGGTGATCTTGACGACGCTGGTGTCATTGTCGGACGTGTACATAAACCGCTGTTCGGACGGCGTGTTCGGATTCATGCGTTGGATCGAAAGCGTATGGACCTTGCCGTGCGCGCAAACGCCTGGATTTCCCGCAAGGCAATCCGATGTATCAACACGGCTCAGCAGGATCGGATCGAATGGAATCGAAAGGTCCACGATATCGACGCCCGTTCGACCACCCGATGCGTTGACGTCGCTGGAAAAATATCCAATGCCGTCGTAGACTTCGACATCTTCCATCTCGCTGCCATAGTACGTAGTCCCCGCATAGAATGAACCCACTGGCGCACCCGGCGGAGTTGCCGGAGCAGATGTTTGCGGAGGTAGAAACGTTGGCACGCCCGCGCTGTTGATACTGAAAACAGCGATCCCCCGTGCCCCAGCTACCGATCCGTACCCACGGTCTGAGCCGACGTAGACATAGTCGTTTTCGGCCCAGACATCGGCCCAAGAGAAACTTGAATCCGCCGCAGGCGGAAACGGATTCGCTTCAGCGACATAACTGATGTTGAACGTCACGTCGGCAGCAGTTGCGGTTCCAGTCGCCAGGGCAATCGCCGCGATCAAGCAGCAGGCAGGGACAAATCCGTAGCTCCATCGTGCTACTTCCGCAATGCGCTCGCCAAAACCACGTCGAACGAAAACCACAAATTGCCTCTTCCTGTCACGCCGGCGGACACCCGACTTGTGCTCGATTCGGCCGGCGAAACACGGCCTGGGGATGAAACCCTCATCTTAGCAGAACCTATAACTACATTTGCTTCAATGTAGTTTTGCGCAGGCGTATCACGCATTTTCCAGACTGCGCCGTCGCGACATTGCGGAAACGACTCCGCAGAACGCAATTCCGATCAGCCACAGTGCTGCCGGTTCCGGCGCACTTCGAAGCACTCCGTGGGACCAGGCGGCAGTGGCTTCGAGAGAAGAACCGGCCGCACCGCCCGACATCTGCCCGAAATGGCTCCGCCACAATTCGTAGTCTTCCGGACCCACGGACCCATTGCCGTCGCCATCGGCAGCCAGGTTAGTGCCCGATTGATTGAGCGTGTCGCGCCACACCACATAGTCGGCCGGATCGACCACGCTGTTCTGGTTGTAATCGCCGGGCAGCACCGATTCGAACGCGCCCAAATCGGGCGCCAGGCCGTTGAATGGCAATCCGACCACGTCCCCGGCATCGACCAGTTGACTGCCCAGCGCCAGCCTCAGGAAGTCGAGCTGGGGCAGGCCACCGTCGGCCTGTCGCGGTCCATCGACGCCCGCCGCCGACAGGCTCAAGAAATCGCCGCTGGTGGCGCTAAAGCCCGTATTCCAGGTGTTGAATTCGTCGTCGATGTCGCTCTGCGTCGCGTTGCTCAGGTTTGTGCCATTGCTGAACGAGATGTTGTTGCGCAGGAAATGATCGGCCGGCCACGTCGCCGGCTCGATGTCCGCCAGCAGATCGAAGCCGCGCGAATTGCCGAAGGCCGTGTTATTGAGCCAAATGTTGCCGCCCGGGTGGTGATTGGCATAAAAGCCCTGCACGCGGTTGTTGAACGACAAGTTACTGCGAATCACATTCGTCGGCACGCTGGCCGGAGCTGGGAAACTCGCCGAGTCGGTGCCGAAGCCGCCGCCCTTGATGCCCGCCCCATTGCCGGCCGCGGTGCTCGTTCCGGGAATGTAACCATTGCGCCACGCCCACGAATTCTCCAGCGTCACCACGCCCGGCGAGTTGATGAAATCGAACCCGTCGTCGCTGTTTTCCCAAGCGCGGTTGCCGATGAACACGTTGCCGTTATCGTTGCTATGGCTGCCGAATCCGTCGGCGTTTTCGCCGCCGCGATCGGGGTCGTAGTTGTGGTGCGAGTCGCAATTGATCACCCGGTTGTTGCCGCCGTCGTTGATGAACAGCCCGGGGCCTTCGTTGTGGTGCAGATTCAGCCGCTCAAAAACGTTGTTGTCGGCCCCACTCTCGATGCGAATGCCCCACGATTCGTTCACGGTGGTGATGATCTGCTGCACGCCGCGCAGTTCGAGGCCGCGGAAGTGCAGCCAGTCGCCCGTCACGCTGAAGCCCTTGATCCGCGCCTGAGTGGTGAGGTTGAAAAAGTCGAAGACGGGCGTCTCACCCGGATAGGCCCAGTAATTGATGCGGTTCCCACTCGCGCCGCTCTTGTTGAACAGCACGCCGACCGACGCGGTCGTGCCGCTAAACACATAGTCCCCACCGCGGATCCAAACGGTGTCTCCCGCCGCCGCGGCCAGCTGCCCCCGCGCGACACTGGCAAACGGCAACAACTCAGTGCCCGGATTCGTGTCCGATCCGTTCGTGGCAACGTAGTATTCGGCGGCCCGCGCTGCCGTCGCAGATGCGAGCGAACACGATATCGCGAAGACCACAGGCCAAGTCGGACCTCCGCGTGCTGGACGGCTCAACATTATGGGGGCACTCAACAGGGGGCACTGAATTCCATCCGCTGCGCCCATTGTATCATGATCTGCGGGCATTCGGCCGAGAGTGAAGCGCCCCGCCGTTCCGCGGCCGCCTCATCGCCCAAGCCCGCGGCCAGCTCCACGTCGCCGAACGCGCCTATTTTTTCTCCTCGGTCGTGTCTTCCGGAAGATGAGGGGCAGCTACTTCGGGCGGAACGAGCTTGGCCCATTCGGCCAGTGGCAAGATTTCCGTTCGCAAGTCGCCGTAGAAAACGCGATACGAAAACTCATGCGTCGACTCCGGCGGATCGAGCGGATCAACCACTTTCCACCACAGCAGGACCTCTTCCTTGTTCTGCGGGCTAACCGCCGTTCCGTAGTAGCCGGCGTTGATTGTGTTCCGCAACACCGGTGCGATCTTGTTCAGTCCGACGGTGGCCTGTTCGATCCGCTGGAGCTTCTGCCAGTCTTCCTGCCGCTCGCCAGTGTATTTTACCAGCTTCAGCATTTCATCATGGATGGCGTCTGCGTCGAACGTCGTCACACGCGGATAATGCCCGCCGCTTAGTTCCGTGTACAGCTTCAATGCCGAGACAATCTCGGCAACCGCCTGTTCATCGTTCGGCGCGGTGATGTCCTCGTAGCCGTCTGGCGGCGTGGTGTCGAACATTTTGGGGTCGATCTCAATGTTCCACCGGCAGTCGGTGATTCGATATACGTCCGTTACGTCACTCTTCGTAAATTCAAAACCGAACTCCAGTGGCAGATCGGTTTCCGGGTCAACCCAGACTTCCAGCGCGTCGAAGCCGCTTCCCGGCTTAGCATCCTTGAGCGCCATCACGTATCCGCGCGCTTGCTTACCATCGATCAGCTTCGTGCCCAGCTCGCGCAGCACTTCGCCTGCCCCTTCGCGCACCATGCGGAGCTTGGTGATAGGACTCTCCATACCAATGTCGTCCGCACTCATGCTGGGTAAATCCGGCACCCAAAAGTACGTTTTGACCATGGACTTGGTCGCGCGCCCCGTCCCAGCGTGGAAGACAAGCATGCCCGGCTTGCCCGTTGGATGAATGCCCGTCAAGTGTGACAACAACTCTCCTTCTCCATGCGGGACAGTCCCCTCGTATCTAACGAGTTTCTCGTCGTAAAATAACGACTTCGGCTCGAGCCAATACGTCGTATTGGTGTGGGTCACTGTCGACGGTTCTGTATCGCCTTTTCTGACCAACGTGTCCTGCGTGAATAGCTTATAGCTGTACGATTTCACCTCGCGAACTGCCTTGGCCATCCGGTCCATGGCGGAAAGCGATGAGGCCGAGTTCGCGACGATCAGGATAAGTAACACCAGTCCGACGGCAGTCGATAAGCCAAGCCCACCTGCCGCGATCCGCTGCCCAACGGTTAAGCCGCCAAGCTTCGCCGTCAGCCGCTTCCATATGCTTACAGGCCGACTCGGCACGTCGAGATTTGCCAAGCTGGCCATCAGCTTCGACCGTGACGCCACATGAGCGTGTTCCGATTCGGCATGGACCGCCGAAAGTTGAGCGGTGACCCGTAGCATCCCGGCCAGCTTGGCCCGGCAAGCGCCGCACTTGTCGACGTGCGCCGCACGCCCCTCACCATCGTCCAGTCGGAGGGCCAGCCGCGCAAGTTCATCATCCGTCAGGCACTTCATCTAGCTCTCTCTTCGTTGGTCGATTCGCACGGTTGCATCGGAGTGGCCAATCGAGCAATGGCCCGTTGGACCAACGCGTAAAATCCACTTCGCGACAAACCCAGCATTTCCGCTATTTCCCGCGCTTCTCGCTGTTCGAAAAAGAATGCGTGTATCGCCAGCCGCTCACGTTCCTCTAGCGCTGCCAGCCTCCGCATTACCAAGTCGAATTCGTCTCGATCATGCATTTCGGTCCGGCCATCGGCCGGCGATTCGATCTCCCACTTCTGCGGCTCGCGAAACTCGTGCCGATCGCGCCGCAGCGAGCGCCGCCGCTCGCGGCCGACGTGTCGGGCAATGCCCACGATCCACGGCCCGAATCGTTGCGGTTCGCCGAGCACGGGCAATTTGCGATACGCACGCAAGAAACTCTCTTGAACCATGTCCTCCACTCCAGGCCAATCGCCCGACACGCCGGCCACCACAACGCGCACCATCCGCGCATAGCGATCGTACAGTTGCCCAAACGCCTCGCGGTTGCCCGAAAGCGTCTTGGCAACCAGTTCAGCGTCGTTGCGGGGGTCCGGTTCCATGCACACACTACTAGTGGCCGCGAATCTGTCCGTGTCCACCAGATTCCTTCGAGGAATTTCGAAATGGGCCGTGAATGATCGTAAGCCCAGCCGTGAGTGGCTCGAATGGGCCGAGAGCCGATCTGCGATCGTCAGCCAATCGACGACGAGCAATGCAGTCAGACAAACTTTGCTAGGCCAAGGGCGAACAGACGGCCATTCAATGCGCTACTCGTTCTTCCCCCAGATATCGCGGAGCGAATCCGACGCCTGGTACCGAATTCCCTCATCCGACAGAATTTCCTCCGTCGCCGCCTTCAATTGGTCCCGGCGGAATACGAGCGATTCGCTCCGGTCGGACATTTTCAGAGGGACGAATTCGTCGTTGCGAACCCACAACTGTTCCAGTCGCGGTATCGGAAGCCTTCACATTCCGCGCACCCGTCGGCGGCGGAACAGTATACCGCCTACCCCGCTTATGACGAGGAAGACCGTCGACGGCTCGGGGACCGTAGTTGGGTCACTGTTCGCGGCTATGGTCGTTGTGGATCCCGAGATGAGGATCAAAGATTGGGAAAACAAGGACGATGCGGGCCATCTCGGCGCGGCGAGCGGAGACGGATCGATCGTTTTGAGAAATTGAGCCATCGCGGCCGCATCTTCTTCCGCTTCGCGCGCGATTTGGGCGTTGGCTGTGGCGAAAGTTGGGAGCGTGAGCGTGGCCGCGTTTGCCACCGGCGCCGCGGTAAATGCCAGAGAGAAATCGCCTTCACCACCGTAGTCGACAGCAGCGAAATTCTCCGCCCGCACCGCCGCGTCCGTATTGGCCTGCGAGCGGATCTCATACGTGCCGGGTGCGAGTGTGCCCGCCAAGTCGATTTGCCAAGAGCCGTTTTGACCGAGGTTTAATGAACGGGTGAAGTCGTACAACACACGGTTGGTACGGTAATCGACAATCGAGATTTGGAAGTCGACATCGTCGCTTCCACCGAGGCCGCCAGCCAGACGAAACGCCACTGGCTCCCTCACTTCGTAGCGAGCTTCGAGCGCGGACTCTCCCAGGGCCGTCGATTCCGACGCACCACTGAACGACTTCTCCAGCACGCTTCCGGCGCCGATCCGGCCCTGGGCGATGAACAAGTTGTCAGCAACAACCGAGCGCTGCTCACCGACGGCCCAACCACGGGCCAATGTGAGCTGATCCTGATTGATGACTTCGGCGTAGTTGGCGCTGCGCGCCGTGAATTCGCCGCTGGTAGTCTGCCGAGGAGTGGCCCCATATTCGGCCGTCGTCAAGTGCCAGGCGTAATCAGTGCGAGCAACTGTGTCGGTTGTGGCGGTCCGAATGGAGCTAAGCAACTTGATTGGCCTGTTCTCCCAAGACATGTTGCCGAATCCATTAATTCCCGACGAAATCATAACGCCACTGTACGAGGGCGAACCCGCGGGTGGCTGCCAATAGATCTGTTTGGTTTCGCCGACCCAATTTGGATTGAAATCGTCGCCGTAGCCGGTCCAATTTCCACCGGATTTTATGGACGCAGAAATCGACGTGTCGGCAAGCGTGTTCGCGACTCCGCACAGGAATTGCGCAGCGACTGCATTTGCGAAAAGGACACGTCGAATTCGAAGCACGGCCGCGCCTGAACACATAGGGTTCTGTCGCATGATTGCTGGCCAGCCTGTTGTGTAGGAGTTGTCCAACACACCGCGTTTCACCCGCCGATTGCGTGGGGGCAATCCTAACATGGCGAAAACGGCGGGGCAACCAATACCCCGTCGATGGACGAATTATTCATTCTTTTCCCACACATCCCGCAAATCTTCCGACGCCTGGTACCGAATTCCCTCATCCGACAGAATTTCCTCCGTCGCCGCCTTCAATTCGTCCCGGCGGAATACGAGCGATTCGCTCCGGTCGGCCATTTCCAGCCGGATGAATTCATCCTCGCAGTCGCGCAGCAGCTCGGCCAAATGGTGCAGGTTCTTTACCTTCGTGCCGTTCATTTCCTCGACGACGCCGAACGGCCGGTTCTCATACCCCTTGGTCAACGAGTGTGGGAACATCCGCGTGGCGATGATAACGATTTGTTCGCCCGGTTCGTCCGGCTGGTCCTGTAACCGCTTGATCATGGGGCTATCGAGCGCGAGCAGAGCCGACAGCCCTGCCCCGCCTAGCGCCCGCACGTATTCCTGTGTCACAGCCGTGAACACCAGCGGACCGTAGATGAAGTACTCGGGGTATTTGTCCTTGAGCGTCGAGATCAACAACTCGCGGTCCGGCGAAACCGGCACCTGAACCACCTTCTTCTCTCCGTCGCGAAGAATCGTCAGCTCAATCTTGCCATCCTTCGCCAACAGCGGCACGTAATACAGGAACCGCATCCGCAGCCCATCGCGCACCGCCACGTACCCCTGATTATCGATCGCGTGAGGCCCGACATGGGTCACGACGTCCCACATCTTCAGCGGATATTCGTCCTTTTCCTGGTAAGGCCGATTGACGACGATCCCCGTCGCGTCGGCCGGCAGATGCAGCATCGCGCGGAGCGCGTCATTCTCGGACGTCTGAAAACTGTCGAACATCATCGGATTGCCCACATACGTCCCGTCCTTCACGTCGGCCAAGAACGCGGCGATCTCTTGGGCCGGAATGAGATAGCCGATGTTGTCCGCCTCCTCGATCTTGCTGAACACCAGCCCGGCAATTTTGCCGTCCTGGATTCCCGGCCCGCCGCTGTTGCCCGGGTTGAGCGCGGCATCGACCTGGATCCGTGCACCGCCCGCGCCGAAATTGTAATTGGCAAACTCAATCCGCGAGACGATGCCGTCGGTCACTGAAAGGTCATCGCCACCCTTCGGGTAACCGTAGACGCTGATGTGCGACTTGAGCTGTGGCAACTCGTCGGCCAGCGCGAGCGCGGGCGCCGACTCGAGCTTCGAGGGATCATTCAGCTCGACGATCGCCAGGTCCATGCCGGGGGCGATCGCCGTCACTTTGCCGGCGTATTGATCCCCACCCTGCCGCAGTTGCACCAGCACCTGGCTGGCGAACATCACGACGTGAGCATTGGTCAGAATCCGCTTGCCGTCGATCACCGCACCGGAGCCCGATACCTTCGACGGCGCCGCCTTGGTCCACGGCTTGAAGAAATCCGGCTCGCGCTGGGTCACGTTCAGCTTGACGACACTCGACTCAACGCCATCGACGGCGCGGGCCGGCGCATTTGTCACGAGGGCAGGTAGCACAAAAAAAATGCCGACGATATATCGGTGATCGCGCATGGTGACGGAAACTCGAGTCGAGTGATCGATGCGGGCGACGTGCTGGAATTCAAGGGCGTGATGATTGTACCAGCAATCCGACCGGTTTGCGCCTCATCAAATCGACCACGAGAGTTACTCTGAAATTGCCCCGGTTACGCAGAACGATAACTGGCCGCTGACCTCAAGAGAACCTTACCTATTTGTCTTCCCAGACATCTCGCAGCGACTCCGACGCGCGATTGCGAATGCCCTCGTTTTCGAGAATCCGTTCCGTGTCAGCTGCGAGCTCGCTACGGTCAAAAATGAGCGTTTCCGTGCGGTCCGCCATTTCGAAGCGAAGATATTCCTCCTGGGAATTGCTCAATAGCTCGGCTAGGTGCCGCAAATTCTTCACCTTCTCGCCATTGAGGCGTCCAATGACTGATGCGGCTTGACCATCGTAGCCACGGACAGTCGAACTCGGGAACGGGTCTGTGGCGATTACCACAAGTTGCTCGCCAGGTTCTGATGGCTTAGCGAACCGCCGCGTAATCAGCGGGCTTTCTCGGAAGGTGAGGCTAGTCAGCCAGTCGTCACCTAACCCCTGCAAATATTCCTGCGTGGCGGCAGTGAACGCGATCGGGCCGTGAATAAAATACTCCGGATACTTGCTGTTCTCGAGTCCAGGAATTAACATGTCTCGATTCGGGGACACGGGCACCGAGACGACTTTCTTTTGCCCATCGCGGAAGACGGTCAAGTCAACCGTACCATTCTTCGCCACAAGCGGTACGTAGTAACCGAACCTCATCCGGAGCTCGTCGCGCACGTCAGAGTACCCCTGATTATCGAGCCCGTGCGAACCAACATGAGTAACTAGGTCCCATTTTTTAAGCGGGTACTCTTCTTCGTTGCGATATGGGAGCGTCACAATCATTCCTGTGATGTCGCTAGGAATCTTCAAATACTTCCGCAGCGCTTCGTTTTCGGCTGTCTGAAAGACGTCAAATAGTTGCGGATTGCCAGTGTAGGTTCCGTCCTGGACGTCGCTAAGAAACTGCCGGATCTCCTCGGACGGGATCAAAAAACCGATATTCTCAGCCTCATCAATCTTGCTGAACACTAAGCCGACAATTTTTCCGTTATCGACGGCTGGGCCGCCGCTATTTCCGGGATTGAGGGCCGCATCGATTTGTATCCTGACACCCCATGCAACGTAGTAATATTGTGAGAATTCGATCCGTGACACGATTCCATCCGTGATCGAAAGCTCGTCGCCTCCCGTGGGATAACCGTAGACACTCAGGTGCGACTTGGGCTCCGGCAGACCTTCGGCCAACGGCAATGCGGGTACGTCCTTGAGCCAATCCGGATTCGTGAGCTCGACCAAGGCCAGATCAATTCCCGGTGCGATTGCCAGCACCTTTGCGCTGAGCTGATCGCCACCGCCGCGCAGTTGCACTAAGACTTCACTCGAATGTTCAACGAGATGGGCATTTGTCAAGATTCGCTTGCCCTCAATAACGACGCCCGAGCCGGATATCTTTCTGGCTGCCTCCTTGGTCCATGGGCGAAAGTAATTCGGCTTGCGAATCGTCGCGTTCAGCTTGACGACGCTCTGCCCAGTCTCGTCGGCCGCGCTAGCCGTTGCCGTAGCACAGACTGCCGCGAGGACAACTGCTAGATAAACACCAAGTCGGTTACAACGCATTTCTGCTTTCAACTTCAACTTGAGGAGTCATGAAGGCGTCGGAAACCTTTAGCCGTCGGGCGCATAGCATTACTGACGAATGATTCTAGCAGGGCGGCGGCCTGATTGCGCTCCATCACGAAAATGCGGGCTTTCCGCAAGCAATCGCGGTGGAATCGTTGCCCATCCGTCTTGCAAGAAAGAGGCAAAAGGCTAAATCGCCTCGCCGCCCCGTTCGCCCGTGCGGATGCGGATGCAATCCTCCAGCGGCAGCACGAAGATTTTGCCGTCGCCAATTTCACCGGTCGGGCCGGTACGGCCGCCCTTAATGATCGCCTCGATCGTCGGCTCGACGAAGTGATCGTTCACGGCGATCATGAGCTGCACTTTGCGCAGCAGATTGACGGTGATCTCATGCCCGCGATAGACCTCCGTCTGCCCCTTCTGCCGGCCAAAGCCCTGCACGTCCATGATCGTCAGGCGGACCACCTCACGCTCCGAAAGGGCCGCCTTTACGTCCTCGAGCTTGCTGGGCTGGATAATGGCGATAATGAGTTTCATACGGAGGAGGCCGGAGGTGAGAGGTCAGAGGTCAGGGACGGAACGAATACTTCGCACACCGGCCCAGAATTTTATTGAACAAATGGCAGAGATGTGCCATTGTATGCCGCGGAGCGACGATCCCCAATCCCTCTCTGGCCACCGACCTCCGACCTCTCACCCCTCACAGAGACGCCCCGGCTTGGGCAGATCAGGCGGTAGATCCACCCAAGCCATTGGGGCATCCTTCTGGCTCCAAGGGTGGCACACTGCCACGTGGCTGGGCGGAATCGCGTGCGAACATCGCGTTATCGCGGAGAAGAAATGCCCGGGCTTGGGCGGGCCAGGCGGAAAACCCGCCCAAGCCTTTGTGGGCATTCGGTTGGACGATCGTGAAACTTGCTCGGCACCTGGGTTCCGCGGCACTCATAATTCGCAAAGGTTTGTGGCAGCGGATCGCATCCCTGCGGCCTCACCGGAAATGCCCAGGCTTGGGCGGGCCAGGCGGAATACCCGCCCAAGCCTCTGAGGGCATTCGGTTGGCTCGTTTTACGTCTCAATACTCCTGTCGCAGACGGCTGCAATTCTCGTATCTAAGGCCCGTTCGTTGAGTGCCCCGGCCCGGGTGCTCCCAGGCGGAAAAGAGCACCCGAGCCCAAGGGGACATTCATCCGACCCAGGCAAGAGTCGTTTGTTGTCGGCAGATAGACTTGCGAAGTTATGAATTTTGATTCGCAATTCGTAAGTTTGTCATGCCGACGTGTGCATTTAGCAATCACTGTGCCAAACGGCTGATCCTGCTTCGCCGCCGCTGCTCGACAAGCGCTGAAAACGCCTGTAACACAAGGAGTTTTTACAATTCAACGACTTATATTAAGATTCACGACTGGAGTGCCGCTGCGCTAGCACTGCCTTTGCCGTAGGCAGTCAAATCCACATCTTTGGGCAGCGCAGAAGGGGTCGGGTCGCCGCAAATAGCCGACCCATCCTGGGTCGGTGGTGAGTACGTGACGGGGCGCTGCGCTGTCGGATCGCGTGAAACTCCG
>JBIOWO010000171.1:0-4119 GCA_044868555.1 Lacipirellulaceae bacterium | reverse complement strand
CCTCTAAGCTTCGCAACAATCAATTAGCGTTCCAACTACACAAGCGTTTCCTAGCCGCGGCGGCGGAGGACGCCGACGCAGGCAACCATCGCCAGGCCGAGCAGCGAGATCGTGGCCGGCTCCGGAATCAGGATGACTTCGAACGCCACATCGGTGTCCGGGCCAGTCGCATTCGTGGCCGTGGCGGTCCACTGATACTTGACCGCGCCGCTACCCTTCTTGCCAGCCTTCGAGCCGGCCGGATTCCAACTGAAGTTGCCGGCCGCATCCAACGTGGCGGCAATCGCTGGCGAGCCCAGGGTCGACGTCAATCCGCTCCAGGTAATCGGCAGATCGCCGGTCGCCATGCCGACCGCGTTGATTATGCCTGCCCCAATCTCGCGTTCACCCAAAGCGTTAAGCACAATGTTCGGCGCGACGCCGCCGCTGCTGCTGCCGTCGACGAGTTGCGCAGCCGCGGTCTCAACACCCGTGCCTAACGTAAAGATATTGACGCCCAAATCGCCGGTTTTAGCGACGGTCGGCGCCACACCGGACCAAGTTCCCGTGGCGATTACCAAAGGCACCGCCCATGGATTGTCGCCATTGACAGGAGCGAAGGCCGTAATACCCTTCATAGCCAAGTCGCTCGCCTCCTGGCCAAGACCGCGAATGATGGGCGGATTAGCCTGCGTCGTGTCGATACCGGCCGCAACGTAATTCAAACTAGCGTCTGCCGTCCGCACAGCGGTAAAACCAATTGATCCGCTTGTGCCACCAGGGCCATTGCCGAAACCCGAATTGATGGTTCTGTGGCTAAGGGTGGTGATGCCGCCAGCAAGCGGAAACGCATAGCCAGCGATACCAAAGTTATCGCCGAGACTCGCCTGGGCGGTGAGCGACCAGTTATTTCCCGCGGTATTCAAGGCATAGGTGACGGTTGCCGCAAAAGTCGGCGTAGCGCACACGGCTACGACCACAATAATCAGTAGCACAAACAAGTTGCGAAGCATGTTCTTTTTCCCTTGCAAAACTGAATGAAATGTTGAAGAACTCACAGCAAGCACCCGCCTTACCTGCCATCCACCCGCCGACGGGCCCTCCAGGTGGATCAACCTTCAACCATTAGCTTTCAGGCTCCCAACGAACCACTTAAAATCTTAATTAACGACGACGAATCAGGCCGAGTCCGGCAAGCACCGCCAGACCGCAGAGGACGATCGAAGCCGGCTCGGGAACGCTTCCGGCACCCAGCGACGAGCCGCCGCCTGCACCGGGGGCACTGATCGTAAGTCCTGGGTTGGAACCACCGGACTTATTCAGATTGTTCTGAAGGATCAAGAAGTCAGAGGCATTGGTCGTGCCGCTGCCATTCAAATCGCCGGTGCCCCAATGTTGGCCGGTGTTCTTGTTCAGATTGTTCTGGATAATCAGGAAGTCAGAGGCGTTGGCCGTGCCACTGAGGTTCACGTCGCCGTCTTGCACCGTTCGGGTGGCGACGCCGGCATACACGTCGTAATTGGTGGCGTTCGTGCCGGACGTGATTTCCGCGATCCGGCCCTTATTCGAACCGGTGCCGTACTTGCCCAGAACTTCGAGGCTGGTCGTCAGCCGCGAACTGGTTGGGCCGTCGCTGCGGATCGTCAAGTAGGTGGACGCACCGGCCGGGAGGTCGGCCTCGCTGCCCATCGACGCGAAGATTTCGTCGAGGGTGAGGTTGGTCTGCAAACCGACCGGCTTACCATTGGCGCCCGGGTCGGTCGTTTCCCAGGTGAAGATTTGGGTGCCGGGGTTCTGCGTATTGGTGCCGTCAAATAAACTACCTGTGGTCGCGCTGTTGATCTGCGCGCCGGTGACCGTTTCTCGGAAGCCCAATTCGGCCGCAGCTGGCGATGTACCGGTCGTCGGCGTAATGGCGACAGTCCAGATGTACTCGCCTGTGGCCGGATCCAACGCCGGCGCATTGGTAATCGTCAGCGTCGGATTCGCCGCAAATACCGGCGAGGCGATGATGCACAACAAACCCGTTGTAACTAAGCTCTTCCAGGACATTAGAATTTCTCCACCCTCTTAATGAGATACAGATCAGAGTTGCTGAGCGAAGCTTCGCAGCCGCCGCAGCGATCTACCACTCTCCACGCGCGTCAGCGCGTCCTTACAAAACAATCGGGGTCGAGGACGACCCGGCTCACTCACTTCAAAACTCATGATGGCGCTGACAGGCGACGGGCTGGCCGTCGTTGTTGTCTGCCCGCCTCAGTTCGGCGGACTTACTTTTGTTTCTGCCCCGCACAGCCCCGATGAGCGTTCCCCAAAAAAGTCTTTGCAGTTGCTACGGCACACGGAGTGTGCCTGCTACACGAAGCGCAATTCGGTCGACCGGAAAGGTGACCCCAACTAGTAGAGACACCTGCGGCCCGACTACCTTTGGGCATTATGTTCCCGGTTTTCGAGGCTGTCAAGCAGTTTCCACCTTCAATTAATCTTTTTTCACAGGAATTTAGTAATTGGGAAAAACGGCCTGAAAACTGGCGAAAAATAGTTCGGTGTTGGGTGGGGCGGGCGGCAGTTTGGCCGGAATTTTGGGCGGCGGGGGTCGGGAGAGGTGTCCCGGCAGGAGTCCCGCCGTGCGTCCCGCCCCGCGTCCCGCCCGCTGACTTCGGCAAGCTCAGTCCAGGGAAAGCGGGCTCGCCGAAATCCGCGGCGGGCTTGCCGGGCGCGGATTTTTGGGAGGCGCTAAGCCGCGAGCGGCGGAGTGGGCGGCGGGTGCGGCGGAGCAGGAATGTTGCGCCGATTGCGAGCAGCGTTGCGGCGGCCGGCTCGGGCACGGTCGATGCGCCGAGCGCTGCGCCGCTGCCGGGACCGATCACATTTCCGAACTTCATTCTCCACACGGTATAGTCGCCGTCATCGATCGTTCCACTTCCATCGCCGTCCGCATCCAGCGGCGATGTCAGGCCCAGCGTATTGCGCCACACGATGTAGTCGGCGGCGTCGACGATGCCGTTGTGATTGTAGTCGCCGTTCGAGGGTGTCGCGACGAAGTTGGTGCGGACGATCGTGGTGGCGACGATCGATTCGGGCGTGATGGCGCCGAACGCCATCGACGTGCCGAGCGAAGTGAAAACGTTGCCGCGACTGACGTCGGGGCCGTTGGCGTAGAAGGCGGGCGTGACGCCGGCAGCGAATGTGCCGGTGGCCAACTTCGCGGCGGTGACCCAAGCGGGATCGTTGAACGTGTTGGTGGCGGCCCAGGCCACGCCGTTGACATTGGTGAGCGTCGTGAATGCGGGTCCGATGGAATTGCTGCCGACGGGCTTCATTGGATAGTTGGGCGCGCCGTTGGTGAGCGTGCCGACACCATAAAATGCAGACTGTTCTGCGCCCAAGGCTTGCACCTGCCCCAGCGTGAGATTGCGAAAGCCGGACGGATCGGGCGTGTTCGTGAGGAATGCGAAGCCGGCCGGGTCGGTGCCGTTGACGAAGCCGCGGGGCGCCGTGTTTACGGCGGTGGCAATGTTTGTGACGAGAGCGCTCAAGCCGGCCAGGCCGAAGCCGTCGGCGTTGGTCTTGGCGACCAATTCCCAGTTGCCGCCGGAAACGGGGTTGGCCGGATTGGCGTACAGCACGTTTAGACTCAGATCGATCGACGGCACCGCGAGCGCGGACGCGGACGACAGCGCAACGAGCATCGCGCCGCCGAGGATGCGGACCGTGTTACGCGTGATGGATCGGGCACGCCCCATGGCAAAACTCCGATGCGGCCGGCCGGGGGCGAGTCTGAGTCGGGCGCGGTCGGAGCCGGTTGGCTCGGCCGTGCAGCGACGGGGATTCGCCGGATGGCAAAATCGCAAGAGGCCTCAGCAGCCAGAAACGTCTGGCGGAAACTGGTCAGTAGTTCTCTGCAAAAAGTCTGTTCCGGGACCAACTGCCGGCGGGGCGTTCGCCCCAAGCAATCCTCACCCTAACCGCCTCCCCAAGGGAGAGGGGATAAGGAATGAGGAGACGCGCAGTTGCGGTCGGGGCGGCAATCGACACTGTCGCCACGATACATTCAGTTTACCAAGGGTGGATTGGGCTGCAAGAAAAATCTCGGGGGCGGTGGGGGCGATGGGGGCGGATGGGGGCGGAAAAGGGCAG
>JBIOWO010000170.1:0-13170 GCA_044868555.1 Lacipirellulaceae bacterium | reverse complement strand
TGCAGACGCTGCGCGACGTGGCCGACGTGCTGGTGGTCGACGTCGGCAGCGGATTGAGCTCCTGGACGCGGCGGTTCTGGCTGCGAGCCCGCTTGGTGATTCTCGTGACCACGACGGATGATGTAGCCGTCATGGATACTTACGCGGCGATCAAGCTCAGTGAGGCCGAGTCGGTTGCCGGTGACCTCCGCGTGCTGGCAAATCAATACGACAGCAGTGCGGCGGCGGACGATGTCGCGCACCGGCTCACAGCCGCGTGCCAGCGCTTCCTGGGCTGTCGCGTGCCGGCGCTGCCGGCGCTGCCGCAGCACATTGCCATGGATGCCGCTGGGACCGCGCGCGTTCCGCGGGTGTGGGAATCGCCAAACTCGCCGTTCGCACGCGAAGTGTTGTGGTTGGGGCACGCAGTCGACGACGTGCTGTCGTCGACGACCACAACGGGTGCAATGCTTTCGACGCGCAGTGTCGTAAGCATGTCTCCTACGCCTTGATGCATGCTTACGCGGCTGTCGCCGCGAAAACATGCCACGCATGAATGCATTTAGCCGATGTCGATCAAAATCGTTCAAGTCGCGCCGCGCCAACTGTCGATCACCTGCGACACGGCACCGGTCTGCCGGGAATTGTCAATCTGGCGAATTTGCGGCATTTTTAACGGCAACTTAGTCAGTCAGCATGGGTCGAATCTACGCCGGCATCCTGGGTCCCTTGGCCATGGCAGTGGTGATCGGCCGTGGGCTGGTGTCCGCAGGAGGCGTGGAAGGGACTCTCACCTCGGCCACAGTCTCGCTGGCCGCGTTTGCCGTTCTGGGGGCCATCCTCGGGCATCTCGCCCAAAACACAATCGACGAATCAGTACGCACGCGGTTGGAGCAGCAACTGGCAGATCACGCTCAGGAAGGTGCCAGGTGACAGGTGTCCGGTGTCAGATGTTGAAACTGACACCTGACATCTGACACCTGACTTTTCAACACGTAACGAACTTATCAATCGACCGTCGAGAAGGATTTCGACGCCGCTCCGCAGGGAGCCTGTCGGCCGATCAGGGAGGATCGCATGTCCATCGTTGCAACATCGAGAAGGGTTTGTTCGCCGGAAGAAATTGCCGAAGTCTGGAAGGAGTTCAAGGCCGCTCCCAGCCAGCGGCTCCGTAACGTGCTGGTGGAGCAATATCTGCCGCTGGTGAAGTACAACGGCGAGCGAATCTGGTCGCGCTTGCCGGACGGTGTGGAGCTGGACGACTTGATTTCGGCCGGCGTATTCGGCCTGATGGACGCGATCAACGCGTTCGACCTGACGCGCGGCGTGAAGTTCGAAACGTACTGCGTGCCGCGAATTCGGGGCGCGATGCTCGACGAGTTGCGGACGATGGACTGGGTGCCGCGGCTGGTGCGCTCGAAGGCCAGCAAGCTGAACGAGGCGATCAAGTCGCTGGAGGCCCGCAACGGCCGCTCGCCCAACGAAAACGAACTGGCCACGCAAATGGGCATCAGCGTCGCCGAGCTGGAAAAGATGATCAGCGACGCCAACGCCGTGAATCTCATCAGCCTGAACAAGAAGTGGTACGAAACCGACAGCTACAAGGACGTCCGCGAGATCGACATTCTCGAAGACAAAAAGGGCGAAGACCCGACGAAGCGGATTCAAAAGGGCGACTTGATGAGGCTCGTGACGAAGGGCCTCAACCGCAACGAACGGCTGATCATCATCCTCTACTACTACGAAGAGCTGACGATGAAGGAGATCGGCGCGACGCTCGATCTATCGGAAAGCCGCGTGAGCCAGATGCACAGCGCGATCGTGCAGCGGCTCCAGGGCCAGCTTGGCAAACGGCGTCCGGAGTTCGGCCAGTAACGGCCGGGCGAAGCGTGGCACCTCTCTGCCGACATCGCACTACTTGATTCTTGCACTTTGCGCGCTGGCATGTCCAACTTCTCTTCGCACGTCGAACCCGACGCCGATTCACCCCGCGAATGGCGGTATTACACTCGCCGGCTGCGGCGGCACCCGATCTTTCGGGGAGCGCGGCAGGCATCGCAGCGCGTCAGGAATTTTATTCCCACTCTGTGGCGGCGGGCCACGCAACAGTATCGCCAGTTGCCGTCCGTCGTCATCGCCGGGGCGCAAAAGGCGGGCACGACGCAATTGTTTGCTTATCTCATCAAGCACCCTCGGCTGTTGCCGGGCAGCTCGAAAGAGATCGACTATTTCTCGCGACACGCGGACCGCTCCGTCGAGTGGTATCGGTCGCGGTTTCCGCTGCGGAGCCGCGTCGCGAAGGTGAACGGGCACGTACTGGAAGCGTCGCCGTCGTATATGTCCACGCCGGCGGCCATTCCCCGCATGCACGCCGTCCTGCCCAACGCACGGATCATCGTCGTGCTGCGGGACCCGGTGTCGCGCGCTTTTTCCGGGTATCAGCACGCCAAGACTCGCTATCGCGACATGCGCCCCTTTGAGCAGGCCGTGGAGGAGGAGCTGCGACAAAGCGTATGGCGGCCGGAATTCGGTTTGGCGCTGCAGCGAGGCGCCCCGAAGATGCGGACTCACGTGGCGCGTGGCTACTACGCGCTGCAGATTGAAACGATCTTGAAATTCTATCCGCTTCATCAAGTGCTGGTTCTGGACAGTGCCGACTTGTTCGCCGACACCAGCGCGACATGCCAGCGCGTGTTCCAATTCGTCGGCGTGGAGCCGTGCGAGGTCAAACCGGAGAAGGTCTACAACCGCGGGTACTACTCGGAGAAGATCACTCCCCACATGGCGGCGCTGCTGCGGGAGCACTATCGACCCTACGACGAGCTGCTGGCCGAGCTGGTTGGCCGCCGCTTCAGTTGGATGGCTGGCACAGCGCGAGCCGCTGCTTAGCGCTATTCTTTCGGCCGGGTGGCTGGGGTCGAGGCTGAGCCGAGCCCCCAGTACTACCGAATCTGGGGGCTCGCTGACGCTCGACCCCAGGCACCCCATGGAACGGAATTTCGTATTTTGCTCTAGCGTTATTCTTTCGGCCGATCCGCAATCCGAGGTGGCGTGGCCGGATCCAGCGGCAGGTGGCGGTCGTAGATCTCCAGCGATAGCAAATTCATCGCCGTGACAAAGAGCCGGCCGCCGTAACTGGCCCATTTGTCGGGCACCGGTCGGTGCGGATCCCAACTTCCCGCGAGTGGCCCGTCGGTCGTCTGCGACGTGACCAGGAGCGGCTGCAGCCGATCGTTCCACTGCTGCCAATGTTCGCCGCCCAGCCGGAACATCACTTGTGTCGCGTAGTACCAGTAGTATGTGTCGCGTTGGGGGTTGCCCAGCGTGCCGGTCGGCGCGGGCGTGGCCACGTCGCCGAATTGCGGCAGATTGGCGAGCAAATGGTCAGCGCCCATTCGCAACCGCTCATTGGACGGGTCGGCGGCGAGCTGCAGCTCGATCAGCAAGCCGACCGACGTCATGACGGTGCTCGGCTGCCGGCCGTGGCGCGTGAGCGGATCGGTCGGTGAAGCCCACGGGTTGTAACAGAATCGCGCTCTCTCGCCGTCCGGCTCGCGGCACTGTTCGACGAGCGTGCGGAGCCGCGCGTAACTGTCGCCGCGGACCGACAGGCCTGCGAGCTCGCCGCTCTTGAGCGCGACGAGCTGCCATCCGCTGACGGACAAATCGGTATTCATGCCGGCCACATAGCGCCAACCCCCGAGTTGCGGGTGCTGCGTGGCGGTAAGAAAGTCGATGGCTGCCTGCGCCGGCTGCCGCAGCTCCGAGTCGCCCGTCATTCCGTAGGCCTCGCACAGCGCGAGCGTGGCGATGCCGTGGCCGTAAAAGCGAGCCACCTGGCTGGCGGAAAGTTCGCGCTCGGGAAATAACTCGCCGCTGGACGATTGAATGCGCTTCAAGTAATCGAGACCGGCCTGCACGTTGTGCGCGTATCGACCGCCGAAATGGTCGTGTCCGGCGCCCAGGAATGCGACGAGTACCAGCCCCGTAGCGGCCGCGTCGGCGCGAATGATGATCCGCTCGGTTTCCTGGGCGTCGGCGTCCTCGCCCAGGTACTGAAACTCCCAGTGGCCGTCTTCGAGCTGGATGCGGGCCAGGTATTCGAGGCCCAGCTCGATCGCCGCGTCGGTTTCCGCCGACGGTCGGCCCCGGCCGGCGTCGGCGAGCGAGAGTTGACCGCGGCCGCGATGGGCGTAGGCGGGGGATGGGCGTCGGACCGTGACCGGCAGTGTTGCTACGATCGGCGCGGCCGGAATCGGACTGCGGCTGCGGCGCGGCCGATCGATGCCGCTGCCGCTCAGTGTGCGGGCCAGATTATTCGCTGTGGTTCGCGGCAGGTGAAACGTTGCCGGATCGGGCGATCGATCGAGACTGGCCGCCGGTGCGTCGCTGGGGCTCGTGGCGAAAGCCGTCTCTGCCATCGATCGCTCGGCCTCAGATGACATCTCGGGCAGCATCGCGGCCGCAACTTGCCGCCGGCCTCGCCCTGGGCTCGAATTTTGTGCGTTCGCCGTCTGCGGTTCGGCAACGCGCTGGCGGGGACCGAGCTGCGCTAGGCGCGTGACCGGTAGCTCTGGCTCCGACGCGCTAGCGGCTCGCTCGGCCGACTCGGTGGCATCGACCGGGGGTGCTACGATCGTTGCCGCCGAATCGGGCAAGAATGCACCGACGACGTCGCGCCGGCTGAGCTCGGTGCGCTTCGGCGTGGATGGCGCCGGAGCGCCCCGGCGGCGACCGAGTCCGCCAGGTGCCGGGGCCGGCTGATCCGTCGCAAGTGATTCTTGAATGGCTGTGCGCTCGGGCGAGTCCGCATCCAATTCGAACCGGAACTCAGCGTCGGGCGATTCCTTCGGCGGCGACGTATCGGCAATCAACTCGTGCGGTCGGGTTGCGTCCGCGAGGTACGCGAGCCGCTGCTGATAAAGCACGAGCAGTAGCAGCACATGCACCACCAGGCTGACAACGACGGCGAACCGCGACTGCTGGTTTGTCCCGCCACATTGGCGCTGGATTAAATCGTGACGACTATGGCGTTTATGAGTCATCGCCGGTTTCATTCAGCCGCGAACAAGACTCAGCGGGTCTTCAAGCCGTCGAGCGCGACGCGAGCGTGGGCCGCCTTGGGGCTCTCGGGATAATAGGTGAGCAGTTCGCGATATAGTCGGCGCGCGGAATCATGTCGGCGGGTTTGCTCCAGACAGCGGGCCGCCTCGAACGTCGCCTCCGCCTGCCAGCGATGGAACGCGGGCGGGGCGGCGGTGCCGCCGTAGCCGTAGGCCACCTTGAAAAACGTCCGCACGGCGGCATCGTACTGTTTGCGGGCGAATTGAATCTCGCCGAGCATGAAGCGGGCCCGGGCACCCAAAGCATCCGCCCGATTGGCGGCCACGAATTCAAACTCGCGCCAAGCGTCATCCCACTTTTCCTGGTGAAAGAAGGCCCAACCGCGCTCGCCGCGAATTTCGGTCACCCAGGAATTGTTCGGGAATTCACGTTCGCAGCGTTCCAATAGTTCGAGGCTGACGGCCCACTTATCCAATTGATTGGCTGCCCGCGCCGCGTGCAACAGCGCAACGCCGCGCACCTCGCTGCTGCCGGCGTGTGCGTCGAGCGCCGGCAGATAGATTTCAAATGCGCCGTCATAGTCGCCCACGGCGAACCGCGACTCGGCCACCATGATCCGTGCATCCGCCGATAATCGACCGGCTGGAAAATGCGAGAGCTGCTCGGCAAATGCCTGCTCGGACTCGGCAAATTGGCCCATAGAAAACAGGGCCCAGGCGCGTTTGTGGAACGCTTTTTCATGAAGCTCGGCGTTCTTGCTCAGACGCTGGGCCGATTGAAAACTGTCGGCCGCAGCCGCGAAGTTACCCGCCGCATACTGCGTCTCGCCGACGCGGAACCAACATTCGGAGGCCAGCGGACTGTCCGGGTGCGACGCGGCCAGACGATGAAAGCTGGCCGTCGATCGTTCCGGCTGGTTCGACGCGGCGTACGCCCAGGCCAGCTCGTAGAGGACGCGGTCGGCGGAACCGTACGACGCGTCTTCGTTCAGGATCGATTCAAAAGTTTGAATCGCGTCGGCGGGCCGTTCGAGCGCTGCCTGACACATGCCGCGGACCAGCAGCGCGTCGGACCGCATGGCGCGCGGCGGTCGCGTCGCCAGCAGTGCCCTGACGTCGTCCAATGCGTCCGTGTAGCGATTCAGGTCATGGCGTACGGTGGCTCGCGTCAGGCGGGCCGATGGGGCCAGCTCGTGGTGCGGGTAGGTCGACAACTGCCGGGTAAGCGTGCTGTTGGCCGCCGTCAGCCGCCGTTCGCGCCGCTCGACTTGCGCCTGGGAAAATAGCGATTCGGCCAACCGCATATGTGCGTCGGGCGCCTGCGCATGGTTGGGAAACTTCGAAAGAAAGTGCTGCAGCGTGCCGACGGCTTCGGCCGGCTGGTCGTTCTCCTGCTGGGCGACGCCTAAGGCGTACAGCGCCTGGGCTCGCAACGGATGCTCGACGAATTTGGTGCTGAAGCTCTGATAGCCGGCAATTGCAGCCGTCAGATCGCCACGGGCGTAAGCGATTTCAGCCTGGTAGAAAACGGCTTGCGGCGCGAGCGGTCCGTTCGGAAACTGCCGCAGCTGCGATTGGAACGTGGCCAGGGCGGCGTCGAATGCCTGCTCGCCGGCCGCGTCGGATGTGATTCGACCCACATTGTATTGAGCCAGCCCGAGATTGGTTTGCGCCTGTTCGCGCAGGGTGGCATCCAGCGACGCGCCCTCGGCCAGCACGCGCTCGAATTCGGTCGCCGCCTCAACATATTTTTCGAGCGTGAACAGGCAGACGCCACGGTGTAATCGGGCCTGGGGCGCCCGCAGATCGTGCGGATGCGCCTCGAGCAGCGCGGCCCATTCGGCCGCGGCCAGGTCGTAGAGACCGCGATTCTGCAACGCGACCGCGCTACGAAAACTTTCAGTCGCGCGCGTGTCGGCGGCCGGCGATTGGCCGGCCGCCCAGGCGGCGGCGAACATGAGCGCGGCGCTGCCCAGCAGCCCTGCCGCGCCGCAGCGCTTGAGTCCGATCCGTCGCGCTCTCATCGCGTGCCTTCCGTGGAACGATCGTCGCCTGAGTAGTGGCCGGAACGGCCAATTATCTGGGTTATCGGCGAGCGGACCACCGGAGTCGGGAGCTAGCACGCGGTTTCGAGGGGTGCGACATTCGGCGCCGGCGTCCCGTGATCGTGTTCGCTCGTCGCGCCGGTTGCTGCAAATCCAGTCACCTTCTATGATTACGCATCCCTGACGAGTCGGCCGGCGGCCCCACGTATTGCCGGGAGCTTTGAAACGTGCTGTCACTGCTACTTGCCCAACATGCCGCCGCATTGCCGGCAAATCAACTCAACGTGCCCGCCATCTATTGGGTCGCGTTTTGTGCCGGCACGGTCGTGCTGCTGGTGTTGGACATGTTCGTCTTCCATCGCCATTCGCACGAGCCGACGCTCCGCGAATCGGCCCTGTGGACGCTGTTCTGGTGTAGCCTGGCGATTGTGTTCAACGCGTGGATCTGGTCGTGGGCCGGGCAGCGGCACGCCATCGAGTTTTTCACGGGCTACCTGGTGGAATGGTCGTTGTCGATGGACAACGTGTTTGTGTTCGTGGTGATCTTCGCGTTCTTCGGCGTGCCGCTCAAGTACCAATACCGCGTCCTGTTCTGGGGCATCCTGGGCGCGATCGTGATGCGGCTGACCTTCATTCTCACCGCCAACCAGTTGATCCACATCAAGTACGTGTTGGAGGCGTTCGGGCTGTTTTTGATTTACACGGGCATCAAGCTGGCCGGGGCGCACGGTGTCGATCCCGACCCGGATCGGAACATCGTGCTGCGGTTCGCCCGCAAATACCTGCGCGTGGCGCACGGTACGCATGGCGACAAGTTCTTTGTCCGCCAGGACGGCCGGCTGTTCGTCACGTCGCTGTTCCTGGTGCTGCTGGTGATCGAGAGCACGGATGTGGTCTTCGCGATCGACAGCGTGCCGGCCATCTTCGGCATCACCAAGGTGCCGTACATCGTGTTCACGTCGAACGTGTTCGCGATCATGGGGCTGCGGGCGCTGTATTTCCTGCTGGCCGGCGTGATGAACTTGTTCCGCTACCTGAGCTACGGCCTGAGCGCGATATTGATCTTCATCGGCGTGAAGATGGTGCTCCATCAGTGGTGGGAGCTGCCGCACTGGGCGTCGCTCGCAGTGATCGTGTCGCTGCTGGCCGTGTCGATTGTGGCATCGATTGTGGCGGCCCGGCGGGAAAAGGCGGCGGGCGGTGGGCCAGGAGATGCAGCACCGCCGTAGAACAACACATAGCCCGGCCATCCTGGCCGGTCTCCCAATCTCCCGGTCTCTTTGCATCAATCCAAACACTGAAAGGACTGGCGGGCCGCGAATCGACCCAGAAGGGGTCGGCTATATTTTTGATGCGAGGGGGTCGGGACTCTTTTTCGACTGGAAAGCCGGTTCGCTGTCTGGCGTTGTCCGTCGAAAAAGACTCCCGACCCCGGGGAGTTCCCTCGACCTATTCGTTTGGCAGTGCCATAATGGATAGTGGAACAGGGCTGCCCGGCAGGGGCCTGGGCGGTTGGCCCGAGAGGACTCTTTTCATGTTACGTTCGCTGCACGCCGGTGGGTGCCTGGGGTCGAGGTCCGGCCGAGCCCCCAGCGCGCGGACTTTCTGGGGGCTCGCTTCGAGCTCGACCCCAGCCACCCGACGCACTGGCTTTACACTTGTCGAAATGCTGATTGCGATGGCCATCACACTGGTGATGATGGCCGCGGTGGCGACGCTGTTCGCCAACGTCAGCAGCAGCGTCACCAAACGTCGGGCGACGATCGAAATGAGCAACCAGATGCGGCACGTCCGCAACGTGCTGCAGCAGGACCTGCAAGGCGCAACCTGTCCCGGCCTCACCTGGCAGCGGTCCGATTCGAATCACGGCTACATCGAGATTATTGAAGGGCAGTACCGGGATTCGTATCCGAGCCTGTTGACGGACGGGGTGGATCCTCCCTTTCCGCAGAATCCCGAGCTAGATCCTGCTCTGTCGATCATCCCGCGCAACAACGGCGCGACCGACACGAACGGGAATGGCCGGATCGATGCCAATGAGTGGGAGGCCCACTATCAATCGCCCGATAGCTTCAAGCGTGCCAGCGGCCTGGGCGACTACGACGACATCCTGATGCTAACGGTCCGCAACGAGAACGAGCCGTTCGTCGGACGCGTGCCACGCGTTCGGGATCAAGCCAATCAGCCTGCCCAGTTCCGTGACTGGACATATAACACCGGTGAGTCGACGTTGGCAGAAGTCGTCTGGTTTGCAATCGAGAATCCGGTTGAAGCCGAGAATCCAGATCGTTTCTTCGGCGAGCCGGGGATGCGGACAATCTACCGCCGTACGCTATTAATCGCGCCGTGGGTCAATCCTTATCTCGAGATAGCCAATCCCACTACGGGCGTATTCACGGAGCCGGGCGGTGGGAAGTCCTTCAAAGCGGAGCCCGGCCTAGTGCGAGTGCTTCGCAACGACGACAAGGATAATGTGGTGGACGCATTGGCGGCGCTGGTTGCGTTTCAAGACCGATACGATTTATCCGTGCGGCTGGAATGGGACCACAACCTGCAGCGGTGGAAGATTATGGCCAACACACTTGGCGATCTTACGAAGCGCGAGAATCGGTTCGGGCATTTTGGGTTCCACTACCGAACGGGTTCGGGACTCTTTCCGACGCGTTTGTTTCCCTACCCAGTAATTTCAGTTGGCCGCGGGTACCCCAGCACCCCTGCCGACGTTTCGTTCGTGAGTGATCCGGAAATTGGTGGCCCTTCCGGCGCCGACGCAACCGCCAATATCCAGCTTACCGGCGCACCGTTAGGCGGGATTGTGTTGTCGTATCTGATTGATGCGACGCAACAAGCTAACAATTCTTCGAATTTGTTTACTGTCCGTCCACTGGCTTATGTCAACGATCAAAGCGGCATGTCCGCCACGGCGCGGGCGATGCTGAACGATAAAGGTGAAGTGGTACGCGTGGTTCTCGGTCCGGTGCCGCTGTGGGGCACCCGCCGCGGCGAGGACGTCATGATGACCGACGCGCTGGCGTTCGACGTGCGGGTGTATGATCCTGGCGCGCCGATGTTCGGCGTCCGCGACGACCTGACCGACCCGGCGTCGAACGTGGGAGTTATCGTGGAGCCGAGCGATCCGGGTTGGACCGCGGCGTATACGGATGATCCCGACAACAGGAACGGGGCCGTTTCGGCAATCGGCCGCGGCGGCGCAAAGTTTCCCCTGGTTGGCCAAGGTGCATACGTGGACATGGGTTACCAATACGATTTCAATCTGCCGTTGCCACACTTGCACAATCCGCCCGTGTTCACCAATTCTTCCGCGACAAGTCCCTGGTTCTTTATTCCCCGCGCGCTGAGCGATGTCCGCGGCAATCAACTTGCTCCGGGTTACGCCGTCTACGACACGTGGTCGTTCCACTATGAGAATAACGGGCGCGACGATGATGGCGATAGTTCGGTTGACGAAGGGATCAACGGCTTGGACGACGTCGGCAACTACGTTGATTCGGCAACCGGAAACATTGTTCAAGCCACCATTATGGGGATCGACGACGTGGGCGAGCGCGAAACGGCGCCGCCGTATGACAAGCCGCTGCGCGGCGCGCAGGTATTGGTGCGGGCGTACGAGCGCGATAGCCGGGCGATTCGGCAGGTCCGCGTCAGTCAGCATTTTATGCCGGAGTGATCGGATTTCGGATTGTCGATTTCGGATTGCGGATTGAAGGCAATTGATTCGCAATCCGCAATCCGCAATCCGCAATCCGCAATCCGCAATCGATTGTCGCCCGAACCCTATACCATTCGGCTTCGTGGTCCCTGGCAATTGGAGCCGCTCGAGCGGTATGTCGTGCGCGGTGGCGGCGGCTGGGACCGCTCGACCGATGATCTGCCCGCGGCGGTGCGGGCCAAGATGCCGGCCGATTGGTCGGCCGTTTTTGGGGGCGACTTCCGCGGCCGCGTCCGTTATCGGCGGACCTTCCAAATGCCTACGGGACTCGATGAGGGCCAGCGCGTGTGGCTGGTCGTCGAGCCGCCGCGATCGTGCGGTACGGTGAGCCTGGCCGGCGATCTGTTGGGAACCATCGGCCCCAGCAACCCGCCCGGCCGCTACGACATCACCGAGTGGCTCCGTGAGCGCAATCACCTCGACATCGTCGTCGAGCATCCGCCGCTTGACGACGCGACACTTGCCAACGACGATATCACCACGCGTCTGCCCGGCGGACTGGTGGGCGAAGTGCGACTCGAAATTGAGGAATAATTTTGCCACAGAGCACACAGAGGGCACCGAGAAGAGAACGCAGGAATCACCGCTAATATTCGCTAATTGGCGCTAATAAACAGATACATCGAACAACAGTCTCTTCGTTAGCGAACATTAGCGTCGATTAGCGGTTCAAATCCAACTCTGTGATCTCTGTGGACTCTGTGGCGAATGCCTTATGGTGATTGTCATGTATCGTGCAATTTTGGGCCTATTGATTTCTGCAGCAGTTGGCAGTACGGCCGTTTCGGCCGAGCCGGAGTTGTTGCCGCGAGAGCTGGTGGAAAAGGGTTGGATCCAATTATTCGACGGCCAGACGCTGTTTGGCTGGCAGCCGACGGGTGAGGCCAAGTGGGAGGTGGTTGACGGCGAGGTTCGCACTTCGGGCGGTGCGGCCGGCTTTCTGATGACGACGACGGAATGGGCCGACTACGAGCTGCATGTCGAATTCAAAGCCGCAGCGAACACGAACAGCGGCATCTTTCTGCGGACGCCCATCAAGCCCACGAATCCGGCCGGCGACTGCTACGAGCTGAATATCGCCCCGCCGGACAATCCATATCCGATTGCCAACCTCGTGGGGCGTCGTAGAGAGAAAATGGCAGCGGATGAATTTCCGTCCGCCGACGAGTGGCACGCATTCGACGTGACTGTGCATGGAGACACAATCGCGATTGCGCTCGACGGCGACCGCTTCCTCGAATATACCGATCCCAAGCCCGTCCGCATCGGCCACATCGGGCTGCAATCGCGCGAGGGGCCGGTGGCGTTTCGCAACGTCCGCTTGCGGCCGCTCGGTTTGAAGCCGCTGTTCAACGGCCGCAATTTGGACGGTTGGAATATCGAGCGGGCGGAGAAGAGCAAGTTCGACGTGACCGAGGCGGGCGAGCTGCGCGTGATCAATGGACAGGGGCAGATCGAGTCGGACGTTGAGTTGGGGAACTTCGTGCTGCAACTGGAATGCAAGATCGACGGCGACCGGCTGAACTCGGGCGTCTTTTTCCGCACGTTGCGCGAGGGCCGGTGGAGCGGCTACGAGAGCCAGATCAACAATGTGTTCAAGGACGATGACCGCACGCAGCCGGCCGACTTTGGCACGGGCGGCATCTATCGCCGCCAACCGGCTCGGCGGATCGTGGCCGGCGACCACGAGTGGTTCGCCAAGACGATTGTGGCCGACGGGCCGCACATGGCAGTGTGGGTCAACGGCTACCCGGTGAGCGATTGGACGGACAACCGGCCGGCGAAAGAGAACGCTCGCGAAGGCCGCCGCGACGGGCCCGGGGCGATCGCCATCCAGGGTCACGATCCGACGACGCGGCTGTTGTTTCGGAATATCCGCGCCGTGGAATTGCCGCGCGCGGAGAGGTCGGAAGTCGGAGGCCAGAGGTCGGGGGAATAGCGCTGGCCGCGCGATCAATGCTACCGAAGCGCACACTGGCTTGTCACGCGGCGAGCAGCGAACCACAATGGCAGAGTTGTGTCACGAATATGGCTCCCTGACCTCCGACCTCTAACCTCCGACCTCTCCCCATGCCCTCCTGCGTCCTCGCGTATTCTGGCGGCCTCGATACCTCGGTCATCCTGGGCTGGTTGCAGGATGAAGGATTCGCCGTGCACTGCGTGTACGTCGATCTGGGGCAGCCGTGCGAGGATCGCGATGCGATTTTGAAGAAGGCAAAGGATTGCGGGGCTGCATCGGCACGGCTTGTCGATGCTCGCGAGGAGCTGTGCCGCGACTTCGCGTTTCCCGTGCTGGGCTGGCAGGCGAAATACGAGGGGATCTACCTTCTGGGCACGTCGATCGCCCGGCCGC
>JBIOWO010000169.1:0-17316 GCA_044868555.1 Lacipirellulaceae bacterium | reverse complement strand
GCAGCTTGAGCGGCTTGATCCCCAAGAGCCCGAGCGCTTGATTGAGATCGGCAACGGGGCTTTTGAGCCCGTAGAGCGAACTATTGACGACGCGGAGTATTTTGCTGGTGAGCGCGGGGTCTTTTTCAACGCACTCTTTGATGGCCCGCGCGTCGACGTGCGGCTGCTCGGTGAGCTGCACGACCTCCATCGCGACGGTGGGACGGCTGTAGAGAGTGATCGCGCGCGAGGCGATGCGCTCCAGTAAGGAAGCCGTCTCGTTCATATTTGCCAATCCGACAAAGCGACGCAGACCCCGAACATCCGCGGCGTTGGTGAGTGCGACGGTGCGTGGTGGCCGTGCTGGTGGTGTCCGCTGCGGCACGTGCCCCGCGTGCACCGGCGCTCGACGGATCCGCCGCGCTCTGTTGCGCGACTGAGCACCACATTCCGTGAGTAGGCCGGCTGCCCAAGTTTAGCTCACCCAGTGCGCCAGACGGATTGCTAGCACATTCGCCACCGGCGCAATAAACGGACCAGGGCCCTCGTGGGCCGACAGTTGGCTAGGTTATTTGGCTCGAAACGACTAGAATCACCGGCCACATTGGTGGCGGCCGGCAGGCGGAAAGGACTTCGACGATGCGGCGGTGGCTGAGCGCGATTTTCACTGGTTGTTGGCTGGTTCGCGCCGCCGTCGCTGAACCGGGCGCAGAACTTCTCGCCAATCACGCGCCGCAGCCGGTCGCCGCGACGATGGTTGGCGATGCGGCACTGGCCGACGTTTGTTTTGCCAATCGCTCGTGCGGCTGGGCGGTGGGCGAGCGGGGAGTCATCTGGCACACAGACGATAGCGGCAACACCTGGCGCGAGCAGCAGTCGGGTGTCACGTGCCGGCTCGATTCGGTGTACTTCCTCGACGACCGGCATGGCTGGGCCGTGGGCGGAGCGAGCCGGCCGCTCTCCGATGCCACACAGGGCGTGGTGCTGCGGACCGTCGACGGCGGCCAGAGGTGGATCGTCATGCCGCGCCTGATGCTGCCGAGACTGGTACAGGTGAAGTTCTTCAATGCCAACGACGGCGTTGCCATCGGAGCGGGTTCCACCTTTTTTCCCTCCGGCGTGTTTATCACGCGCGACGGCGGACGCGAGTGGCAGCCGCTGCCGGGCGACCAATCGGGCCAGTGGCTGGCGGGCGATTTCCTGGATGCGGACACCGGCGCGGTGGCGGGGTCGGCCGGCCGGTTTGCTACCATTGTCCGCCGGCAAGTGATTCATTCGCCGCTGGCCAGCTCATCATCGCGATCGTTTCACGCCATGCGGTTGATAGCGCCGACTGGCGGCTGGCTGGTGGGCGATGGCGGGCTGGTGATGACGACCGGCGATCTGGGGCGAAGCTGGCAGACGCCGTCGGCCGAATTGCCAAGCGACGTGTTCGATCACTTCGATTTTCGCGCCGTGGCCGTGCAGGGCCCGCATGTATGGATCGCCGGTTCGCCCGGTACGCGCGTGTTCCATTCTAGCGATGGCGGAAAGACATGGCAGGCGTTTGCGACAGGACAAACGGTGCCTTTGTGTGCACTCTCATTCATTGACGACATGCACGGTTGGGCGGTGGGCGAGCTGGGTTCGATTCTGTCGACACAGGACGGCGGACAGACTTGGCGAGCGCAGCGATCAGGTGGTCGGCGCGCGGCGCTGTTGGCCGTGTTTGCCGATGCTGCCGACGTGCCGCTCGAAGTCGTTGCCGACCAGGGCGCGGCCGAAGGGTATCTCATGGCCGTCGAAGTTCTGCATCCCACGCTGGCCGGGGAAGCGGTAGCGGCTGATGCGGCTGTCATCGGCAGAACGCGCGAGGCGGCAATTCTCGCCGGCGCAACGACCGCCCACACTGCTTGGCAATTTCCCTTGCCGCCGGACGACTTGGCGCTGGGACCGAAGGAGTTGCTCGACGCACTCAATCGGGCGAACGACGGACGGGCGCTCCAGCGACTTCAAAGTCACCTGGTGACCCAGTTGCGGATGTGGCGGCCCGACGTGGTCGTCACGTATCACGCCGGCTCGGACGGCGGCCGACCGATCGCCGGTCTGGTCGAGCAATTGCTCTTGCGCTCGATCGACGCGGCGGCCGATCCGAAGCGGGCGGTGGACCTAGCTACCAACGCGGGGCTGGAACCTTGGCAGGTGAAAAAAGCATATGGTGTGCTGCCGCCGGGCTTGCACGGCAATGAAGTCGTCAGCACCGGGCGATTTACCGCGCGGTTGGGCGGCAATCTGGCCGACTGGACCGCACCGGCGCGGCGACTGCTCGCAGAGGGCGGGACAACTCCGCCCGACTCGATTGAGCTCAGGTTGCTGCTGAATCAATTGACCGACACGGGCGGACCGCGCGGTCTGTTCAACGGCATTCCGTTGTCGCCTGGCGGCGTGGCCCGGCGGCCGTCGGTCAGCGACATCGCGGGCGACGTGGACGACCTGCGACGACTGGCGATGCGGCGACGTAATCTTCGTGAGCTGCTCGAGCGAAACCAGGGAAACGCGGCCTGGGTCGGCCGGGTCGAGCAAATGATCGAGGGCTTGGACGCCAACGGCGCCGGTGAGCTGCTGTATCAGTTGGCCGACGGGTATCGGAAGAACGGGCGGCTCGATTTGGCGGCGGACTCGTTGTACCTGCTCGCCCGGCGCTGCCCGGATCATCCGCTCGCGGATCCGGCGCTGGTGTGGCTGGTGCAGTTTTACGCGAGCAGCGAAGCGGTGCGGCGGTCGGCGGACGCGGATGTTGTCGACTTGCGAGCGGGCGAGGCGGCCGAACCGCAGACCATCGATCATGAAGTGAAGCAAGCCACTGCCGCGGCGCCGATCGGTCCCGATGCGGCACCGGCGGTCGGCTTGTCACGCGACGATCGGCTGCGGCGGGCCGCGCAATTGGGCGAGTATCTGGAGTCGTCGCGGCCGCTGCTGTTCGCGGAGCCGACGGTGCGATTTCCGCTGGTCGCGGCCCAGCGGCAGTTGGGTTTCGCCAATCCGGCGAAGCGATATTTTATCTCACTGGGGCAGCTTCCGGAGAGTGATCCGTGGCGGCGATGTGCCCAGACCGAGCAGTGGCTGGCCAAACCGGGCGAATTGCCGCCGCCAAAAAAGCTTGGCCATTGCCGGCGCGCTGCCGAGCGGCCCCATTTGGACGGCATCTTGGACGAGCCATTCTGGCAATCGGCCGACGTGCTTTCGCTGAGGGGTCAGGAGTCTTTTTCGACCGAAGTGCGCTCCACTCGTGCGTCGGCTCCAGTCGAAAAAGAGTCCCGCCCCCCTTCGGTCAGGCTGGCATACGACGCGGAATACCTGTATCTGGCGGTCAACTGCCCAAAAGTGGAAGGCGGCGATTACCGGCCTAACGATGACCCGCGGCCACGTGACGCCGATCTCGCCGAGCACGATCGCGTCACGCTGCGGCTGGACGTCGACCGCGATTTCACCACGTGGTTTGAGCTGACCGCGGATCATCGCGGCCGGACGCGCGACGCGTGCTGGGGCGACTTGCACTGGAATCCGACGTGGTTCGTCGCGGCGGCGGACGGCGCGGCGGCTTGGACGGTCGAGGCGGCAGTGCCGCTGAGCGAATTGGTGGCGGAACCGCCGGGGACGAAGGCCGTATGGGCGGTCGGAGTGCGGCGGACCATTCCCCGCGTCGGGGGCCAATCGTGGTCGGACGTCGCGGCTGACACAGAATCGCCTGAGCAGTTTGGGCTGCTGATCTTCGAGTGAGGCGATTGGGTCTGGCGCAAAGATGACCAAAATTCATGTGCCAGCAAGTGACATGAATTCATCGGGTTATTCTCAAAGATGACCAAAATAGGCGGTGGTATTTAGGCCATCTTTGGTCCGCCGTGCAAGACGCATCTCGCCGGCCACTTTTTACCCTTGCGAAAGATTTTCGGGAGGAGCCGTTGACAGGGTCTATTCTAATTCTTTAGAATACGACGCGTTGGGGCGACAATCGATCCGATCGAGCAAAGGAAACCACGATGGCCCGACCTGCCAGCCAAACTCCGACGGACGGCGAATTGGAAATTTTGCGCGTGCTCTGGGAGCGCGGGCCGTCGTCGCTGGGCGACGTGTGCACTGCGTTACGACGGGGACGGGACGTGGCTACCACGACCGTGGCGACGATGCTGCGGGTGATGCTCGACAAGGGACTGGTTCGGCGAAAGCGAGAAGCGCGCGGCCATCAATGGTCGGCGGCGGTCACTCACGCGGCGGCCGCCCGGTCGCTGGTAGGCAAGCTGGTGGACGGCGTTTTCAACGGCTCTGCGCAGCGGTTGGTGGCCCACCTGGTGGAGGGCGGGCAATTTTCGGCCGACGAATTGGCCGAGCTGCGAACGCTCATCAATGCTGGTTCAGGAAAAATCTCACGCCAAGTCGCCAAGGCGCAAGGGGAATAGATTCTGGCCACAGATTTCGCAGATTTGCGAAGATGATTATCTGTGAAAATCTGCATCATCTGCGGCCAAAAACAGGTGTTCGCATTTTGAGGGAATGTGCCATGATCGCTCAGATTTCGTTCCGTGGTGCGGAGCTATGGTTCGTGGCCGGCTGGACGATGTTGCATTTTCTGTGGCTAGGCACGGCGGCGGGCCTGGCCGCGATGGTGTGTCGCCTGCTCGTGCGGCGGGCATCGGCCGATGTGCGGTACGCGGTCGCGCTCATGAGTCTCGCGGTATTGGCCGCGCTGCCGGTGGTGATTGGGGTGTGGCTGGTCGCTAAGCCGCAAGCGGCTGAGATAGGGGACGGATTCGTGGCCCGCAGTGGTGATGGAGTGGTTCGCGCCGCAAGGGAAATGGGCGGAATCATTGAATTGAACGGGACGAGTGTGGGACCGAGTGATGCGACGATCACGGGCGCCGTCGTGATTGACGGCGGCGGGATTGCATTGGACGCCGCATCGTTCGACATGAAGGGATGGCCGGAAGCGATTCTTGCCTGCGTGCCCTATTTGCCATGTCTATGGCTGGTGGGTACGCCGCTGACGTTCGCGCTCTTGGCGACGGGCATCGTCGGCGCGGAGCGGTTGCGGCGTGGCAGTCGCGTGATTGATGACGGGCCGATTGTTGAGGCGTGTGCGCGGTTGAGGCAAACGCTGGGCGTAACGCGGCGGGTGACGCTGGCCGCGTGCGAGCGGATCGCCGCGCCGGTGCTGGTCGGCATCCTGCGGCCGATCATCCTGTTGCCGCCCAGCGCGCTCACCGGCTGGTCGCCGGATGAAATCGAAATGGTGCTGCTGCACGAGCTGGCCCATGTGCGGCGGTGGGACAACCTGATCAATCTCGTGCAACGACTCGTCGAGTCGCTGCTCTTTTTCCATCCGGCTGTGTGGCTGGTGAGCGGATGGGTGCGGCGGGAGCGTGAAGCGTGCTGCGACGCTGTGGTCGTGAATCGAACGAAGCGCCCTCACGCTTATGCCGAAATGCTTGTTGCCCTGGCCGCCCAGATGCCGCGGAGCGTGCTGTTTCTTCCGGCCGCAACGAGCGCGATGGCGGCCGGCCCACTGCGCGGTCGAATCCGTCGCATTCTGCAATTGGAGGACGATCCGATGCTGGTGAGCGGCAAGTCGTTTGCGGTCGTGCTGGGTTCCTTGCTGGTGGCAGGCACGCTGGCTGTGTTGTATTTGCCGGCAGTAGGGCAGGCGGAGGAATCTGCCACAGAGATCACAGAGGTTGCAGAGGCGGAAGTGAGCGAGACGACAGTCGAGCAGGCCGTCGAAAGCGACAATGTTACAGAGATCGTTGCTGACGAGGTGCGTCTCACATCGCCCGAGAGTGAAGCGGTCATCCGAGCCTTCGGTGGTCAGGTTGAGCTGCACACTGAGGCCGCCCCAAGCGAAACCGAAATCCTAAAGGTTATTCTGTCGATACCGAAGGGTAATCTCCCCGAACGGATTAGGGAGTTGTTTCAAGCCGTTGATGTTGCTCGAGCCGAGGGGCAACAACTCGACATTGTTGCAAATGGTGAGAATTGGGACCTGGTCGTTGTCCCGCAGCGGATTGACTGGCCGACAGTGCTAGGCGACCCGCCGCGCAAGGAGCGCGTCATCGCGGACAAAGCATGGGAGCGTCTGGGATTGAAGCTGGTTCCCGCATCGCAATTAGAAACGTGGGAGCGGGACATGCTGGGGCGGGCTGGCGGCATCAAGATTATCGGCGGCAATGTTCCGAAGGGTTTGCCGCTGCCGGCGTTCCTGCGGCAGTTGGACGGCCGCAAGGTGGATGACTTTGATCATCTGAACTCGTTGCTGGGAGGGCCTCCGGCGTTACAGACGAAAGTCTCCGCCTTCGCGAACGGCCACGACTATCTCTTCGATGCGACTCCGCCCGATGATCAGGCGCCTACCGCACCCGTCGCAGATGAACGACTCGGCATTGCCATAGGCGACTGGGCGGCCGTGGCGATTCCGTCGCCCAGGGAGGCCGAAATCGCGCGGCGGGTAGTGAAGGAACTCGGCCTCAAAGTCGTGCCGGCCAGTGAGGCTGAGCTGGAGCAAGTGCGAAAACGTGGGCTACGCGGCGGCCTCAAGCTCATCGACTTCAAATATCTGCCGCAGCTCGAAGGGCCATTCATTCTGACGCAGATTCAGACCAAAGCTCTGAGCACGGGTGTCGTCGGTCTCGACGATCTGGAGCGAGTGCTCGACGCCAACATTGCTGCGACCGACGATCCCGTTCTCTTGCAGGGAATCGCAAAGAAGGGCGAATTCCAGTACTCGATGCGACGGCCGAAGCGACCGTCTCGATTCCCAACGCTGGAAGATCAGCGGCTGGCGGACCTGGCATGGAAAGCGCTGCAATTGGAGCTGGAGCCGATCAGCGCCGAGGAATTGAAACAAGTAAGAGCGGAGGGCTTTGATGGCGGCGTGAAGGTGTTGAAGTCGCCCATGACCCAGGATGGCATTTGGAACAGCGATATCCTGGTTGGTCTGCACGTGTGGCCAACGAACAGCCTCAAGGATGTTGCGGACGTGCTGAACCGAGATGACCTGGGCGAGTTGAATCCGCTAAAGTTCTATGTCGTGCGAATGAATCGGCAGCCAGGCTCGAGTGGCGGTTCGTCGGTGGTGTCGGGGCGAGTTTCGGCGAACATAGGCGGCGGCGGATTTGGCGGCGGCCGGGGACGACGAAGCGGCAGCAGTGACTTCTTTTATTATGGTGGTGCGACCGCCGACCCGAATACACCCGCGCCGGCGCAGGCGGTCGCTGCGACCGAAAGCGTCACGTCGCAATCGGCAGGTGTCAATAAAATCAGGCTGCGCTACGACGGCAAGCGGTTTAGCGAATGGCAGACGATCTGGAAGAACGAGTTGAGCAATGAGCGACGCTTGGAGGCGGCCAAGGCGCTGGCCGCGTTTGGCCGGGCCGGTTACGGCGAGGAGGCGGCCGAGGCGATTCTCGACGTGGCGGGTGAGTATGATTTTCGCAAAAGTGTGGATAGCGATTCCCCCGAGGGGAAGCTACGCGTGGAAATTGTCAGCAGCCTCACATCTGGGCCGGGCTTCGATTCCTCGGCCGCATTCGACTCGATCGCCAGACGCTACGACGAGTCGCCGGACAAGTGGCACGGCCTGTTGATGAAGTTTTTATCCAGGGGACCGCAACTCGACAAGTCGGTGGTGGAGCGAGTTCGCCAGCTGCTGAAGCACAAGAGCGGCGACATGCGGGCCGGCGCGCTGCTAGCCGTCGTGGCCAGCGATCCGGCCGCGATGCCGGCCACCATCAAGGCGGCCCTGAACGATCCGGATCCACAGGTAATCGCACGGGCAATGACCATTATCGACGGCGAAGAGCAACGGCGGCGCTCCAAGGAAGCGGGAGATATCGGGGATGCTAGTAAACTGCCGCCGCTTGAATTCCCGCTGGACGAGTTCGTGCCGCTACTACTGCGCACGCCAGTGAAACGCGATCGCCAGGGCAACTGGACAGCCTTCACCCTACTGAGTCGTTTGTCGACCGACACCGCTGCTCAACTGACCGATCGGCTGATCGAGATTTTGAAAGATTCATCGCGCGCGGCGGACCATCTCACGGTGGTCCGCGCACTGGGTGTGATGGGAGACAATGCCGCGGCCGCTGTGCCCGATTTGGAACGCATCTTCAGAGAAACTCAGGACCCGCGTCTCCAGGCGGCCGCGGCGTATGCCCTTGACCGAATCGGCTCGAATCGGGGACGAGGCCTGCGTTACCGAAGTCAGCTCATGAACACGCCTGCCCAACAGCCCAACGATGACCGGCAAAATCTCGAGCGGCAGAAAAAGCGAGAGGAAATCGAGAGGCTGCTCGAAGAGGAACAGCGATTGACGCAGTAACCTTGCGGCCGCTAGCTGTTTCTGAGTGACATGCGGCCGCGAATCGCTATACTGCCGGGATGGGAATCCTCATCGGCATGGACGAAGCCGGGTATGGGCCGAATCTGGGGCCGTTGGTCGTGGCGGCGACGGCGTGGGAGGTGGCGGAAGAGAGATCGGAGGCCGGAGGTCGGAGGTCAGAAAACGACGTAGACGCGTCGATTAGCGAGGGGACCTTAGCGTCGGCCGCCAGGCCGAATCTTTTGGGAGCGGCGGTGTGCGATGAACCCGGCAAGATGCCGGGGCTATGTGAGATCGATCTCTACCGCGTGCTGCGGTCTGTCGTTGCCAAGAGCGCCAGCGAGCGCCGGATTGCCATCGCCGATTCCAAGGCGCTTTACCATCCGGGGCTGGGGCTGCGGCAATTGGAGCGCGGCATTCATGCCGTGATGTTGGCCATGGGGCAGTCGCATCGCTGCTGGTCGGCGCTGGTGGAATTCTGTCGAGCCGATCCCGACGGCTATCATCGCCGTCATTGTTGGCCTGACGGTCACGATTCCGCGTTGCCGGTCGATGCCACGGCGGATGAATTGGCGCGGTTGGGCACGCGATTCGAGCGGGCCTGCGCGGCGGCGGGCGTGCGACCGCTCGCGGTGCGGGCGCGGCTGATATTCCCGGCCGAGTTTAATCAGCTTGTCGACTACCACGGCACGAAAGGCGCTGCGCTGTCGCACGTGACGATCGGACTGTTGCGCGAGATTTTGGGTGCGGCCGCGCTCCGCTTCGGCTCGCTTCGGCTCGCCTCCGCGTCGCGGCTAAACGAGCCGGTGTTTGTGGTGTGCGATAAGCATGGCGGGCGGAATCACTACGCGGCGCTGCTGCAACATTTTTTCCCCGACCATTGGATCGAGCCGCTGTGCGAGGGTCGGGCGGAGAGCCGGTACCAGTGGGGCCTGGTCGAGTCACGCGTGGAGATTGCATTCCGCACGGGTGGCGAGTCGTTTCTGCCGACCGCGTTGGCGTCGATGACGGCCAAGTATCTCCGCGAATTGTCGATGCGGGCATTCAACAGCTTCTGGTGCGCCCGCGTGCCGAATTTACGCCCGACGGCCGGATATCCGCTGGACGCGCGGCGATTCAAGCAGGACATCGCAGCAACTCAGCGCACACTCGGCATTGACGACCGAACACTTTGGCGAAGCCGATGATTTACCACAGAGGACACGGAGGGCACAGAGAAGTCATTACAAAATGCAACCGTTTTTCTCTCTGTGTTCTCTGTGTCCTCTGTGGTGAAATTCTTCTGTCGACAGGTTGACAAGTTATGTTTGTGTTTATCGCACGGCACGCGTGGGCGGGGGAGCGCGGTGATCCGCGTTGGCCGGACGATTCGCTGCGCGAGTTGACCGCGGAGGGCATCGAGCGGTACGCGAAGGTGGTGAAAACGCTGGCCGATCGCGGCTTGGGGCCGGCGCGGATCGCCACCAGCCCGTACACGCGATGCCGCCAGACGGCCGAGATCATTGCCAAGCACGTCGCCGGCAAGCCGACGATTGAAGAACTGGCCGCACTCGAACCGGGTTCGGACATCGACGCGCTCATTGAATGGAGCAATGCGCAGGCGGGGCCGGATGTGTGTTGGGTCGGCCACAGCCCGGACGTCGAGGACCTAGCCGCGGAACTGGTGAGCGACGGTGGCGCACGCATTCGCTTTGCCAAAGGGGCGATAGCTGCGGTGTTTTTTGACGACGAAGTGGCAGTCGGAGCGGGAGAACTGCATTGGCTGGCGACGGCGAAGATGTTAGGAATATAGTCGGGCCGCGACAGGACGTGGGAGCGCAGGATGCACGGAAAAGGGAAATTCGACGCCGTCGTCATCGGCGGCGGGCACAACGGGCTGGTGTGCGCCGCGTATTTGGCGCGGGCCGGACAGCGGGTGTGCGTCGTCGAGCGGCGGCACGTATTGGGCGGCTGCGCCACGACCGAGGAGCTGTGGCCCGGCTACAAGGTGTCGACCGCGGCGTATGTGATCAGCCTGTTCCTGCCGCAGATCATCCGCGAACTGAAGCTCAAGGAATACGGGCTGACAATTCTGCCGCGGAGCCCGTCTTCATTCACGCCGCTGCCCGACGGCCGCAGTCTGTTGATGGGCGCGGACCCGGCGCTGTGTCATCGCGAAATCTCGAAGTTCAGCAGCGATGATGCGGCCGCGTATCCACGATACAACGCGTTCCTGGAGCGCGTGGCCGCGGTGCTGGAGCCGGTGCTCAGCCAGTCGGCGCCCGATCCGCTGCCGCTGCCCGATCATTGGCGACACATCTCGCTCAGCAAAAAGCTGCGCGACGGCAAGAAGCTGTGGGGGCTGTACCGCGCGTTGGGTGAATTGGGCGCCGATTTGCCGGAGGCGGTCGAGCTGCTCACGGGCCCGGCCCGGCCGATTCTCGATCGCTGGTTCCAGAGCGATGCGTTGAAGGCGACGCTGGCCACCGACGCGATCATCGGCGCATTCCTGTCGATCAGCTCGCCGGGCAGCGCCTACGTTCTGTTGCACCACGTAATGGGTGAAGCGGGCGGGGCTCGCGGCGTGTGGGGCTATGTGCAGGGCGGCATGGGCGGATTGTCGAAGGCGCTGGCCGGCGCGTGCAGCGACTTGCGGGTTGAGATTCGTCGCGAGTCGCCGGTGCGGCACATTCTCACAGATCGCGGCAAGGCCGTGGGGGTGCGGCTCGAGGATGGCACGCAGCTGGACGCGAAGGTGGTGGCCTCGAGCGTCGATGCGCACGTGACATTCGAGAAGTTTCTCACGCCCGAGGAGCTGCCCGAGTATTTTCGCGAGGCGGTCGCGCGGATCGACTACTCGTCGGCATCGGCGAAGATCAACCTGGCGCTGGCCGAGCCGCCGCGGTTCACATGTCTGCCGGGCGAGGGCGTCGGTCCGCAGCATCATGGCACGATGCACATCGGCCCGTCTCTCGATTACTTGGAACGGGCGTACGATGATGCCAAGTACGGCCGGCCGAGCGAACATCCGATCCTCGAGATGACGATGGCCACGAGCGTGGACCGCACGATCGCTCCGCCGGGCAAGCACCTCTTGAGCATGTTCGTGCAATACGCGCCCTACAAGCTGGCCGACGGAAGTTGGGACGACGTCAAGGAGAAGTTCGCCGACACGTGCGTGGCCGAGCTGGCCAAGTATGCGCCGAACATTCCCAAAGTAATCGAGCACCGTCAAGTGCTCTCGCCGGTCGATCTAGAGCGAGTCTACGGCATCACCGGCGGCAACATCATGCAGGGGGCGATGAGCGCCCATCAACTATTCTGTTTCCGTCCGGTCGCCGGCTGGGCCGACCATCGCACGCCGATCCGCGGCCTGTACCTGTGCGGCGCGGCCAGCCACCCGGGCGGCGGCGTGCTTGGCGCCTGCGGCAAGAACGCGGCGGAAGAGATTTTGCGGGATTTGTGATTCACCACAGAGACGCAGTGGGCACTGAGAAGTTCCTGTGACCGGATTGATAGGATGAACAGGATCAGAATATCGATATCTAACCTCCTGTCAATCCAGTAAATCCTGTCAAATATCTTGTCTTCTCCGTGCTCTCTGTGTCTCTGTGGTTGCGATTTGATTCGCTAGTCTACGAGATTCCGCAGCTTGATGTCGCGGAACTCGATCGGCGTGCCTTCCGATTGGAGCGCGATCGCGCCCTTGGCCTGGCTGCACTTGGTGGCGTGGTTCACGGTGACGCCGTTCACCTTGACGATCACCTCGTCGCCGCGGCAGGTGACTTCGAGGTCGTTCCACTCGCCGAGCGGCTTCTCGCTGTCGTCGGTCAGGTTGAGGTGCCGCCGGTCTTTGCGGCGTTTTTCGACGTCGGGAATCTCGATCGTGGTGCCGATCACCCAAAAATCGCCGGCGTTCTTGTCAGCCAACTGCACTTCCAGCGACTTGGGCCAGACGCCAAGCTCGCCCGGCTTGGTGACGTGCACCAAGACGCCGTTGTTGCCGCCCTTTTCCGGCCACCGCCATTGGAGCGTCAGCACGTAGTTTTCATAATCGCTCTTCTTGGTGATCAAGTACCCGGCCGGCTTGCCTTTGCACAACAGCTTGCCGTCCTTCACCGACCACACATCCTCCATGGGCACGTCTTTTTTGTCGAGATGGTAGGTCCAACCGGCCAGATCGCGTCCGTTAAAGAGCGCGACGGGCTCGTCGGCGGCGAATGTAACTCGCGTTCCGCCAAGGAGTGTAAAGACAATTAGACGAGTTGCGACGTGGCTGCGCATGCGATGTCCCCTGTTGAGAAAGTTCTCGATCGTTGGTGATCTGGCATTTACTACCGTGCCATCAGTGTAACCGGCGGCCTAAGCGGGCTCAAATCATCGCAGCATTCCATTTGCCGGCCAGATTGGCTCGCTTTCCCGTCCCCGTCGTGCCGACTATAATTACTTCCTGAGTTGCGTGACGCACTCACCCGGGGGCGAACAGGGCTCGACCGGATACGTGAAGCGCACGTGGCGTGTCGTGGTTGATCAGTTGGCCACGTTAAAAGCTGATCACATTTCAATTGCCAATGGCAATTACGCTTTGGCTGCCTAATAACGGTAGCCCGGACTGCGGACCGTAGTCGGAGTGGTTCAAAAGTTCGTCGCTAAATCCGAATCGCCGCGAGTCACCGCCTGGTACGTTCGCGGTTAAAAAAGTTCCGGGCTTGCCGCCCGCGGACCGGGTCGACAGGGGCCGCGGGCGTCGAGAATAAACAGTCGACTACACACGTAGAAGCGTTCGTGAATCTATTGCGGGACGCGGGTTCGATTCCCGCCGCCTCCACTTTTGACATTCGCTGTCAGACGACGAAAACTCGTGACAACCCGTGCCACCAGCACGGGTTGCGTCGTTTGATGGCGAACTCTTCGCAGTGTCACCAAGCGACGCATTGTGACACCCAGAGACACCCCGTTCACTCCCAGAATGCTGCGCGCTATCCCAGTCACTCCCAGAGCGGGTTGACTCGGTCCCCGGATTCTTTGGCGACTGCCAGGGGAGTTGCTTGATAGCTTTCGCCCGATCCTCCATGCCGATATGCGTGTACCGCATCGTCATCTTGATGTCGCTATGACGAGCCAGCTCCTTCGCTTCAGGAAGCGACACGCCGCTTCTAAGAAGCTCCGTGATATGGCTGTGCCGTCCCGCCGCATGGAAGTCGGCAATCCCTTCTCGTGTTTCGTATTCGATTCCGACGCGCGCTAGATCCTTCTTCACCATGAGCCAGGTGCGACGCTTTCCTAGCTTCGGGAAGAGTAGCTCGCCGGGGCGATAGTCTCGGAGCCAGCCCTTCAGCATCGTCACAAGCTCCGGGTGCAAGGGGAGAACGTCGCGCCTCCTATGCTTCGAAAACGCCGCCTCAACTGTCACGGTCGGCTGCTTCGATCGGAGGTCGAAACTCTCAGGTGTGAGCGAGGCGAGTTCATTCCGTCGAAGCCCAGTCATATAGGCAAGGATATAGATCCTTGCCCGCGTTTCACCGTCAAAACACTGGATCGACTCTTTGTTAGTTCGAGCGGACGTGACGAGCTGTGAGATCTCCCCCGCCGTCAAGGATCTTCTACGATGACGCACATCAACTTCGGTATTGAGCCTTTTCAGCCCAACTAGCGGATTGATGGAAGCTCGCTTCGAGATAACGAGCCAGCGACAGAACTCCTCAGTCGCTTGGACATAATGGTTGTATGTACGGTTTCCAATGTTCTCCTTGGTCACAACATCTTGCAAAAATTCCTCAACCGCCTCGGCTGAAATGTCTCCGACCGTAGCCGCCGAGATTCCCTCGATCACGCGGCGAACTCTAGCCATCGTGAGTTTCACGTGCTTTGGCGTATTCTTTCCAAGGCTTTTTTCGAATGCCGCAAGATGCTGGGTGAGGGGAGTCTTTCGCCTTTCCGCGAGCCTCACTTGCTCAGGGTCGATAAGACCTCGCTTTCGGAGCATCACTTCATGCTCAAGCTTGGCTGCCAAGCGTTCGCTCTCTCCCTTGTCGCTAAAGCCCTTGGCCGTGCAACGCTTTCCGTTTTCGTCGGTGTAGCCGATGTACCAGGGGGAACGTTTTTTCTTCTGATCTTGCTTTCTCTTATAGATTGACGCCACGCAAGGCTCCTTTCAGCCTTCATTGTTCGCAAACCGCATTCACTCCGGATGAACCGGCTCGTATTTGTGATAATTCCTAAAAGTCGATCTCTAGTTCGTTCCGGGAAATGTCGCCCTGGAGATCCAGGAAAGGTGAGTGGTCAAGCTCGATATCGTCACGAATGAGCTCAATGTTCCTATCACTTCTCTCCCGTGCGTCTTGATATTTGCCAAGGTCTTCTAGCTGCTTATCGACAGCGATTATTGCTCCTTGAATGGATTCCCACCGCGTGACCACATCCTGCCAAGCACTGAATTCAGCTTCCGCGGTCGGGAAATTCTTCTCTGACAACTCCGCGGCAGCGAGTCTGATCTTATCGTTCTCCTTCGTCGCTTCGGTCCTCAGGAACTCCAGTTTCTCACCCAGCTTCTCTTTCTCGCATTCGATGAAATCGCTCATTACACCACTAACATGGTCCTTTCGGCCTTCATTGTTGATCCACACTGTCATCGCCACAACCACCTGCAATCCAGTTTTCTACGTCCGTTGTCCGCCAGCGCGTGCTGCCGCCCACGCGAACGGGCTCCGGAAACTTTTTGGTGCTCACGAGTCGCCAAAGAGTCCGCGTAGAAACAGAAAGCATTAGCGCAACTTCCTCTGCCTTCAGCAGAAGAGCTTTTGATTTCGATTCGTTCATCGTTCAGACTCCCCGCGACTGATCACACGGTCGCAACGACTGTACTAGCCACTCCGGAACGCGAATCACCAAACAGCCGTTAGGCGGCGCAGGAAGCATGCTCTTCTCCTCCTGGGTCAAGAGATAACCCTCCATTTCCCAAATCGAGCCTCCGTCCTCGTCATCGATCTCCGGCTCCATGCCGCCGATTGCGTTTAGCGTGTCGGTTGAGATATGCACACTTGCCATGCCGGAGGCGCACGGCGAGCCTGTCTGTTCTGAAGACACGAGGTAACCTTGGACGTACACCTTCCCGTCCTTTCGCGTATAGACGCGGTACGATAGCCCCTCATGCGTGGCCCTTCCAACAAGAGTCAGCTTTGTCTGCATTGATGATTCGCCTTCGACAGATTTTGATTCATTGGTCATGGCATTGCTCCCATTTCACCTTTGTCCAGTTGTATTAGAATTTCTTCGATCAACGCGATTGGAATGCGCACAACGTCTTCGCCTGGAGGACAGGCGGGTAGTAGCGCTTTTTCGCTGTCCGTCAATCGATATCCTTGGACGAGCAGGTCTCGCTCGCCAATTGCAAAGACCTTCGGGCAACTGTCGCCCGACCCACACGACACGCTCGCAACCAAGACTAAACTTTCCATGAGTGTTTCTCCCAGCCTTCAGGCCAAAGGGGAGGGATGTCCATACGCCACGGCGTAGGACTCTGCGGTTCGCATCTTGCGCGAAATAGTTCCAGCGGAACGCGGATCGTTCCCATCTCCCAGAGACGAATCTCCTCAAGCTGCTTCTCTTCGTCAGAGCTTAGTCTGTAACCCTGTATGTAGATGGAACCGTCTCTCGTGTAATAAATGCGAGGACATTGTCCGCCGCCTGCACAGGGCAGTTTGGCGATAAGAATCGGGCGATCTAGCATTGAACGTCTCCTTTGACAGGTGAATGTCTGCGGTAACTCAGGCCGAGCGTTGAGACTCGTTCGGCGATTTGTCGACAGAAGTCTTCTTGCCAACTACCTTCAGTCTTGGCTTAGCATCGATCTGCTTATCCCACAGTTCGGTGATGATTTGCCTTGGCGGGATACTCTCCGGTGGACCTATAGGACGTGGCCGGGAATCGTCAGGCGATCGCAACTCTTCAGACTGCCCGATGATCTTCAATACCGATTTCTCGTCGTTAGCATCTCGCGGCCCAAGAAACGTTGGTGGCCCGTAGAGCGCGAGCCTCTTCACATCATCAAGGTCCCAAGGGCGAAGCACCTCTTCGTCCCCAGATCGCGGGATGAACCCTGGCTCGACCTTCGCATTGTCGACCCCTGCCTTCAGAACTCGGTCGATCGCCGCCCCGTCGATGGTGCCACACCACCACCCGGTCTCTGGCGTCGCAAAATACCCCGTCAAACCATTCTCAACCGTAGTCGGCGGAATAGTCATGAACTCGGACGGCAGTACGCTCGCACGCTTTATCACTTGTTCGCTGAGCGTCTTGCTGTCTGTCTGAAACGCGTATTTCTCAGTCTTGCTTTCTGAAAACTCAACCTGCTCACGCTCACCGATTACTCTGGACTGCCACTCGGCAGTCTCCGGCGACGAAGAACGAAGCAACGCTTTCGTAGCGCATTGTCCAATCAATTCGTTTGCCACCTTATCACCGTAGACGGCTCTCATGCCCTCGATGTCCTGGAATCCAAGTACAACGGCAGCCCCTTTTGAGCGTCCTTTCGTCATCAGTCGAGAAAGGCCATCCAGTTTTCCGGCCTCCCGCACCTCGTCGAGAAAGAACCAAATGCGTCGCTTATTCGATTCTGATTGGGTCAGAACCAACTCAGTTGCGAGCTTAAAGAGCACCCGGTTAATGGCATCGATTGCTACGCGCGATGCTTCGTCATTCCCCAAGACCAAGATCGATTCCGGTCCCTCGATCCACTCTTTCAACGAGAAACTCGATGAGCACCGTGACCACGCAGCTGCTACCGGCTCAAACGCCGACATCCTTGTCTTGAGTGTGGAAAGTATGTTGGCAAGCGCTCGTGGCTCTTCGAAGTATTCAAGCAAGTGAGCTGTCTCCGTTCGTTGGGCCAGCAACGCCTTAAGCTTCCGTTTGCTCATTGTGGCGAGGACCACGTCCCTCAGCCCCCATTTACCTGGAGCCGTGAGCAGGAACACTGTGAACACGCCTGCTAACAGATCGCTCGCAGCGTC
>JBIOWO010000168.1:0-10232 GCA_044868555.1 Lacipirellulaceae bacterium | reverse complement strand
GTCGACCACGCTGCGCTTGGCGAGATGCGCGAACGGGCGGATGATGGCCGCGCCGCCGCCGGTCGCCTCACGCAACATTTTCTCGAAGCATTCAAAGAATTCGGGCCTCGCATCGTCGAACGGGTTGTTGGAAAGCGTTGCGATCGCCAGTTGCCCCACGCCGTGCATCCGGCACCACAGCGCCGGCTTGATCAAAAGCAGCGGGTTGCGGCCCGGCAGATAGACGGCGTCTTCCGGCGTCGACTGATCCGGCACGGCTCGTCCTGACAGGCTCCAATGCCCGTCGTAGAGATCGGCCACGGGCATGTCCAGCAGGACGAGGTCCGCCAGGTTCGGCCCGGGCACCGCGGCCAAAAAACGGCGGGCAGCGTCCAGCTCGCAACGTTCCCAAACGCAGCCAGTCCGCACGTAAAACGGCACGACACGCCGGCCGCTGCGGAGCATCTGGCCCACCAGGACGGCGCTGTCCACGCCGCCGCTCATGAGGACGCCGGTGGTGAGGTCTGGCAAGGGTTCCCCCTTGGCGGTGGGATTATCGGGCATGTCACGAAGTCGCCTTTTCGTCGCTTGGCCGATTGCGTAAGTTAATTTAGCATGGGCACTTACGAAGGCAACCGCGTCGCGTCGAGCCGTACGGCGTCCGAATATGCGGTGCCGGTCGATTCTGCCGAAAAACCGCCTGCCTCGGCCGGCGGATCGGGGTCAGTTATGTCGTTTTGATGGTGGAAAATGCGAAACCGTGTAGAATAGAAAAGGCTCGCACGCCCGCCACTCGGGCAATCGCCAGCGGTTGACGGAGCAGTGTGGCAGTGCGCGCTTTTCAGGAGATTTCGGGACAGATACTTCTCGCGGAGCGCAGGGCTAACAGTCGCCACCGCAACGATTTGCGGCGAGGGTTGATTTAGCTGTTGCTCCCGCTGAGGGACGGCGGCGCGGGAGCCGCCAAACTGATTTCGCTTCCAGGAAAGAAGCGACGTACCGACATGAGGCAGTGATGGTTCGTGGCAACGAAGAGCGTCGCGATGCGTCACCGCAGGCGGTGAAGCAGACGAGGCGGGCCGCGCTGCGCGGCCTACTCGTGGCGGGCCTGCTGGTCTGGCTCAGCGGATCGGCCCGCGCGCTGATCGTGGGCGCGACGCCGAACGTGATTCCGAATACGGCGACGGCGCCGGCCAACGATCCCGGCTTTCTCAACTCGGTCAAGATCGGCAACTTCTCGAGCGGCGTTTGCCTGAGTAACTGTTACAACGCCACGTACTTGGGTGACGGGTGGGTGCTGACGGCCAGGCATGTCGGCGACTTTTATCCGGCGAAGTTCGACCATATCGCGACGCCCTTTACGATGATCCCCAATCAAGGATATTACATTGCAAATCCGGCGGGGCTGGGACTGACCGAATTCACGGATCTTCGGCTCTATCGCATCAAAGGCGATGCCGCCAACTTGGATCCAGGCGTGCCCAAGTTAACGATTGGGTCGCAGCCATTGACACTCGACGCATCGGTGACATACGTGGGCAATGGCGTGACTCGGGCGGCGGCGGAAAGCCATTATTCAGTGGATAACTCCGTAAACCCGCCCACCTGGACTGAAGTCGCTAGCCGCAGCACGTACAACGGTTACAAGCCCGGAGGCGGGGGCAAGCTCTGGGGAACGAACAACATTGCCAATGACAACGTCGTGTTGAACGAAACCGACCCGGATCTGACGGCGATCCTCACACCAAACGGGCGGAGTGTCATCTCGTACCTCTCGGTGTTCGATGAGAATAGCTCGAACCCAAACGAGACTCAGGCAGTCGGCGGCGACTCCGGCGGTTCGGTTTTCTACAACCGCAGCGGCCAGTGGGAGCTCGTAGGCGTCGTCAATGCGAATCTTATTTATCCCGGACAGTCAGTTCTCGGCGTGTTCAACTCGTCCAATTCGCTTGCTATTTATGGGAACGCGACGGCGTTTGCCGATCTATCCAGCTATCGCAACGAGATTCTTTCGATCATGAATGCTCACGCCGATTATTCAGTGGCGGGCGACGTGAATCTGGATGGCCTCGTTACGGGCGACGGCACCGGGCCGACGGCGACCGACGACATCTCCGCGTTCGTCCAGGGCTGGCGATATGATAATGGAACCGGACAGGGCAACATCCTGTCGTGGAGCAAGGGCGACTTGAATCACGACGGCAAGGTGAATGCGTCCGATTTCTTCAAGTTGCGGCAGGCATTCGGCGCGACCGGCAGTTCGGCAACTTCATTCACTGCCCTCGCCACAGCCATGTTGGGAATCGCGGTGCCGGAACCGTCGACCGCCGTACTCCTGCTTCTGGCGGCCGGATCGTTCTTGGCGACGGCGCGACGGCGGCGATCGTTGTCGTTCAATTAGACCGCAACTCGCTCGTCGTGTGGCCGTACCACTCTATGCCCGAATTGGCGCGGGCGGTATCATGATGACGCTATGCGTCGCCGGGGAGTGCCTCGACTGCCGCGCTATGGCAGCCGGTCGTTTTTCCGAGCATCTCGTTGTGCAGGCCGCTCCATGTCGTCGTTCATTGCCCGTTGCAAGAAACTTCGTGCGCTTGTCGCCAAGGCGGGGGCCGACGCGCTGTTGGTGACAAATTTCAAAAACGTCACGTATCTTACCGGCTTCACCGGGGACGATAGCTACTTGTTGGTCACGCACGATGACAACCAGCTCATCACCGACATGCGCTACACGACACAGCTCGCGGACGAATGCCCGGGGTTGCGATTGGTGGTTCGCAAGCCGGGCGAGGCGATGACCAAGGTCGCCAGCAAGGTGGTCGAACGCACGAAGATTCGGCGGCTGGGGATCGAAGGACATTCGGCGACGGTGTCGCTCCAGCAATCGCTGGCCAAGGCGCTGCCAAACACGAAGCTGGTCGTCACCGAGGGATTGGCGGAAAAACTGCGCGTCGTCAAAGACAAGGACGAAATCGCGGCCACTCGTCTGGCATGTCAGCAGGCACGGCGGGCGTTCGAGGTGGTGCGGGCCAGCCTGACGCCGAGCATGACCGAAGCAGACGTGGCCACCGAGCTCGAATACCAGGCGCGGCATTGCGGCGCGAAGGCGCTGAGCTTTCCGGCGATCGTGGCCGTGGGCGCGCGGGCCGCGCTGCCGCACGCCACGCCCTCGCGGCACCAATTGAGCGAGAGCGATTTCGTGCTGGTGGATTGGGGCGTGAACTCGGGATTGTACATGAGCGACTTGACGCGAATCATCGTGACCGGTAAAATCTCGCCCAAACTCCGTAAGGTGTATGGAGTTGTGTTAAAGGCGCAAATGGCGGCGATCGACGCGATTCGCCCCGGCGTCACGTGTGAACAGGTCGATCGCGTCGCGCGGCAAATCATCACCAGGGCGGGTTGGGGAAAACATTTCGGGCACGGCTTAGGACACGGCACGGGCCTGGAGATTCACGAGGCGCCCCGGCTGGCCAAGGGCCAGAAGACAAAGCTCCAACCGGGCATGATCGTGACGGTGGAGCCGGGCGTGTATTTTCCGGGTTGGGGAGGCGTGAGGATCGAGGACGACATCCTGGTCACCCGCACCGGACACGAAGTCCTCACCGACGTGCCGAAGCAACTGGGCGACTGCGCGTTGGCATCGTGAGGGATTCTTTCGTCTTCCTCCGGGAGAGGTCGGGAGTTCTCGAGCGGATGAAGGATTGGGCGTGTTGGCCAATCACATCCCTCACTGCTCGATAGCACGCTGCCCCTCCCCAAGGGAGAGGCGAAAAACTGCGGACGATTGATTTGCATGAGTCGAGATGAAACCAGGGAGACGGGCATGGCCTCTAGTTCGGGTTCCAGTCCCGGCGATGTATTCGACGTGCGGAAAGTGCGCAAGTTCATCGAGCTGATGAACGAGCACGATCTGTCGGAGATCGATCTACGACAAGCGGACCAACGGATTCGCCTGCGTCGCGGGCCGGAGATGGTGACCGTATCGACGTCGCCGCCCGTGGCGATGCCTTCGAGTGTGCCCGCGGCGGGCGGCGCGGCCGGCGCGCCGAAGGCGGCCGCAGTGGACGACGGCTCGCTCTTGATTCGCAGCCCGATGGTGGGCACGTTCTACGCGGCCGCGAATCCGGAGTCGCCGCCGTTCGTCAAGGTGGGCGATCAGATCGGACCCGAAAAGACGGTCTGCATCATCGAAGCCATGAAGGTTTTCAACGAGATACCGGCCGAATGCAGCGGCAAGATCGCCGCCGTGCTGGCCACCAATGGCGACGCAGTCGAGTTCGGCCAGCCGCTATTCCGCGTGGAGCCGAATAGTTGAGGGTCGAGAGTTGAGGGTTGAGGGTTCAATCACGGAATCTGATTCTCCTCAACCCTCAGCCCTCAACTCTGAACCCTCAACCCTTCCTCCCCCATGTACCAGCGAATTCTTGTTGCCAATCGTGGTGAGATCGCGCTGCGGATCATGCGGGCCTGTCGCGAGTTGGGCGTCGAGACCGTGGCCATCTACAGCGAGGCCGATCGGGGCGCGCGGTATTTGGAGCTGGCCGACGAGTCGTACTGCGTCGGGCCGGCGAAGGCGGCCGATAGTTACCTCAAGATCGCCAGCGTCATCAGTGCGGCGGAAGTCGGCAACGTGCAAGCGATTCATCCGGGCTACGGGTTCCTGGCCGAGAACGCCCACTTCAACGAAATCTGCCGCAGCTGCAAGATCGATTTCATCGGCCCGAGCCCGGAGGCGATGGCCCGGCTGGGTGACAAGAACGCGGCCCGCGACTTGGCCCGCAAGAGCGGCGTGCCAATCGTGCCGGGCAGTGCGGGGATCATTAAGGACGATAAAGAGGCGCTCACATTCGCGCACGAGGTCGGCTTCCCGGTGCTCATCAAGGCGGTGGCCGGCGGCGGCGGGCGGGGGATGCGCGTGGCATCGAACGACTTGGCTCTTAAATCGGCACTGCAGCAGGCGCGGGCCGAGGCCGAGGCGGCGTTCGGCAATGGCGACGTGTATCTCGAAAAGTACATCGAGCACCCGCGGCACGTCGAGGTGCAGGTGCTGGCCGACCTGCACGGCAACGCGGTCCATTTGTGGGAGCGCGATTGCAGTGTGCAGCGGCGCCATCAGAAGCTGATCGAAGAGAGCCCCAGCCTGAGCATTTCGCCCGAAACGCGGGCCGAGATGTGCGACGCGGCTCGGCGGCTGATTCTGGCGGCCGACTACACGAACGCGGCCACGGTCGAGTTCATCGTCGACAAGACCGGCAAGTATTACTTCATCGAGGTCAATGCGCGGATCCAGGTCGAGCATCCGGTCACCGAGATGGTGACGGGCATCGACCTCATCAAGTGGCAGATCCGCATCGCGGCGGGCGAGCGCTTGCCGTGGGCACAGGCCGACATCCGGCAGAGCGGCGCGGCGATCGAGTGCCGCATCAACGCCGAGAATCCGAAGCGCAACTTTCAGCCGTCGCCCGGCACGATCAAATCGCTCATCGCGCCGGGCGGCTTCGGCGTGCGGTTCGACACACACGCCCACAGCGGCTACACGGTGCCCGCCAACTACGACTCGATGATCGGCAAGCTCATCGTCCACCAGCCGACGCGGGCCGAAGCGATCGCCTGCATGCAGCGGGCCCTCGCCGAGCTGCGCGTCGAGGGCATCTTCACCACGGTGCCGATCCACCAGGAAATCCTCGGCCACTCGGCGTTCGTCGAAGGGCGGATTGACACGACGTTCGTGGAGCGAACGTTTCTGGTGGGGTGAGGGCCGATTGGCCGACGGGTGCCACTGTTGGCTTGCCCAACAGAAGCATCGCAGACTGGCGTTCCGTTCTTTTGCCCGATCCATCTCGCGGAGCGAGATGAGTACATTGGGCGGGCTTTGTGGCGGGCGCCGGCTTCGGGTAAAATCTTGTCGGCGGAGCGGATATTCCCTTGCCCGGTCCTCTCGCAAAAAATGAGAGGGAGATTTTCAGGAGCCGAGACATGATCGAAGTATCCACGATGGCTGGCCCGCCGCGGATGAAGCATAACTTTCGCCGCGTGGCGATTCTGTTTGCCGGTGGGCCGGCGCCCGGGGCGAATGCCGTGATCTCGACCGCGGCGACCGCGTTCCTGCGGAATGATATCGAAGTTGTCGGCGCGCTACACGGGTATTCGCATCTGGTCGAGTACTCGCCAGAGCGGCCGCTGGTGGAGGGCCGCGATTATGTGATGGTCAACCATCGCATGCTGGGGCGGACGCGGAATTCGCAGGGCATCCTGCTCGGCACGGCGCGGACGAATCCGGGGAAGGACGTGTCGCACCCGACGCACCTCGATGATCCGGCCCGGGTGAAGCCGCTCAAGACCGTGTACGAGGCGCTGCGGTCGATCGGCGTCGACGCGCTGATTTCGATCGGCGGCGACGACACACTGAAGACAGCCAACAAATTCAAGCTGTACCAGGCGAAGCTGCCGGCCGACGCGCCGCGGATTCCGGTCGTGCATCTGCCGAAGACGATCGACAACGACTACCGCGGCATCGACTTTACGTTTGGCTATTTCACGGCCGTTGATTTCCTGGGCAACGAGGTGCGGAATCTCATCGCCGACGCCGAGGCGAACCGGGCGTATTTCCTGGTCGAGTCGATGGGCCGCAGCGCTGGCTGGTTGGCGTACGGCGTGGCGATCGCCGGCGAGGCCAGCCTCGTGATCAGCGTCGAGGACATCGAAGGCTCGTATGCGGCGACCGAGGAAGTGAAGCACCCGAAGACTGGGCAAGTCAGCCAACGCAGGATCATGAACATCGACAAAGTGATCAAGCGGATCGTGCTGACGATGACCACCCGCGAGCGCGAGGGCAAGGAATACGGCGTGATCGTGATCGCCGAGGGGCTGGCCGAGATGCTGCCGGAGAAGCAGCTCGAAGGCATCGGGCGGGACGAGCACGGCCACATCAACATCGCGGCCGTCGATCTGCACGACGTGTTCAAGGACCTTATTGCGAAGGAATACACGGCCCAAACGGGTAAGAAGCGGAAGATCACGGCACTGCAACTGGGCTACGAATCGCGGTGCGCCAAGCCACACGCGTTCGACGTGATGCTGGGCTGCCAGTTGGGCGTGGGCGCGTATCGGGCGCTGGTCGAGAACGGGCTGAACGGCGTGATGGTTTCGGTATCCGGGCAGTTGCAGTTGCGATACGTGCCGTTCGAAGAGCTGGTGGACCCGAGCACGCTGGTGACCGTGGTGCGGCGCATCGAACCGAACAGCGACTTCCATCACCTGACGCGGTTTTTGGAAGTGTACGTCAACGAGGAGGAGTTGACGCGGCGGCAGTTGGCGCGGGGGTAGAATGTGTATAGCCGACCCAACTTGGGTCGGATCGTGAGTGCGCATCGACGATACCGGCCAGGATGGCCGGGCTATATCGTACCCTTCGTGCTCGGTACGCCAGGCATGCGCGGGTCGGGTTCGACGGCCATTCGCAGGGCGCGGGCGGCGCACTTGAAGATCGCTTCGCTGATGTGATGGCTGTTGCGGCCGTAGTGCACCAGGATGTGCAGGTTGCAGAGGGCGTTGGCCGCCGTGGCCTGCCAAAAGTCCTCGACCAGCTCGCTGTCGAACTCGCCGATCTTGTTGGACGGGAAATCGGCGCGGAACACCATCGCGTAGCGGCCGCTCAGGTCGATCGCCACCGTGGCGAGCGTTTCGTCCATCGGCAGCGTGAAATGTCCGTAGCGGCGGATGCCGGCCTTGTCGCCGAGCGCCTGCTTGATCGCTTGGCCCAGGCAGATGCCCACGTCTTCGACCGTGTGGTGCTGATCGACGTGCAGATCGCCGTCCGCGCGGACCGTGAGGTCGATCACCGCGTGTTTCGCCAGGAGCGTGAGCATGTGATCGAAGAAGCCGACGCCGGTGGCGACGTCGGCCTGGCCGGTGCCGTCCAGGTTGAGCGTAAGCGAGATCTTCGTCTCGGCGGTCTGACGGTCGATGGTGGCGGTGCGGGGCATAGCGTCGATTACAAGTTTTGCAAGCTTCCGCAAGGAAGGACAATAGACAAGGAATTATAGTTCACGTTGCCCGGGCCGGTTCCAAGCGGCTATGGCACGATTTGAACAGTTCCAAATTCTCGAAAATGGACGTCGAACGAAAAAGCTTGAGCTATCTGCAATCTACGAATCGCAACATAACTTGTGCAATCCGTGAAGCTCCATTCTTTGTCGCCAAATTGCTTGTAGATGCGGCAGGCCTCCTCAAAATCCTCAGGAGTGATGCGAATTAGTTCGACACCGCCACTCGTCAACACGTCACGGAGCCACTCCAATCCCTTAAACTTTTGCCGGCGGACGATAAACAGTGTCAGCAATTCATCCACGACGTAATCGGTCGTAACCAGCAGTGATTCAATTCCGGCGAGGAATGTCTTGGCGCGCACATGGTCCGGGTCGGAGGACACGCTGAGGGCAAACCATGCACCCGTGTCGACAAAGAGCATATTACGGACCGTAGATTAGTCGGTCGTGATCGCGGTTCGACAATCCATCATGAGGACTGTCGTCGGGAAGCGACTCCATTTTTTTGACGAATGCAAGCAGCAAATCGCGCTGTCGACGAGCTTGTTCCTTGTCGCCGTCGGACTTTGCGTCAGCGCCGTTTTCGTCACTCACAATGGTCAGCGAGATTACTTCATCTTCCTTAAGGTGCAGCGGCTCCAAGGGACGGAGAATCCCATGCTCGAAAACGGCTTGGAAGGTTTGGTCCATACCGCAATTTTAGCATGGCTGGCGTCCGACTGTCGAATCAGGCCCAATCGAGGCCGGTTTCGCGGCGGACGCGCTCGTCGAACTCGCCCAGCAGGCCGCCGATGACGTCCCAGCCGGTGGGGCGGCGGACTTCGATGTCGCCTTGCTTGTTGACGCGGACGATGGTGTTGCTGCTCACGCCCGCCTCGGCCAGGTCGCCGTGGTGGAGCTCGTCGTCGGCAACGATTCGCTCAAGCGTCGTGCCGGTCATTTCGATAAAAGACATCGCTCGCGCTTCCTCGTCCGGTGCCCCGAACCAAAGTGCCAGCCGGGAGGCAAAAATGGCCCGCCTGAAACCAACGTCGACATTCTAACGCGCGTTGGAGGCTTTGTCACCCTACGAGATGTCTACAGTTTCCAATCGGGCGCGGCGGCGCGGAGGCGTTCGGCCAGGGCGAGCAGCGTGGGCACGTCGAGCTGCTCGGTGCGGGTATCGGAGGCGAAATTCAGCGCGGCAAGAATCGCATCGACCTGATCCTTGTCGAGGTGCAGCTTCATGGCCGACAGCACGTTCGCGCGCAGAAATTTTCGGCGGTGGAGGAACAGGCCCTTCACGATCTGATGGAAGTAACGAAGGTCGGGGATCGCAGCGCGGCGCTCCGCGGCGACCACGAGTCGAATGATCGCGGAAGAAACCTTCGGCACCGGCCAGAAGACCGATGGCGGCAGTAGGCGAACGATCTCGGCCGTGCAATGGCTCTGGATCCAGACGCTGAGCGCGCTGTAGTCCTTGGTCGAGGGCTGAGCCGTGATTCGGTCGGCCAGCTCCTTCTGGATCGTCGCGATCATCGAATGCGGCACGTGCGGCGCGAGCAGCAGGTTCGAAAGCACGGGCGTGGCGATGTTGTACGGCAGGTTGGCGACGAGCTTCAGCCGGCGGCCCGGCTCGGCGGCGAGCGCCTGGCCGACGGCTTCCATCACGCGCTCGTCGAATTGATTCTTGTTATGCAGGACGTCGAGGCGGAGCATCGTGACGTTTGGCAGGTCGATCAGTTCCTCGCTGGCCAGCTCGAACAGGTGGGCGTCGATTTCGACAGTGACGACCGCGGCGGCGGATGCAGCCATCAGAGTGGTCAGCGCACCGGTGCCCGTGCCGACTTCGAGCACCACGTCGTCGGGCGTCAGCTCGGCGGCATCGACGATTACCTGGTGCAGATTGAGGTCGATGAGGAAATTCTGCCCGTGCCGCGTGGCCGGCCGGATGCCCATCTCGCGGAATCGCTCGAGCAAGAATGTTTTGGTTTGGCGGGGCATGGGCGACGAAGCAGACAACCAGTCATGTGGAGTAATTGGAAGTCCAACCTACCCTGGGAGGTGATTCTGTGCTACCTCCGGCACAATTTGCTGGCCGATGCGCAACGTGGTAGAATTGCTGCATGGCCCGGGTATACTTGGAGACCAGCTACTTCAGTATGTGCGTGACGACGCGCACCGGGGACCTGGACGTTGGTCGGCGGGCGTCGAGCAAGCTGT
>JBIOWO010000167.1:0-14342 GCA_044868555.1 Lacipirellulaceae bacterium | reverse complement strand
GTGTCGGCCCTGTTTGTAGGGCGAGTTGTGGCGGGCGTTGTAGCAGCAGATGAGGGCCCAGCGGTCGTTGGGCGAGAGATTCTGGTCGCTGCGGTGCAGAAGATTGGGGTGAAAGAACAGCGCAGAGCCCGGGTCCATGGCGACGTAGACCAGCTCCATCTGCTCGATGGCGGCGGCGATCCGTTCCGGATCGGCGCCGGTCTGATCGCCGATTTTGACGTGATTGACGCGGCCCATTTCGTGCGAGCGGCGGAGCACCTGCATGCAGCCGTTCTCCTTGGTGGCCGGATCGACGGCGATAAACACGCTACACAGGTTCGGGCGCAGGACGCCGTTCTCGTACCAGTAGCCGTAGTCCTGGTGCCATTCCCAGGCGCCGCCCGTGCGGGCCTGCTTCATGATCATTTTCGAGTGGTAATGGTACGGCTCATCGTCGAGCAGTTGGGCGACGGCATCGACGATGCGGCGGCTGCGAGCGAATGTGCCGTAAATGTTATCGGGCGGGTGGTTCCAGAGGGCGAGCCGGACGCTGCCGCCGGCGCCATCGGCCCGGCCGTAGGAATCTGCGTCGAGCGCTTGATCCTCTTTGGCGGCGGCGCGGAGCAGCTCGATCTCGTCGGCGTCGAACAGGCGGCGGACGACGATGTAGCCCTCGCGGCGGTATTCGGCGATTTGCTCGGGCGTGAGGGCGAAGTTGCTCGGCATGGCTCGCGCGGGGCAAGCCCCGCCGCTAACTTTGGATGTCACTATTTGTTGGTGGAAGCGGCGACTGGATCGACGGCCGTTTGCGGGGTCGTGGTCAGTGCGTAACCGGTGTCGGCATCACGCAGGCATTGCTTGATCTGTCGCACGGCTTGCCGCAGGCGGGCTTCGTTTTCGACCAGCGACATTCGCAGGAAGCCTTCGCCGGCCGGGCCGAAGCCGCTGCCCGGGCTGACGGCCACGTTGCCTTTCTCGAGCAGCAACATGCCGAAGTCCATGGTGCTCATGCGGCTGCGCCAGGGCTCGGGGATGGGCACCCAGCAAAACATGCTGGCCTTGGGCGGCGTGATGGGCCAGCCGATTCGCTGCAGGCTTTCGCAGAGCGCGTCGCGGCGGCCCTGGTAGATGGCCGCCTGTTGCTCCATGCCGGCGTCGCCCTGCCGCAAGGCCATGATCGCGGCGATCTGGATCGCCTGAAACATGCCGTAGTCGTAGTAGCCTTTGATCGTGGCCAGGGCGCGGATCATCTCGCGATTGCCCGAACAAAAGCCGATCCGCCAGCCAGCCATGTTGTAGCCCTTGCTCATCGTGGTGAATTCGACGCCGACCTCGGCCGCTCCGGCGGAGGCCAGAAAGCTGGGTGGCTGGTAGCCGTCGAAGGCCACGTCGGCATACGCGAAGTCGCTGATCACCATGAAGCCGTACCGGCGGGCCAGCTTGACGACCTCGTCGAAAAACGGCTGCTCGACGCAGTTGGTCGACGGGTTGTGCGGATAGTTGAGGATGACCAGCTTCGGCCGCGGGTAGAGGTGCTCGCACGTGTACGCGATGTTGGAGAGAAATTTTTCGTGGTCGCGGACTTCGAGGGCGATCACGTTGCCGGACGCGAGCGCGATCGAGTACACGTGAATGGGAAAGTACGGCGCGGGAACGATGGCCGTGTCGCCCGGCCCCATCATTGCCAGGCACATGTGGCTGAAGCCCTCTTTGGAGCCCAGGCAGACGATCACTTCCTCGTCCGGGTCGAGCCGCACGCCGAACCGCTTGAAGTATTTCGCGGCCACTTCGCGGCGGAGATTGGCGATGCCGTTCGACTTGCTGTAGCCGTGGTTGCGTGGGTCGCGGGCGGCCTCGGCCAGTTTTTCGACGACGAAGTCTTCCGGCGGATCCGATGGGTTGCCCATGCCGAGGTCGATCACGTCGTCGCCAGCCCGCCGCTTGTTGTAGAGCAGCGTATTGATCCGCCCGAACAAATACGGCGGCAGGCGCGTGACCCGCTCGGCCACCTGAATTTGAAAGGGCTTCTTCGACGGATCGGGGGTCGGCATCGACATGGCGCGGTTTCGGCAATCGCCGGCAATGCTTGAAGGCTATGGCAACACGCTACTTAGACTAAGTATACCGCCTGCCGGTTCGCCGCCCAATGGAGTCGTGGCACCGATCGGGCCCGCCTGGCGAGCCATGAATTGCGTTGCCCGGAGAAGTCGTTATCCTATTGCCAAGGGGTTTTCCGGCGGGCTGTTGATTTGGGAGGGACTGATATGAACGTGCGGGTGACGAGTGGACTTGTAGCGGCCGGCAGCCGTGTGGCCGTGGTGATTTGCGGACTGATCGTCTTGGCCGGGTGCGATCTGGGCCTTTCGGATACTTCGAACCGGTACGAGCAGCTCAACGAGGAGACCAAGGCGCTGAACGCGGTGCTTCAAAAAATCTCGGACGAGGCATCGGCCAACGCAAACCTGGCGGCGCTGGAGGAAGCGGCTGGAAAGGTTCGTGATACGCAAAGTCGCATCCGGGAAGCGGAGGAGGCGAGGGCTGAGAAGAAAAAGGGCGGCGGCATGGGCATGATCACGAATGCCCGGCAGGCGTCGCAATTCCGATATACGGGCGATGCGGCCCGGCGTACTGTGGAGCGCATCCGCCAGGCCGATGCCAAGGCGGGGGCGATTGTCGACAAGGCGGTCGAAGGGATCGAGTTTCCCGAGCCGCCGCCGGAGGTGGCGCTGTGAGCGAATAAGTCGGGATGTGTGGCTGGGGCAACGCCCCAGACGAAGTCGGGAACTCTGGAGCGCTGCCCCAGCCACCCCTCACTATTGATTGGCTTAGCGTTGGGCGGGGCCGGCTGTCGGTCGTACGGCTGAGTCGACGCGCTGATTCGGGCGGTTCGGGTCTGGCTTGACGCGGTCGGGCGCCTGCGACGTGCCGGCCAGGAAATTGTCGATCCGGGCGCGGGAGCGAATTTCCTCAAACTTCTCGCCCATCGCGATCCGCAGCTTTTTCTCAAAGATGTCCTGGTAGAGGATTTCACGAACTTCCTGCTGATTGACTTCGACCGGCGTCGTGCGGCCCTCGCACTTGAGAATCACGAATGTCTCGCCCAGTTGAACGATGCCGGACAGCTCGCCTGGCTGAAGCTGGAAGGCGACCTCTTCGAGCTGCGGCTGGCCGCCGAACTTTTGGATCGGCGGCACCTCGCCCCGGAGCGCTTTGCTGGTGGGCTCGATGGAGTACTCTTCCGCCAGGTCGCCGAAGTAATCGGGCGACGGGTTCTGACGCGCCTTGGCCCACACTTCCTGGGCCCGCCGCATCGTTCCCAGCACAATGGCCCGACAACGGACCCGTTCGGCATAGTTGGCTTGGTAGCCTTTTTGAATGTCTTCTTCCGTCACCTTAACCGAGCTGCCAGTGAGTTTCTTAAGCGCGGCCGACGGCCAGAGCGAATCGCGATAGTAAGTATCCTGGGTGATGCCCTGCTCTTCTGTCGCCATTTTCACCCACTTCGCCAAATCAGGCTTACCCTGTGCGTCGACAACGCCGGCCAGTTGAGCGGCGTGAGCCATTTCCGCATTCACGTCGTCTTGCGTGAGCTTGACGTTGGCCTTATCCAGTGCTTGTCTCAGCAGGAGGTGCGAGATTTCCACGTCGAGAATCTGCTCGGAGTAGCGCAGGAAACACTCGTCCGCCAGTTCCTTGTACGTGATGGGTTCGCCGTTGATGGTGGCCACGATGCCCGGCATCTGCGCTTTCAACTGCGGATCGTTCCACACGTTTTGGATCGTGGCGGATTTTTGCAGGTCCTGGAACAGCGTGTTGGCCACGCCGCGGAGCGCTTCCTCCTTGATCTGCTCGGTCAGCTCGGCGCGGACATTTTCCAGCGGCGTGTTCCGCGCCGGTAGAATTCCCTCGCACTTCAGGATCGCAAATTGCTCGCCGATTGGAATGATCGACGTGAGCTCGCCGGGTTTCAAGGCAAATACCTGTTGTTCGATCGCCGGGTCGCCGACGTGGCGGCGGATTGGTTGGATCAGGCCGCCGATGCTCGCGCTGTTGACGTCCTTGGAATGTTGCATGGCGAGCCGGGCGAAATCGGCCGGATTTGCCGTGAGTTGGCGGTGAAGCTGTTCGGCCAGTGCCCGGTCGCTCAGCACCATCAGCCGGCACTTCACGGCAGCGCCGTACCGCATTTCGTAGGCGTCCTGCAACTGTTTGTCGCTGACGGTGAGCTGGTCGGCGGCCAGCTTGCGGAGGGCCAGCGTCGGCCAGAGGATGTCGTGCTTGTACTGCTCGATGTTGATGCCGCGTTCGCGCTTCAGCATGTCGAGCCATTGATCGCGACCGATCTTGAAGCGGGCCGCCATGCGGTCGATCTCGGCGTCGAGCTCGGGGTCGGTGACGGTGATGTTGCGGTTGCGGCAGTGGTGCTCGATCAGCCGCTTGTTGGTCAGGCCTTCCAGCACTTCTTCGCCGAACCGTTCGACACAGGCATTGGCGAGCGCGTCGCGGCGGATATCGGTGCCGTTGACGACGGCCATCACGTCGTGCTGGGGCCGCTCGCGGCGGGGCATGTCGGCGCTGGCCTGTTTTGCGGGCTGCGCCGTTTGGCCGGCGGAAGGGGCGTCGGCGGCCGGTCGTGCCGTTGACCGATTACTGAATGGGTTGGGAATCTGCGCCTTGGCCGGCGTTGTGCCGACGACGCTGCGGATGGCGACGCACAGGGCGATTACCGCTAAGCCGCTAGCGGCGTAGGCGACGCGGCGTTTCCAATTCGCGCGCTGTTGTGTGGACGGAACAACGTTGCGTGACCGAGCATCCTTGCGGGCCATGGCGGTTTCTCCGTAAACCGTGAGAGCAATTGTGCGGGAACGGCGACGCGCATGATGCGTCGCCATAGTAGCCGCGACCCAACGGATCGCCGGCCGAAGCGGGGCGAGGAAGATAGCAAAGGCGGCGTGGTCGAACAAGAGAGGCCGCCGAGATGCTAGCAGCGCACTATTCGTTCATCACTTCCGCTTCCTTCGCCTTGGCCAGATCGTTGGTCTTGTCCTCGAACTTCTTGACGAGCTGCTGGACGTCTTCCTGCGTCGATTTGCACTCATCTTCCGTGAGCGACTTATCCTTCTTTTCCTGGTCGGCCTCCTTGTTGGCGTCGCGGCGGATGTTGCGGATGGCGACCTTGGCCTCCTCGGCCAATTCCTTGGTGCGGGACACCATCTTGCGGCGGACTTCGCCCGAGAGGGGCGGGATATTGAGGCGGATCACCTTGCCGTCGCTTTGCGGCGCGACGCCCAGGTCGCTGGCGATGATCCCCTTTTCGATGTCCTTGATCGTGCCGGGATCGAACGGGCGGATCACGAGCTGCTGCGGCTCGGGCGCGCTGACGCTGGCAATCGTTTTGAGCGGCACGGGCGAGCCGTAGGCCTCGACGCGCAGCGAATCGACCATGCCCGGATTGGCCCGGCCGGTGCGGATGCCGGTGAGGTCCTGCTTGAGCTTCGCCAGGGCCTTTTCCATCCGCTCTTCGGCATCGAATAAGATTTCTTCAGCACTCATTTATTGTTAACCACAGAGACACAGAGGGCACGGAGAAGAAAGGAAGGAATGAAAAACTTTCTTCAGAAAGTACTATAGCACCATTCGCACTAAGCCGTCCTTCAACACTGGGACGTTGAAATTCAGTAATAGGCCCACCTTCTTGCCGCTCAATCGCAAGTAAGTAAGCAACTGAGCGCGGTGCAAGTCGGTTATCTCATCGACGCTCTTTAGTTCCACGATGACACGATCTTCAGCGCACACATCAATGCGATAGCCGCAGTCCAATCGCACGTCCTTGTAGATGACGGGCAGCGGTTGTTCGCGAGCAAATGCGATGTTTCGCAACTGTAGCTCGTGGCACAAGCAAACCTCGTACGCGGACTCAAGTAGTCCAGGTCCGAGTACGCGATGCACTTCAATTGCGGCGCCGATAATCTCCTTGGTCAATTCCTGTTCTGGATACATTTGTGACCCTCATCTTGAATTCTCTTCTCTGTGACCTCTGTGTCTCTGTGGTGAATCAATATGGTCACTTTATAGCCGTTACTTTGCTGGAGACCAGCGTGCCGATGTCGTCGCCGCGGACGGCTCGTTCGATGTTTCCGTCGACGCGGTAGTTGAACACGAGGATCGGCAGGTCGTGCTCCATGCAGTGGGCGATGGCCGTGGGGTCCATGATCCGCAGGTTACGGTCGCGGACTTCCTTGTACGTGAGCTGGTGGTAGAGTGTGGCGGTCGGGTCTTTCTCCGGATCGGCACTGAAGACGCCGTCGACGCGGGTGGCCTTCATGAGGATGTCGGCTTCCAGCTCCAGCGCTTTTTGGGCGGCGGCGGTGTCGGTCGTCACGAAGGGCGAGCCGGTGCCGCCGGCCACGATCACGATGCGGCCTTTTTCGAGGTGGCGGGTGGCGCGGCGGCGGATGAAGGGCTCGGCAACGCCATCCATCCGGACGGCCGACATGAGCCGCGTTTCGCAGCCGAGCGACTCGAGCGCGTCCTGCAGCGCCAGGCCGTTGATCACCGTGGCCAACATGCCCATGTAGTGGCCGGTGGCTTCCTGGATGCGGGAGTTGCCCGCGGTGAATTGGGCGCCGCGGAGGATATTGCCGCCGCCGATGACGATGCCGATCTCGACGCCGGATCGGGCGGCCCGATACGTCTGCTCGCCGATGTCGACGACCTCCTGCATGCTGATGCCGCGCTGGCCGGGCGGGGCAAAGCTTTCGCCGGAGAGTTTGAGGATGATGCGGTGGTAGGGGCTGGTGGAGGACATATTCGCAGTCGGGAGTGCGGAGTGGGGAGTGTGTAATGGGGGAGCACTCTCTTTGCAATTGTCAATTTTGAAACTGCCTTTGGCAATTGCCATCCCACAAAAAAGCCCTGGGAAGCTTCCCAGGGCTGTAATTGAGCCTGTTTTACGCGCCCGTGGCAGGCGCTTCGCCTAGCTGCCAGCGGACGAATTTGACGAGTTTCATTCCGCCGGCGGCGGCAACTTTGCCGACCGATTGCTTGTCGTCCTTGACGAATGGCTGCTCGGACAGCACATGCTCGGCATAGAAGTTCCGCATGCGGCCTTCGATCATCTTTTCGATAATGTTCTCAGGCTTGCCTTCTTTGCGGGCTTGCTCGGTAAGGATGACGCGTTCCTTTTGCACGAGCGCCGGATCGAGCTCGGCCGTGGTGGCGGCTTTCGGCTTCATGGCCGCTACGTGCATGGCAATGTTCTTGGCCAGCTCGTCGTTGCCACCCTCGACCACGAGCACGACGCCGCTCTTGGCGTCGTGATGCACATAACCGCCCGCGGGGGCATCGATGCGTTGAATTCGCGCCAGCCGCAGTACTTCACGCATCTTCCCTTCCAATTCGTCCTTCCATTGCTGGAGCGTCGTGCCCTTGCGGCTTGGCGCCGGCTGCTTCCACAGTTCGTCGGGAGTTTTGGCCCCCGGGCCAGTCGCTAGTTGCTTTGCCAAATCGTTAGCGAGGGCGACCACGTCCTCGTGCTTGGCTACCGGCGCCGATTCGACCTGCAGCTCGATGATCGCGCCGACGCCGGGCTTGAGGCTCGTGAAGACGGCGATCCGACCTTCCTCGGTACTGCGATCCTGGCGAATCGACATGATCTTCTTGCCCGACTCACGGGCCTTCTGCTTGGCCAGGTCGAAGTCGCCGCCTGATTCCTGGAGTGCTTTCTTGCAATCCATCATCGGCAAGCCGGTTTCGTCGCGAAGCTTCATCACCATCGCGGCTGTGATTTCTGCCATAAAAATGACTCCTGGTTCACTTAACGTTGAACGGTTAGCGCCCGGTCGCTGAAGCGACCTCGCCGATGAGAATTCTTGTGGCGACCATCAGGCCGTGGCCACGTCGCCGCCTTCGGCTGCCGACTGGCTTTTGACAACTTGCTGCTGCTTGCCGGCCAGGATCGCGTCGGCCAGCATTTTGATTACCAACTCGATCGACCGCATGCTATCGTCGTTGCCCGGAATCGGCAGGTCGACCAGGTCGGGATCGCAATCGGTGTCGATCAGCGCCACGGTGGCCACGCCCAGCTTCTGCGCCTCGCTGACTGCGTTCTTTTCCTTCTTCGGATCGACGATGACCAGGCACTCCGGCAGCCGGTTCATCGTGCGGATGCCGTTCAGGTTGCGGAACATCTTGCGATATTCGCGGTTGAGCGCCGACTGCATCTTCTTGGAATAGGTGTTGATTTGCTCGCCCTCGCGGATCGTCTCCAACTCCTCCAAGCGGGTGAGCCGGCTGCGAATGGTGCGGAAGTTGGTCAGCGTGCCGCCCAGCCAGCGATCGTTGACGTACGGCATGCCGCAGCGCTGGGCCTCGCGGCCGATCGTATCGGCCGCCTGACGTTTGCAGCCGACGAATAGCACCAGGCCGCCTTGCGACGCAATCTGCATGAGGTACTTCTTCGCCCGCAACAGCCCGCGGACGGTCTCGCGGACGTCGATGATGTGGATAAGATTCTTGCGGGCGTAAATATACGGCCGCATTTTCGGGTTCCAACGACTGGCCCGGTGCCCGTAATGGACGCCGGCCTCGACCAATTCTTTGACCAAAGTGGACACGGAAAACTCCTGACTGGTTGGCACACCGGGGGAGTCGCTGCTATCGGGTGGTGGTAGCGCGGACGTCCGGCGTTAGGCAAAACGATTCGGCCAGGTTTGGAATTCAAATCGTCCGTTTTCTCCGGGCCGTGCGGAGATGCGGAGCCCTGTAGGATAGCCGTGAATGGCGGAGACGGTCAACCGCCGCTTGTGGCCGAACCAGCGGCGACAAATACGATAGAGCATTTCCAGCAACTATGTAGCGAGTAGGAACCCTCTCCCGGTCCCGGTGAGGGACCGGGCGAGGGTCGATCATCCGCTCCGCTCAAAATGGAAATGCCCTAAGCCCCGATTTCCCGCAGGCCGGCGAGAAGCGCCTCGTGCAGTCGCCCGTTGGTCGCCAGCACACCGCGGTTGCTGGCCAGCGTGCGACCGCGGGCGAAATCGAGAGGCCGGCCATCCAGGTCGGTCACCTGTCCGCCCGCTTCCGTCACGACGATCGATCCGGCCGCCTGGTCCCAAATCATTTCGCGGTAATCGGGCCGCGATGGCGACAAGAGACGTAGCAGGACGTCGCCCTCCCCGGCGGCCAGCACCGCGTATTTCGCCTGGCTATCCATCGCCACGGGCGGAGCCGTGATGCCCAAGGTCGAAACGAGTTGGCCGATCTCATCGGTGTTGGTGTGTGCTTTTTCCACGGAGCGAAGCAGGCGGGCGTCCGCGCGGTTTGACCGCTGAGAGACCTCGAGCTTGCGCCACGGGCCGTGCTCGGCGAGTGGCCGGGTCCACGCGCCTTGGCCGTGGGCGGCCGCGATGAGTGAGCCAGGGCCGTTTGGTTCGGGTCGGCACGCGTCGGAGAGTTCCGGGCAACCAAGGACGCCGATTTCCACTTGTCCGTCGCGCACCAGGGCCAGCGCCACGGCATATTGTTCGCGCCGCAGAAAGCCCTTCGTGCCGTCGACCGGGTCGAGCGTCCAGAAAAAAGTTGCAGGCGGTTGCCCGCTGCCGCGATCGATCAGTTCGCAAACTTCTTCGGCGGTCGCCGTGGGAACCACCGAGCGAACGAAGTGGGTCAGTTGGTTGAGCGTAGCGTGGCCGCTCGCCTCGCGCAGCGCGTCGGCCCGCTCCTCGCCGATGAGCGACGCGCCGGGCGAATGTTCGCCCAGCCGATGGCAAACGATTGCCTGGGCGACAAAGTCGGCCACGGTCACCGGCGAGCGGTCGTCCTTCGCCAGCGCGGTGGTCACCATCTCCCGCTGCACGCGACGGACCAGGAGAGCCGCCTCGTGGACGGCTTCGATGGCGAATTGGGCTTCAGGAGTTGAAAAAGGGGACAGGTCCATTTTTCGATGCGCCGGCTCAAACTGGAAGCTGCTTCCGTGGAAAAATGGACCAGTCCCCTTTTTCAGCTACCCGGCCAGGACTCGAACCTGGAATGAGGGAATCAAAATCCCTAGTGTTACCATTACACCACCGGGTAAACGCCGTTTAACCGCGACGCGCAGCGGAGCGCGTCGTCGGCGATAGGTCTCGATGACGCGATCCGCTGCGCGTCGCGGCTAAACCGTTTCGCTCGCCAGTCTAGCGCGAAGCCAGGCGATTGGCAACCGAGAAGGCGATCTGCTCCAGCTCGGTGGTCAGATCGACGCCGACCAGGCTCACCTCCGCAGGAACAGTCATCGTGACGGGCGCGAAGTTGACGATGCCGCTGATGCCGGCGATCACCAACTGATCTGCCACTTGTTGCGCATCGTCGGCAGGCACGGTAATCAGCGCGATCTGAATCCGCTGCTGACGCACGATCTCGGCCAGCCGCGTCAGACTGTACACGGGAATTCCCTCGATCGACGTGCCGACGATGCGGGCGTCGACATCGAACGCCGCCACGATGCGGAACCCCTGGGAGGTGAACCCGCGATATCGGAGCAGCGCCCGGCCCAAGTTTCCCACGCCGATCAGCGTGACCGTCCACTGTCGGTCGGTGCCGAGAATCGAGCGAATCTCGTCAATTAGTTCGCTGCACCGGTAGCCAATGCCGGGCTGGCCAAAATGGCCGAAGTACGCCAAGTCCTTCCGGACCTGCGCATCGGTAAAGCCCAGCAACTTTCCGAGCTGACTGGAGCTGATCGTGGCCCGCCCCTCGCGCACCAGGTGTTGCAATTCGCGCAGGTACAGACTGAGCCGATTGACGACCACCGTGGGGACGTCGCGGCGATCGAGCGATTCAGGTTTTCGTCGGGCGGTGCTCATGCGTATCCCCTCACAACGGGGGCCGATGCGCGACAGGGGGCCCCTGCTGCCACTCTAAAACACGCCCGCGGACCCAGCAAGCTACAAACCGCGGGCGAGTCACTCTAGGTGCAATAGCACCAACGAGTTGCGGCGGTTGGGATCCTCCACGGGCGTCCTAGCGATTGGCTATGGCGCACTGACCCGACGTGCAACATGCCAACCAAACTCGCAGACGATTTTGGCACACCACGTCAACATCAGTACCGGCAAATCCGGCACTGCTGTCCGCAACCGGATTGCTCGTTCTAACGGGCCATTCGGCGGCATCGTGACAAGCGCTCTGACCGCACCGCGCCAGACTGACATGGGATTGCTTTTCGTCATCACAAGCCAAGGCCTGCTAAGGAATTACGACTATCCAAACGCTGCCGGTCAGAAGATACGGGTATGTTGCGTTGAAAGCACAAAATGCGTAGTTCAGCTAAGGGGAGTTGAGTTGATGGCCCGATTTATCTATCTGGCGGACCGTTCGTTCGCCGGCTTGACCAGCCTACAGACACACCCCCACGAACTGACTATTAGGAGGCGCGAGGACAATGAAAGGATGGATGGTAGCGTCATTGGCCGCAGCGCTGGCACTGTCATTGGCTCCGGCCAAGGCAGATGCCTGCTTCTGCGGAGTGGCGCGTTACAGCTGCTGTGCACCGTGTTGTCAAATGCGGTGTCACACCGTCATGAAGACCGTTCGCTGCGTCGAATACGACCGGCAAGAGGTCACATGTTACAAGACGTGTTGGGACAGGGTGTGCGAAGATCGCGTCATCAACTGCACCAAATACGTCCCCGAAACCCGTACGAGAGAAGTTTGCTACACGGTGTGCAAGCCGGTGTGGGAAACGAAGACTCGCTGCTACACGGTGTGCAAGCCCGTGTGGGAAGATCGCACCCGCGAGATTTGCTACACGGTGTGCAAGCCGGTGTGGGAAACCCGCACCCGCTGCTACACAGTGTGCAAGGCAGTACCCGAGCAACATAGCAAGGAAGTCTGCTACACGGTGTGCAAGCCGGTGTGGGAAGAGCGTACCCGCTGCTACACGGTGTGCAAGCCGGTGTGGGAAACCCGCACGCGGACCTACACGGTGTGCAAGCCGGTGTGGGAAGACCGCACGAAAGAGATCTGCTACACGGTGTGCAAGCCAGTGTGGGAAACGAAGACCCGTTGCTACACGGTGTGCAAGCCGGTGTGGGAAGAGCGCACCCGCTGCTACACAGTTTGCAAGCCGGTGTGGGAAGATCGCACCCGCGAGGTTACGTACTACGTTCGCAAGCCGGTGACGTACACCAAGACGATCACCGTGCCGAGCGGCCACTGGAACACGGAGACCTACCAGGTCCCCGGCCCGGTCTCTCGCCGCGTCGTTCGCGAGCCCGGTACGTGGGTGTACAACCCATGCAATTGCAAGTGCTGCTATTGCCCCGGCAAGTGCCACGTCGAGTGTGTGCAGTGCCCGCCGCGTACGTGCTGCAAGAAGGTCTGGGTCCCGACCTGCGTCGAGAAGCAGATCTGCTGCACGAAGTGCGTCTGCGAGCCCTGCACCAAGACCTGCTGCTACAAGGTCTGCAAGATGGTTCCCGAGACGCGGACCTGCTGCTACAAGGTCTGCAAGATGGTTCCCGAGACGCGGACTTGCTGCTACAAGGTCTGCCACATGGAATCGGAGCAACGGACCAAGACCTGCTGCTACAAGGTCTGCAAGATGGTGCCGGAAGAGCGGACCTGCTGCTACAAGGTCTGCAAGATGGTGCCGGAGACGCGGACTTGCACCTACAAGGTCTGCAAGATGGTTCCCGAGCAACGGACCCGCACGGTCTGCTGGACCACCTGCAAGATGGTTCCCGAGACCCGGACCTGCTGCTACAAGGTCTGCAAGATGGTTCCCGAGCAACGGACCCGGACCTGCTGCTACAAGGTTTGCAAGATGGTTCCAGAAACGCGGACCTGCTGCTATAAGGTCTGCCACATGGAATCGGAGCAACGGACTCGTACGGTGTGCTACACGGTGTGCAAGCCGGTGTGCTACCAGAAGACGATCCAATGCTACAAGTGTGTGCCCCGCCAGGTGCCGTACACGGTGACCCGGTGCGTGCCGCGCTGCGTCTGCAAACAGGTTCCCGTGTGTGTCTGCTGCCCGTGCTACGGCTGCTGCGGCGGCTGTGGTGACGGTGGTTGCGGAGACGGTGGCTGTGGCGACGGCGGTTGCGCCGGTGGCTGCGGCTGCGGCAACTAACGCAGGAGCGGGAAACCTCCCTCCCCTTCGTGCCTTAAGCAGGCTGGTCGAAGTTAAAACCCACAGGGCGGGTCGGCTCACAGCGAGCCGACCCGCCTTTTCTTGTTGGCTCGGGGCTAAACTGCAGGCCGCGGCCGATTATCATGTGACTATGAAGATTGTGATCTGTGCGTCGATTGCCGCGGCAGCCTCATTCGTTGCGACCCTTGGCATGGCCGAGCCGCCTACCGAACTCACCGCTCAAGTGGCTGCAGCGCTGCCGCCGCACGTTGGCGCCTGCGTGCTGGCGATCGATCGCGGCGAGATTGTTTTCAAGCAGGCGTACGGGTTGGCCGACGTCGAAGCCAACACGCCGTGCACGCCGGCCACCAATTTCCGCCTGGCCAGCGTCTCGAAGCAATTCACAGCCACCGCCGTGCTGCTGCTGGTCGATCGCGGCAAGCTGTCGCTCGACGACACGCTCGACGAGTTCTTTCCTGGCTTTCCCGAGTACGGTCGCCAGATCACGGTCAACCAGCTGCTCACGCACACTTCCGGCCTGCCGGCCTACGAGGACCTGATTCCGAAGGGCACGACGCTACAGCTCGATGACCTCGACGTGCTGCAGATTCTAATGGACACGCGCCAGCCGCGATTCAAAGCGGGGGAGAAGTTCGAGTACTCGAACTCGGGTTACACGCTGCTGGGCTTGATCGTCGAAGCAGCCGCCGATCAACCGTTTCATGATTTCATGCTGACAGAAATGTTTCGGCCGCTCGGCATGCAAGAAACGGTTCTCTACCAGCGCGGTCTGAACGAGGTGTCGCACCGCGCGTACGGTCACGAGCTAAAGAACGGCCAATGGATTCGCGCCGATCAGAGTCTGACCAGCGCCGTCCGCGGCGACGGCGGCGTGTATTCGTCGCTCGACGACTACAGTAAATGGCTCTCTGCGCTTGACGCGCAGAGAATCCTGCTGAGCAAGTCATCGTACGCGGCAATGTTCTCGCCGCAGGTAGCCAGCGACCGCGGCAGCAGCCACTACGGATACGGCTGGTTCATCGACCAATATCGTGGCGAGCCGCGCATCCACCACAACGGCGACACGCGTGGATTTCGGGCGTGCGTGCAGCGGTTTCCGCAGCGGCGCGGGGCCATCTTCCTGCAGCTCAATGGCGACGTGGATGAGAAGAAGTTTCCAATGACGAAAATCGGAGAGAAACTTGCGGATCTCCTGATTTTTCAGGAACCGCGCTAAGCCGCAAGCGGC
>JBIOWO010000166.1:0-3496 GCA_044868555.1 Lacipirellulaceae bacterium | reverse complement strand
TAGCGATTCACCGCGATTATAGTCGCTGCGGCGATCGTCCGTCGGACAAACCGAATGCAGGGCCTAGCTATGCGGCCCATCGTCGTCGCTCAAGGCGACGGGAATCGCAATGGCGGCCGCCACCACGCCGCCGACGATAAACGGATTCGTGGCCCAGACCTTGGCCCTCTTGATAAAGCGGTTTCCCGGCGGTGGACCGTATTGTCCGCGGACTACGTCACCCGGCGTCACCACGTCGATCGACTTCGCAGCTCCTGGCGGTGCTGTGCCGGCGGCCCACAGGCGGCAGATCTGCAGATTGTCGGCGGTAGCAATCTCGTGGACGCCGCCGCGCAGTTTCGATACCGCAAATACTCCCTCGCCGTCGGTCTGCATCGACGCCAGCGGCTGCCCCGCCGAGAGCACCGAGACCGGTGCGCCGGTAAGCGGCCGGCCATTTGCGTCCGTGAGCCTCCCGACGAGCAGCCCGCCATAAGCGAGCTCGACGTCGCGGATTACCGGCGATTGAGCGGAAGCGTTTTCGTTTGCCGAAAGCGGAGCGGCCGGGAGCATCGACCCCGCGATCGCCAGCGCCGTCAGAACGCGGCCCCATGTGCTTGAACTAGCCATGCGCACTCTCCCGTCAACGATCAAGAAAAGATGGATCGCGGATACTACTCGCTGGCCGCCGTCCGACAAAGGGCAATCGCGCATCCGACGCGCGGTCTGCGGTGCGAGCGCAAAGCGCACCGGAAAACAGATTCCACTGCAAGCCAGGGGGCGCGTTGCTCCGCGAATCGCGCCGCTAGCTGCTCGGTCCGCCGCCGACGTCGTTCGACCCGTCGTCGTCGCTGGCGGCGATGGCAATCGGCGTGGCAATCGCGGCCGCGACAACTCCGGCGGTGATGTACGGATGCGACCGCACCCAGTCGAGCCAGCGTCCGCCATAGCTGATGGGGGCGGCGGGCGGAGCCCACTGACCACGGACGACGTCAGTGCCGGCGACCACCACAGCCGAATCGGCGGCCGAAGGCGGCGCCGTGTCGGCCGCCCAGAACCGGCACAGCTTTTGGCCGTCCGGCGTAATGATCTGATACTGCCCGCCACGCAGGCCCTGCGCCGCGAATACGCCATTGGCATCGGCCGTCGTGTTGACTACCGCCTGGTCATTCTGCAGCACGACCACTGGCGAATTGGCCCGCGGAGTGCCTTGCTGGTCGATCACTTGTCCAACCAGCAGCCCGCCAGGACGCAAAGCCACGTCCTTCGCAGCGCTCGCCGGTTCGACAGCCAGCGCCAAGTTGGGGCATACGGTCCCGCCGCATGCGAGGGCCGCCAGAACCGTCTGAAGTCTTTTGAGTTTCATCGCATCTCCTTGGCAATCGAGTGCCGTTGCTTCTTGCCGCCCCGATGTGATTTGTGATCGCGACGCGTGGCGGCCACGTCCGCCCGCTAGCACGAGCTCTGGCGATAGTGATCCAGGCCTCCTATCGACCACTCGCGTCAGTCGACTTGACCGCGTTCGCCCGCAAAACCGAAAAAGTTGACCTACCTTGCCTAAATCCGTTGGTAACTGCAGTCTCAGCGGTGCCAGTACTTGAAATGCTGCACCATCTGCTCGGTCGAACCGGGGACGGCAGTCTCAAGCTGTTCCGACAGGTTGCCGGCAATCTCGCCACGGCGAATGTCGGCCAGGTAGCGAACCAACACGATGTGCGCTTCTTTGGGCCCGTGGAGCATGAAGTGCACCCAAGCCCACGAATACCGATATTCGCACGCCCCCATGTCTACCAGCTCGTGCCGTTGTTCTAAGTCGCTCACCGTGCGGATCATCCCCAGCCGCATGTCCCATCGCAGCGATCCGAAGTACGGATGGTCGAACGCCCGCTGTTCGGCCGGCACCTCGAAATACTTGGCCAAGCCTTCGTCGAGCCAGAGCGGCACCATCGGCAACCCGGCGTGAAGCAGGGCGTGCGTGCATTCGTGCCGCAAGTCGGTCGACAGTCCTTCGTGCCGGTAGGCATACACGCCTGCCAGGCCACCTTCTTTCACGAACAGCGCCGGCCGGTAGGGGACTTCAGGATAGTGCTCTTCCAGGAATCGCCGATGCGAAGGGGCGTCTGAAAATAGATATATGTAAACCGGCTCGGGCGCGGGCGTGACTCCGAGGATCCGCACCAGCTCCGGTTGCAGCTGCTGCAGGTCCGCCAGCAGCGGTTCATATTCGCCAAGCGGAAACGCCGCCTGACAAATGAACGGCCCGCTTTGACGGGTATCGACCCATCGTTCTGCGGCCCGTGCCGTCGCCGAAATCGTGAACAGCAAGAAACAAGTCAAGGAGACAAGGAGAGGGGGAGACAAGGAGTAAGCACTACGCGCGCATCCTCTTTTTCTCCGTGTCTCTGTGTCTCCTTGTCGGACCTTGTTCACGCCGATTTCCTCCCCCGCCACCAGCTGGCGCGCCGCCGACGTGGCACGGTGCGTCGCCCCACCGGGACCGAACGTCCCGACGCGATTAGCGCCGGATTGCGGCTGCACAGATCGTCGGCCGTGGCGACGTCGACCAGCTCGCAAATGCGTTCGTGCGCGCGGCCCAATTGCGGGCGCCGCGTGCGGGGGCTGTGAGCGTCGGTGGCCACGACATGGACCAGGCCCTCGCTGATCATCCACACTGCCATGTCGTCGACATGTGACCCCATCATGCCGCAAAGACTGCCCGCGGTGAGCTGCATCAAACAGCCGGCGTTTACCAGGTCGACTGCCAGGTCCGGTTGCCGCAAGAGCCCCTGATTCCGCTCCGGATGCGCCAGCACGACGGTGATCCTCCGCGCGGCCAGCTCGTTCATCAAGCCATCGATCGGGAAATAGAGTTCGTGCGGCAGCTCCAAGAGCACGTGCCGACGATGGTCGCCGAGCGTCACGAGTTCGCCAGTCACAAGCTCGTCGATCAGCCCCGGTTCGATGCGAATCTCCCCGCCCGGAAGCACCTTGAGTGGAATTTGCTCGTTGGAGAGCCGCTCGTTGCATTCATCGACCAACGACCGAATTTCCTCGCCGCGGTTCTCGCTCCACGAGCCGAGTTGATGCGGCGTGGCGACGATCGTCGTGATGCCGTCATCCGCGGCCATGCGTGCCATGGCGAGCGTGTCGTCCCAATGGTTGGCGCCGTCGTCGATGCCGGGAAGCAGGTGGCAGTGAATATCAGCAAACGGTTCGTGCATGGTAAAAAATTTGCCGGGCGACACCGCTATTTTGGCGCAGCCGGCGCGTGCAGAGCGCTGCGTGGATGCGTTCGTGGGCTGATCGATCGTTCCGCGGCCCGAATTCCACTCGGGCGTCACAAGATGAGGTCGCGGAGTATAGCGGGCCGAATCGGCCGGTCAAGCCAGGTTCCTGCGGCATCCGCGGGCAGAAATTTGCATGATTGCAGCATCCGGACGAACCGCCGGAGAGCCTGCGAGCGCGGGGCAAACTTGCTATCATAGCGGGCACGTATTGGTACCTGGCAATTACCCAC
>JBIOWO010000165.1:0-18624 GCA_044868555.1 Lacipirellulaceae bacterium | reverse complement strand
GCGGACCGGGCTTGGCCTGGCCATTGTCCTTAAAGACGACGCCGTTCTGCTCGGCGTGCGCGAGAAACGACAGGTCGGCGCCAACGGCGTACTCGGCAGCGCCGACGGCCGCGGGAAGCCACACGAGCGCGACCAGCACCGCCGCGATTGCTCGCTCGATTGTGCAGGCCGGACGCAAAGTACTCGATGTCAACGGCGACTCCGTGGACTTAATCCGGCAAGTCCCGCTTCGCCGGATCGCTGTATGAGAGCTTGATCGTCATTCTCCACAACGAACGATTCCGGTCACTGGCGGCGCCGCCAGTGGCCGGAACCGAATTGCCTACTTGCCTCGTCGACGCAGCGCAACTGCAACTGCTCCAAGCGTGGCAACCAATAACAGTGTCGACGGCTCGGGCACGCAATGAATCCGGTAGTCGGCGTAATTCAAGCCTGAAAAGTCACCGGCGGAATTCGTAAGCGAAGTCACAAGGCCGACGCCCGTGATTAACTTCCCAGTTAGATCGGGTGCCGCGCCGCCCCGTGTCACGGGCGACAGCGTTAGCGTTTGCCAGCCAGCCGTCGGATCGTACTCCAAGCGGCGCAAGTCGAAAAAGCCACTGGCATCGGTACTGGTTGGCGGTGCCATCGGATTCGATTGCACGTACCAAGTGGTCGGGTCCCGTGGATCGGGCCCGCGAGTCTGGATCGCGAAATAGGCGAGATCGTTGGCGCCACCGTTCACCAGCGTCGTGTACACGCTGAGAATCATCCGATCGCACATTGACGGATCAATGGCATTGAATCCGCCGGCTCCGTCGACCACGTACAGCATTCCTTCCGCGTTCGTCAGGGGCCCTCCCGCGCCGGCGTAAACACCGCTTTGCCCGTTGATCGGCATGTTCGTTCCCGAGTCAAGAATGGGGTGATCGTAGACTCCGCTGTACGCGAATGGCCCCGGCGTATCGACCACCCAACCGTAGTCGCTGATGGGGTGATCTGGATCTCCCACCGGCACCATGAATGTCTGCTCGTACAGCAATTGTGCTTGCGCGACGGGCGCAAGGCATGCTGCGGCAATAGCCGCAGCGATCAACACGCGAATACACTTCATGAGACGAGTCCTCTCAAAGGGGATGAAACTGGATGCGACACAAATTGATCTTCAAGCACCTATTTGATGCGGCTACGAGCCACAACTAAGCCACAAATCGGAATCAACGCCAATAAAGCCGTGGACGGCTCAGGTACGGCCGATAATTCGCCGGATGCGGAGCTCGAGCCCAAGGAAAAGGCCTGGTAGCGGACGACGCCGGTGAACACGCCGCCAACCGGCCGGCCAAAGTTCGCTCGCCAGACGGCGTAGTCGGCCGCATCAATCTTGTTCGCGCTGGCGCCGGTATTGTCGCCGTTGGCCCGCAGGTCGGTCGTCGAGTTGAGCGTATCACGCCAGATGACGAAGTCGCCCGCTTCGATAATCCCATTCAGGTTGTAATCGCCCGCAACGACCGTAAGTCTGAAATTGAACTGCAGATCCGGAACGCCGCCCGTATTGAAGAGCCCCGTCATCGTAGCCGCCGTTTGTCCCGCATTGACGGTCGTCAACGACAGCGGGTTCAGCTCCGCCAGCGTGCTGGTGGTCGGTGAGGCCTCTTCCCAGCCGGCTACCGATTGATCCTGCAGGCTGTTCCAGGTCGTGCGCAGCGAACCGCTGTTCGAAGTCACCTGGTACCCGTCAAACCGAGCGCCGCTGAAGATTGAGTCATTGATGATGCGGGCTTTGCCGTCATTCGGGTCCACCTGCAGCACGAACGTGTTGGCAAGGCCCGTGTTGACGTAGGTGACGGGGGCGTTGACGGTGCGACCGTCCGACCGGGTGTAAGAAAACGTCAAATCGGATACGGGTGTTGTCCCAAATGTTGTCTGCAACGACACAGGATCATAGATGTTGCCCAGCGGCGCCGACCCATTCAGACCCACCAGGGAGCTGCCAGACGAGTTCAGCTCACCAAGCGAATTTACAGACAGATTGGCCGATTCCCATGTTCCACCAAATGCGGACGAAAAGGCCGACGGCTTGAGAGCTCCTGCCGGGGAGCCAATTTGATATCCGATGACCGACACGCCTGGGCCGGTAGTGGTGTTGGTGTTCCGAATGGTGACCTGGCCGTTGGCCCGGTTCACCTCGGCCGTGAGGAAGTTCTCGACCGTCAACTGGCTCTTCACGCCACGTACGCTGCCGACTTTGGTTGTGGTAATCGCATAGCGCAACCCAGTCGGCAAGGCGGCCCCGGTACCCGTCGCATCCGACGCGGCAACATTTCCTTGCACCTGAGCACTGTCGAAGAGCGTCCAAACGTCGCCCAAATGGGGCACGACGCCATTAAGAAACTGCGGCCGCAGCGTGCCGTTCAACGACACCCCGCCTGTAACGTTAATCACGGAATGTCCCGTTCCGGCAGGGACGGCGGCACTGGTAATCACCGGACTGAACACCGACGTGTTGGACAAGCTGACACTTGCCGTATTGAACACGACGTTGGGACCGCTAATGCTTGTCGTGCCATTGAGCACCGTCGCATTGCTCGCATTGACCGTCGCGCTTCCGGTCAAGTTGACCGTGCTGTTGGACGTGGTCGCGTTGAGGCCGCGAGTCGTGAGCACTCCGCCTGCCGCGACGCCACCGACCGTCAACGTGCCGCTGTTGATGGCGACGTCGCCTCCCACGGAAAGAGTGCCGCCCGGCTGGACCGTGATCGCGCCGCCGTTGTTCAACGTCACATTCCCGCTGCCGGCCGTTGGCGTGGAATCCGGAGGAGCGCCGTTACCTCCGTAGGTGACAAGTACACTCAAGGTGCCGCCGCTGCTAATGCTCAGCGTCGAACCATTTCCTGGTGCAGTGATGCCGTCCACGATAACGCCAGCAGTTGCAGCCGCGTTGTTGGCTGCACTAATGCTAAATTGGGTTTGCGATGTCGTGACTTGGACGGTGTTGCCGTTGTTAATCAGCCCGCCCTCCTCGAAATAAGCGCTAGGTGTTACATTGTTGACTCCCAGGTTGAGAGGTGGATTTGGACCCCAATTCGTACCGGTGCCCCAATTGAGATTTGCCCCGCCATTGTCCCAGCGGTAAAAATACGCCTGCGCATGTAGGGACGAAGCCCAAAACAATGGCACAATCCACGTTGCCAATCCAAGAAGAATTATCCTGGCCGACGTCATCGATGATACTCTCAGGTGCCGCACGGGTGACTGGGCAATGGTGAGCGGCGTTGACTGAGACCACGCCGCCAGTGAGGGGAATCAAGCCAATCGGCGAGCCATCTTCTTCTTGCGCAAACGCAGCATTCGCCAACCCAGCGGCAGGCCGAGGGCGATCAAGACCGAGCTGACCGGCTCCGGCACGAGGGCCGCCGCGCTGCCACCCCCACCCCCGCCGGCAGGAAATGGATAGTTGCCCTTCCACTGAGCGAAATCGAACAGGTTGACGACCCCGTCGCCCGTCACATCTCCCAGCGTTCGCGACGCCACGTTGGTGCCAAAATGGCTCTTGATAGTGGCGTAGTCGTTGACGAGATCAACGATTCTGTCGCCATTGACGTCGCCAGGGACCGGTGGAATGCCGACATCCACAAAATCAATGTGGACCGTCGATTGCGCAACAAAAGCAGCGACAAACCCAATGCCCGTGATGTTGCCCGTCAAGTCGACGGCCGGCTGAGCGCCGATGGTGACCCCCTCAGCCGCCGTCGCGCCAATCGTGAGGTCGAGCCAATTCGCTTTCGCGGGGTTGTACGACAGGGACTGCAGATCGTAGTTGCCTTGAGAGCCCGCCCCGACGGTACCGGTAGGAAATACTCCATTCGAAGCGTACCAACTGCCGCCCGCTGTTTGTACGGCGAATCGCACATTGACCGGGTTGCCGCCGGCGTTGTTTTCGAGGTGCTGCGACCAAGTGAATCCCAGGCCAGTATTGTCCGGCGCCGTCGGGTCAATCCCGGCTGCAGGGTACGTTGAGCCTGGTGTCGTGGTCGAGGTGAAGCTCGACGAGTTCTGCGCCGCTGCTCCGAACAGAAACACAAACGCGCGATTGCCAGGACTCTCAGGGGCGGCGCCGGTATTCGGAAAGAAGACACCGGGTCGCGCCTGCTGGCCATGTGTTTCGTCCCAGCCGAAGCCGGGCAGCGCAAAATTGGTCGGTCCAACATTTACCTCGCCAGCTTGTAGACCCGGACTGGTCGGATTGAAATCGGCCGGCTTAAAATCCATGTGATACAACGACACCTGCGCGCCGGCCGGTGTAGTTACATTGAGAGCGGACAGCGCTGCCGCTACCGCCAACACCGCCGCAAAGCCAAAATGCTTTAGCATTGTCCACCTCGACCAAAAACAGTCGGTTTTAGAATCTGCGAGACCGTCGCAAGTTGGCGAAGTCCACTGCGTTCACAGACCTAGCCCCCTGCACGGACACACACGTCCAAGTCAAGCGAAGGCTCGTCGACCACCAACCTCTCGCATGACATCCACGCGGGACGTAAGTCTCACGAGGCTAAAGAGTTATTTCCGCCAATTACGAGGCACCGGCCCGATCCCCCAAATCAGCTCCAGCCGCATGGGGTCGTTGCCACCATGCGATTACCAACAAGTTCAGATTTCTTAACCGCAAAATCTCTGGATTTATTGAAAAAGAAGTTGGTGCCCAGCGCGAAGTCGGGCAGTTGGCCAAATGCGGGTGGTTGGACCTTTTTTTGGTTAAGATCGCACCGCTTCCGGGGAACCCTCGTTGCGGACTGTGACGGGCGACAGGTGGCGTCTATTCCCCGAGCGGTGTTGGCCGCTCGACGTCAAAAACGCGACTGGAGCTGGCTGGGTGGATCGTCGGCGTATCGCATTGGCCGGCCCGTGTTGATTCAATTCGGCCAGCGACAGGTCGCGCTAACCGGCCTCCGATTGCGCCCCAAGTCGAATCTCATTCGCCATGTAAGAGAGGACTCGTCGATGCGCACGATGGAGCCAACTTCGCATCTCCGCTCAGTCTTCGTTCGATCGGCCGGCAGGCGCGGCTTTACACTCGTCGAACTGCTGGTGGTGATTGCCATCATCGGCATCCTGGTGGCCTTGCTTCTGCCGGCGATTCAAGCGGCTCGAGAGGCGGCGCGGCGAACCGATTGCCTTAACCGATTGAAGCAAATGGGTATTGCCGCGCACAACTTCCACGACTCAACGAAGCACCTGCCGCATCACGGCGGAGGAAAGCTCCGACCCACGCCTGCGAACCCCAATCCAACGGGTACCACCGGGTTAAGCAGCCAGGCGCAACTCCTCCCTTATATGGAAGACGCGGCTGTTCTTAATTTGGTCAACCAGTCGGTGCATTGGCGGAACCAGACTATCGAAGTCAAGACGACTCCACTTCCGTTCTTGAAATGTCCGAGCCAAAACCCGCTGGAATACACCGACATTCTCGCGTCGGGCCGCTATGAAGATAGTCCGTTACGGTGCCACTATTTCGCGATCTTCGGCGCCAAGCCTGAGAGCTGCGCAGCACCTGGGGACCCCCGTGTGCCCTATCCGGACAACACTTACACGATGATCACCTGCTCCGTGGCGGGGACGGGCCTTCCCAACAACAATGGCGGCATTGCGTCCAATGGGGCAATGTTCTGGGAAAGTGATCTACCATTCAAGCGGATTACCGATGGACTCAGCCACACGATGATGTACGGCGAGTGTTCGTGGGACGCGGGCATCAACATGACATGGTTGGCCGCCAGCGACTTCGCCATACCCGCCAACAACGTTTGGATATTCAACGGCAAGCAAATCGTCTGGCCGATCAACTCGGCCGCTTTCCCGCCGACGTGGGGTCCCACGCCGCCGGCCACGGTGAACTATCACGATGTCAGCCTGGGCAGCAAGCACCCGGGCGGATGTCACGTGCTGATGTGTGATGGTTCGGCATCTTTTGTGAGCGAGACGATCGAATTGGCGACGCTTAAAGCGATGGCGAGCCGCGCCTCCGAAGAGCTATTCGATCGCGGCCCGTGATTCGCGGACCAGAGTTTCATCGCCATGCCATCTGCCCAAACGTATTCAGCGCGGCTCTTGCGTCACGGTCGTCAATTTGTATTGTTTCCAATCGTGTTGGGGGCGATGGCCGGGTGCGGTCAGGAAACCAAGGTCGGCAGCGTCCATGGCATCGTTCGCCTCGATGGCAAGCCGTTGACGACTGGAACCGTTCGGTTTGTCCCAGCGGCGGGTCGGGCCGCGACGGGGGAGATTCAGTCCGACGGCACGTTTACCTTGGGAACCTACGGCAAATCGGACGGGGCGCTCCTGGGCACGCACAAAGTCGCCATCATCGCCTATGAGGCGGCGGGCGACGGCCGGCCGGCGTATGAAGCTCGAAGCCAAAGCAGCAAGCCGCTGGTGCCAGAACGGTACATGGCGACCGGCACGTCGCGTCTTACCTTTGACGTCAAGCCAGGCAATAATCCAGCAGAATTCGACCTCAGCACTCGTTAACCGGTCCGGCGGACGACGGGCTTCCCGCCGCGCCGGAAGGGCAGCGCCCGACCTTTGTCTTCGGCGTCTCCGGGCGGGGTGAAATCGCGGCCTGAAGACCACGGCCGCCGAAAGCGAGCACTCGGAATCTGCGTTTGGCATCAGCCGAACTGGCTTAATGAGTAAGGATTTCACCGGGTGGGGTAACATTTAGTAGGAGTCGGCCCCGTCGGTACGCCTCCAATACGGATGCTGTGACGCTCGCGGGCACAGCGTCGGCCGGGATAATGGTAGTTCAGGCGTATGGATCGAGATTCGGGCCATGAGGAGGATGCTGCATCTCGCGTGGCCATGATGCGCGACTTGGCGCGGCTCTGGATGCAGTCGCAGCCGGCCGTGTCGGCCTACATCGCGGCCAGCGTATACGACATCCATCATGCCGAGGACCTGGTGCAGGAGGTCGCGCAAGTGGTGGCCGAGAAATTTGCCGATTTCGACGACGCATTTTCGTTCACTTCCTGGGCGCTCGGCATTGCCAGGCATCGGCTGTTGAAATACTACCGGTCGCGGGCGCGCGATCGGCTTGTGCTGAGTGAGGCCGCCTTGAATCGCTTGGGGGAATCCTTGGAGCGCGTAGAGCATGAAGCTGAAGACCGGCGGGCGGCACTTAAGAAGTGCCTCGAACGGGTTACGGGCCGGCGCCGCGAAGTGCTCGAAATGCGCTATAGCGCGAATACGCGCGTGGCCGACATCGCCCGGCACTTCGGCATGTCGCCCGATGGTGTTTCCGTAATGCTGCATCGAATCCGCGCGGTGTTGTTTGGCTGCATCCAGCAGCAATTGGCCAATAGGGATACGTAGCGATGACCGAATACCCCGAACTAGATCGCATTTTGAGCCGCTACTTCGACGGCTCAATTACGGCCGACGAGCTGACTGCGCTCGAAGCCCAACTGCTGACCGACGAAAAGTTTGCCGAACAAGTCTCGCGGTGGTGTCTGCTGCATCGGCAAGTCTCCGAGCTGCTGACGGAAACCAAGCTGCACGCGCTGATGGATCACTTCGTCAAGGGTTCGCCTTCTGTGCCGAAGGACGCCTTGTTGCAACTGGCGTCGACGACCTCGCGCAATGCGGGTGCGAGGCGGACGGAATCGCGGCGGGCTCCGTCACGTAGTTTTTTGACGTGGGGGGCTGTGGCGGCGTTGGTCGCGGCTGTGGCGGCGTGGGCACTCTTCTCTCGGCAAGGGCCAAACGGCGCTCCCGGGCCAACGACCTTTACGAAAACTCAACACGACGCAGAGGAGCTCGAAGAAGATATCGGCGCGTCCCAACAGGTCGTCGCCACGCTCACCCAGGTCGAAGACTGCGTGTGGGAATCCGATGCCCCGGTGCTCCGTCATGGCCAGCAACTGCTGAAGGGCGATCAGGTCGCCCTCCAATCCGGCATGGCCAAGGTGACTTTCAATTGCGGCGCCGAGGTCGTGCTGCAGGGTCCGTGCGACTTCATCGTCCAGAGTCAAATGGTCGGCTTTCTGAAATCGGGTCGGCTGACGGCCGATGTCCCGCGCCGTGCGTTCACATTTGCCATCCTCTCACCGGACGTCGATTTTGTCGATCTTGGAACGTCGTTCGGCCTGAGCATCGGCTCCAATGGCCGCACTGCGCTCCATGTCTTCCAGGGCGAAGTGCTCTGTAGCAGTACCAACAATGATTCCGATAGTCCCAATGAGATCTTCCACGTGACCGCCGACAACGCCGTCGAATTTGAGACGCGCGGCAGCCAGCCGGCCGACATCGCCATGGATAAGGATCAGTTTTCGCGCCTGATTGCCCTCCGCCGGCCCAGCGACGGTGGGCACGCGCACGTGATCCCCGACCGACTCGCGCTGTGGCTCGCCGCCGATGTGGCCGTCGCCACCGACGATCGTCGGCAAGTCGTTTCCTGGCAGGATATCGTATACGGCGACAATGTTTCGGCGGAAGATGCGATGCAGGCCGATGAGTCGGCACGTCCGCGACTCGAACCCAACGCGCTCGGTGGCCGTCCCGCCGTCCGTTTCAATGGCAGCTCAAATTACCTGCTGACGACGCCGCTCGAAACCACCGACAATCAGACGGTGTTCTTAGTCTGCCAATTCTCACCGAACGCTTTCGACGCCGACCGACGCTGGGGCGGGCAGATTCTCAACTACGACGGTCCCGATCGCAAGCCGGAAGACGTCAAGTCGGACCAGGACCTGGCAGAACGGACTCGCTACGTTAGCAGCACGCTGGTGCCGGGAGTCCTGCAAATTGGCGAGCCATTGTTGGAGAGTCAGTTCGAGCCCGCGTTGCTCACCGGCCAGGTATTTGCCGGTTTTGTCGGCAGGGCGACTGTTGAGGCCGGTCGCGTTGATGCCGTTCCCATTGGTGCCAACGAGCCCGTCGTTGTGGCCTACCGCTATGACTACGATCAGGGCAAGGCGTCGCTGTCAGTCAACGGCCGATCGTTTGGCGAGACCCGGGCCTTTGCCCCGCAGGCTGTCACGTCGCGCAAGATCATCGGCCGGCATGCGTGGAAGCAGCTCTTCTTCCACGGCGACCTGGCCGAGTTGTTGATCTACAACAAGGCGCTCTCGCCGCAGGAATTGGCCGAGACGACGGCCTACCTGGCGGAAAAGTACGCGATTCCCCTCGACCCGCAGTCCGACGCCCCGCCCGAGGTGACGAAGTGAGGCGCCGCCGAAACTTTTCGGCTCCCCTGTTCCTGCTGCTCGTGCTTTCCGCAGGCGTCGTTCAGTGCGCGTTCGGCGAACCATTTTACATGGGGGCCGACATCTCGCTGACGACATTCATGCAGCAGCAGAATGTAACGTTCACCGACAACGGCGCCGCTAAGCCGCTCGATCAGCTTATGTACGACCGCGGGGCCAACCTGTTTCGGCTCCGCATTTTCGTCAATCCTCAAACCACGTACACGAATCAGAACTACGGCGCGATCCAGTCGCAGGCCTACGACATCGCCCTGGCCCAGCAAATCAAGACCAATGCGCCGAATGCCAAGCTGCTGCTCGACTTCCACTACTCCGATACGTGGGCCGACCCCGGTGATCAACTCAAACCAGCAGCCTGGAACAATCTTTCCCTCGCGCAATTGCAATCGACCGTTCAAACTTACACGCGCGACACGCTGCTGGCATTCCAAAACGCGGGCGTCATGCCCGATATGGTTCAGGTTGGCAACGAAATCACCGCCGGCATGCTGTGGGGAGTCGGATCCGGTTCGAATGCGGCCGGCGGCAAACTCAATTTCAGCGGCACGATGGCCGAGCAGCGCACGAGCTGGCAGAACCTGGGCTCGCTGTTGAACTCGGCCATTCTGGGTGTGCGGGCGGCGCAAGGCACGGGGCCCAAGATCGACGTCGCCATCCACATCGACCGGGGCGACCAGGACGGCCATCCGCAATATTTCTTCGGCAACCTCACCAATCCCAGCTGGGGCAACGTCAGCGACTTCGACATCGTCGGCGTCAGCTATTACCCGTCGACTCGCGAATTTCACAGCTTTGCGCTGCTTGAATCGAATCTTGAGGAAACGATCGCGCTGTATCCCGGCAAGCAGATGATGATCCTGGAGACCAATTATCCATGGCGGCCCGCCAGCGTGGGCATCCCGCAATGGCAGTCGACGCCGGCCGGTCAGCAACAGTTCCTGACCGACCTGCAGAATATGATGCTCGGTCTGCCGAACGGCGCCGGCACCGGGATCGTCTACTGGTATCCCGAGTCGGTCCAGTTGCCCAACTACATTCCGTACAACGGCGGCTCAACAGCCTTGTTCGATACCAACCACAGCGCTCTCGCGGCGCTTGGCACGTTCGGCGTCACCATTGCGCCGGGCGATTACAATCACGACGGGACGGTCGACCTCGCCGATTACGTCGTATGGCGCAACACGCTCGACCAGACGGGCGTCGCCCTCGCCGCTGATGGCAACGGCAACGGCCAAATCGACACCGGCGACTACGACGTGTGGCGGGCGCACTTCGGGCCTTCGGCGGGCAGCGGCTCAAGTTCTTCCACCGCCGGCGCCGTGCCGGAACCAGCAACGCTGTTTCTAATAGCGGTCGGAAGTGTACTCCTCACGCACCGCGTGAGGAATTCTTCTCGCGGAGCGAGAAGAGTACACTGAATTTTCCCCCACTGGTTTCTCGGCCACGCTGGCCTTAACCTAATGTCCTGCAGGTCATGCCGTTCGGCTGACGGTGCAAGATCGCACGTTCGCCGGCGAACTGCTGTTGGACGCATTCGAAGTACGTAAGCGATGCACAGCTTGTCTCTGATCCTGGCGATGCTGCTGGCCATCGTGATGCCGCGCGATCCGCAGGCGCGGGTTCATGATTTTGCCGGGGTTCTGACTGCGGAGCAGCGGGCGATGCTCGAAACTCTGTCGCGCGAGGTCGATCGGCAGACGACTGCCGAGATTGCCATCGTCACCGTGCCGTCGCTCGACGGCCAGACCGTCGAACAATATGCGAATGAAATCATCAACAAGTGGGGCGTCGGAAAGCAGGACACGAACAACGGCGTGGTGTTCCTGGTGGCGCCGCGCGAACGGCGGATGCGGATTGAAGTCGGGTGGGGACTCGAACCATTGCTGACCGATTCGCTGTGCGGAGAAATTCGCGACGACTATATCATCCCACGTTTCCGGGCGAACGATTACCCGGCCGGGATCATCCGCGGGGCGCAGCGGATCGCCGAAGTGCTGCGGCGCAATCCGCAGGCCGCCCATGGTGTGCCTGGATCGCGACCGCTGCTGTTGCGCACTCCGCGCGAAGAGGCGCTTGTGGCGACTATGGTTGTCGGCGGCATGGCGATCCTCTTTGGCATTGCCGGCCTGTTGATTGCAGCCCGACGACTCTATTCCACGGCCGCATTCGTTACGCTGTCGTTGGTCGTGCTGGGCGTGTTGGCTGGCGCCGGCTACTTCCTTTACCGGATGCCACGACAGGACGGGGCGTTGAACCTGGCTTTCGGCACGACGGGGCTGGCGGCCGTCGCGGCGTGGGGATTCAACTTTGCCAAGTACCGCCGCTTCGGGCCGCACGGCTGCTCGAAATGCGGCACGCACCTGGAGTTGCTCAGCGAGCAGGACGAAGACCCCAAACTGTCGGCGGTGCAGCGGTTGGAGGAGAAGATCGGCTCGGTGGACTACGACGTGTGGATTTGCTCGGCCTGCCTGAACAACGATACCGAGCGGTACATTAAAGCATTTTCGGGGTTTTCGGTTTGCCCGAAGTGCGGGGCCCGCACGTTCAAAGAAGGGCCGCAGAAGGAGATCACGCCGGCTACGACAGCTAGGAGCGGCAAGGCCCGGATCGACGGCCGCTGCGTGTCGTGCAATCATAAGACCGTGCAATATGTGGTGCTGCCGCAGATCGAGCGGTCGAGCAGTTCTTCGAGCAGTTCGTCGAATGGTGGATGGAGCGGCGGTGGTTTCGGCGGTGGCGGCGGATTTGGCGGCGGGGGGGGAGGCGGCGGGTTCGGTGGCGGCGGCGGGGGTGGCGGCGGCGCGTCGGGAGGTTGGTAAGTATGTATTTCACCATTGCGGCCGCTGTCCTGTGCACGATCATCGTGCTGTGGTATTTGCTGACGTACAATTCGCTTATCAACGCCCGCAACGCGGTCGACCAGGCCTGGTCGCACATCGAAGTCGAGTTGAAGCGGCGGTTCGATTTGATCCAGAATCTGGTCGAGATCGCTAAGGGTTATGCCAAGTACGAGAGCGATACGTTCAAGTCGGTGGCCGCGCTGCGGACGCAGGCCCGGCCGTTTGCCGATGCGGCAGCCGCCAACAGCGTGCAGCCCGATTTGACCAGGACCATCAGCCAGATCATGGTGCTGGCCGAAAATTATCCACAGTTGCGGGCCGACCAAAGCTTTCTGAATCTGCAGCGGGAGCTGGCCGAGACGGAGAACCGCATCGCCGAGCGGCGGCACGCGTACAATCAGTCGGTCAACGTGTACGCCAATTGGCTGCAATCGTTTCCGTCGAACGTGGCGGCGAGCATTCAGGGCATGCCGCCGAAAGCGTACTTCGATGCACCGGATGACGAAGTCGCCCAGGTGCCGGCGGTGAAACTCATATGAAGAAGTCGGTAATTTTCCTGGCGATCGGGGCAATGGCGCTGCTGCTGGCGGCGGCGGTGGCGTGGGACAGTCTGCGTTATGTGGCCAGCGCGCGAGAACGGGTAGCGATGGCCGACGCGGAAATGCAGAAGAATGAGGAGCGACTGGCGAAGTTACTGGCTGGGTCGCAGCAGGTTTCACCGGAAGTCAAGGCGGCCCTATCGGAGCATGAGGCCGCGGAAGGTCGACCGGCGCGGCATGCTGCCTATGACAAGCTGGTGGCAAGTTTCCGGCAGACGATGCAGAGTGCGGTCGATCCCACGGATCCGCTCGGGCGGCGATTCATGGACGACATCGCCGGTGCCATCAATCGGCGCGAAGTCGTGGAAAAGCAGTATGATAGCGAGTGGGCCGCGTACCGCGAGGCGCTGGGCGAGTTTCGCGGGCAGGTAGCCCGAGCGATCTCGCGCCAAGCGATGAAAGATTGGCAGGCAGGTCGATGACGAATTAGAAGTAGCATCGGGAACACCAAGCGGAGGTCGTGGGCGATGAGAAAGCCATATTGTCTGGCTATATTTGCGGTCAGCGCCGTGGGGCTCGCTTTAACATTCGACATTCTGTTCGCGGCTGAGGAGACGCCGTCGGCCGAGACGCCGATTCTGTGTCAGGGCAACTACCAGACGGAAACGGAGGCCGTCGCGCAACTGGCGCGGATGGCGTCGACGTATTCCGATCTCGACTTTTGGAAAGCACGGGCCGCCGCCATTCGCGCGCAGATTCTCACTGGCGCGAAGCTGTTTCCCCTGCCGGAACGCACGCCGCTCAACCCGATTATCCGCAACAAGCGGAGCTACGACGGCTACACGGTCGAGTCGGTCGCCTTCGAGGCCCGCCCGGGCTTTTTCGTCTATGGCAGCTTGTATCGGCCGGTGGGCAAGGACGGTCCTCGTCCCGGCATCCTTTCGACTCATGGCCACGTTCCAGCGGGACGATTCGATGCGGACGAGCAGAAGCGCGCCGCCACGCTCGCTCGATTGGGGGCCGTCGTCTTGGCGTACGACATGGTTGGCTACGGCGATTCGAAGATTCAGGGCTGGGACCATAGGAAGCACCCGCAGGTGTTGACGCTGCAAACGTGGGACAGCATCCGCGCGCTCGATTTCCTTCAATCGCTGCCGGACGTGGACAAAGAACGCATTGGGATGACCGGCTGTTCGGGTGGCGGGACGCAGACGTTTCTGCTGACGGCGATCGACGATCGCGTTCGTGTCGCTGCGCCCGTTACGATGGTGTCGGCCCACTTCTTCGGCGGCTGCAATTGCGAAAGCGGCATGCCGATCCACAAGACGGCGGCGCTCGAAACCAACAACGCCGAAATCGCCGCCTGCGCCGCGCCGCGGCCACTCCTCTTGGTGTCGGTCGGCGGCGACTGGACAAAGAACACGCCACAGGTCGAGTTCCCGTACATTCAAAACGTTTACCGGCTATTCGGTACCGAAGAGAGCGCGGACGACGCGCACTTTCCGGAGGAGGGCCACGGCTACCAGGTCGTCAAGCGGCAGGCCGTGTATCCGTTCATGGCGAAGCACCTCGGGCTCGACTCTACCGGTGTTCTCGATCCAGCGTCGGGGAAATTCGACGAGAGTAAGAGCGTGGTCGAGACGCCCGAGCAAATGCGGGTGTTTGACGATGCGAACCCCATTCCCGCCCACGCCCTTAAACCTGGGTCGCTGATCGAGTTTTGAGGCGGGGAGCTAAACCGCAAGCGGCGATTGGGATTTTCCGAAAAATGTCGCCCATTCGCGTGACAAGACCGGGGGCACCCTGCCCATAATACTGGGATATGCAAGCCGATGCTCCGAGTACCGCGATGTCCGCACGAGCGCAAAGCGAGGTAGACAGGCTATTTACGTCTGCCCGGGCCGGGTCGAACTCGTGCCTGGGCCGGCTGCTATCCCTATATACCAATTACCTGAAGCTGCTCGTCGCCGCCCAGATGGATCACCGCCTGAAGGTGCGGGTCAGCCCGTCGGACATTGTCCAGGACACGTTTTTCGAGGCCCACCGCGACTTCGAGCAGTTCCGCGGCCAGTCGACCGGCGAGTTCGTCGCCTGGCTGCGGAAGATCGTGGTCAACAACATCTTGCGGGTCGTCGAGCAGCACGTGCTGGCCGAGAAGCGGGACGTGCGGCGGGAAGTTTCGCTGGAGGAAATCGGCCGGCGGCTGGAGCAATCGACCGCCCGGCTGGAGACGCTGCTGGCCGTGGAAGGCGATTCGCCCAGCGGCTGCGCCGTGCGACACGAGCATGAGATCCTGCTGGCCGACGCTTTGGCCGCGCTGCCGTCCGACTATCGCGAAGTGATCGTCATGCGACACATCGAGGGTTTGCCGTTCGAGGAGGTCGCCCGGCGGATGGAGCGGACGTCGGGGGCGGTGCGGATGCTGTGGTTGCGAGCATTGAAGACGCTGAGAGAGAAGATCGGGACAGACGAGTAGCATGAAGAATCGAATTGCCAGACTGGATACGACTTGCTCGGCCGGCGATTCGCCGCGCGGCGAGATCGCCGACATCCTGGAAGGATACCTGGCGAAATTGGAGCAGGGCGCTGCGCCGGATCAAGACGCGCTGTTGGCCGCGCATCCGGAATTGGCCGAGGAGCTGCGGCCGTATCTCGACAGCCTGCGATTCCTGCACGGGGCCACGTGCGACATGCGGGCCAGCCGATCGGCAGCCGGCGGCTCCCATAGCATCGCCGGTGAACCGACCGAGTCGCGCGGTCGGCAGATCGGCGAGTATCGGCTCGTGCGCGAGATTGGCCGCGGCGGCATGGGCATCGTTTACGAGGCTCATCAGAAGTCGCTCAATCGGCGGGTGGCGCTGAAGATTTTGCCGTTCGCCGCGGTGCTCGATCAGCGGCAAATCGCCCGCTTCCGCACCGAGGCGCAGGCCGCCGCCCAATTGCATCATCCGCACATCGTGCCGGTGTTCGCCGTCGGCCAGGAACGGGGCGTCTACTACTATGCGATGCAGTACATCGACGGCCAATCGCTCGACGAGGCGATTGCCGAGTTGCGGAGGAGCGTGGACGAGCGCGGCGGGCGCTCGACCAAGGCGGCCGGGGCGGTGAATGGCTCCACGACAACGATGCACACGGGCGCGGCGCACGCCTTCACGTCGCACCGCCCGATTCGCCACGGCGACTTCTTCCAGAACGTAGCCCGGCTTGGCAAGGAAGCAGCCGAGGCCTTGCAACACGCCCACGAACACGGCATCGTCCATCGCGACGTAAAGCCGTCGAACCTGCTGGTCGACGACCAGGGAAAATTGTGGGTGACCGACTTCGGCCTGGCGCGGATGCAATCGGACAACGGCGTGACGCTGACGGGCGACGTCGTGGGCACGCTGCGGTATATGAGCCCCGAGCAGGCCACCGGCAAGGCGGAAATGGTCGACGCGCGATCGGACGTCTATTCGCTAGGCGTGACGATATACGAGCTTCTCACGCAGCAGCATGCGCACACGGGCGACGACCGCCAGAGCCTGCTCCGGCAAATAGTCGACGACGAACCCGTCCCGCCGCGGCGGACCAATCCGGCCGTGCCGATCGATTTGGAAACGATCGTGTTGGGCGCCATGGCCAAGTCGCGCGATGAGCGGTATCAGTCGGCGCAGGCGCTGGCCGACGACCTGGAGCGGTTCTTGACGGGTAAGCCTACGCTGGCCCGCCGGCCGACGCTCGCGGATCGGGCCGCCAAGTGGGCCCGGCGGCACCGGTCGCTCGTGGCCGTGGCCGCCGGAGCGATGGTGTTACTCTCCATCGTCACATCGGTCGGCATGGTGCTGCTGATGCGCGAGCAGACCCGCACTTCGGACGCACTGACCCAAGCCAAAGAGAGCCTCACGAGCAAGGATCATTATTTCCAGCAGGCCCGCGGGGCCGTGGACCTGTTTGGGATGGGGATGGCCGATCGCCTGCTGGATTTCCCGGGCGCCGAAACGATGCGGCGCGACTTGCTCCTGGATACGCTGCGTTACTATCGGCAATTCGTCGCCGAAGCGAGTGACGATCCGCAGCTGCGGCACGAGCTGGCACTCGCGCACTTCAAGTCGGGCGTGATCGCCGCCAAGCTCGGCGCCACTGCGGACGCGATCGGCGAATATCAAGCGGCCCAAGGACTGCTGACGGAGTTGGCGGCAGCCGATCCGTCGCGCACCGAGCTCTCGGCCCAGCTTGCGATGGCGGGCAACAACCTGGGTCTGCTGCTGGCCGCGCGGGGCGACGTCGAGCAGGCGCGGCGCGAGTACGCCGGTGCCATCGACACCCAAAAGCGGCTAGTCGACAAGCAAGCCGGCGAGCCCGTGTTTGCCAGCCAGTTGGCTGAGTACCAGGCCAACTTTGGCATGCTGCTGGATCAGGTCGGCGATACCGATGGCGCCGAACGAACTCTGCGCGCAGCCGTCGACGTGCTGCGTCCGCTTGCCGAGTCGCGGACCGACGAACCCAAATATGCCCGCAATCTGGCGATCGCGTGCAATAACCTTAGCTACATCCTGCGGCAGCGCGATGCGGACGAAGCAAACCAGGCGTCGCAGGAGGCAATCGCGATTTTGGAGCGATTGGCCCGCCAGTCGCCGGCACAGACCGAGTATCAGGACGATCTGGCGCTGTGCTACAACAATCTGGCCGCGCTGGAGAGCCAGAAGGGCCGGCATGAGTCGGCGATCGGCTGGCACGAACGGGCAACCGCGCTGGAGGAACAGATGGTCCGCAAGTCGCCTGCCGTGGTGCGGCACCGAAGTGACCTGGCGGTCAGCTTGAACAACCTGGGTGTGGCGTATTGCCGGGCCGAGCGACCGAAGGACGCGGACGCGGCATTCGGCCGGGCGCGGGAACTGCTCGCGACACTAGCCAAGGACTATCCGGACCAGATCGCGTACAGCAGCTCACTAGCGGCCCTGCTGAACAATCAGGCACTGGCCCTGTCCGACGCGGGCCGGCACGTGGATGCGCTGGCCATTTATCCCACGGCCATCGAAGCCCAGCAGACCTGTTGGGAACGCCTGCCGGAATCGACGTTAACGCGTGACGTGTTGAGTAAGTTGTATTACAATTACAGCCAGTCGCTGCAGAAGGCGGGCAGGCTGTCCGATGCGGCGAAGGCGGCGCTCGCGCGGCGCGACATTTGGAAAGGCAACGGCGAACGGTTGTTCGGCGTGGCTGTGGAATTAGCCGCGATCGACTGTGCGGCGCGCGATGACGCGAAACACGACGGCAAATTGACGAATGAAGTCGTGGCCACGCTCCGGCAGGCACATGACGCCGGCTGGCCGCGCGAGATTGATCTTGCGACCGATGAACGATTCGCTTACCTAAAGAGCAACGAACAGTTCAATACTTTGGTGGCCCCTACCGGCAAACAATCGCTGGATTCTTCCGCACAGCCAGTTTCGGACGGTGTGGAGCCGACCAGCACCAAGCATTAGGTCCACTGCCATGTATCCTTCGCGTTCTGCAGATCGCCGCCGGCGGAACTCTGTGTCGCAGCGTGCACGGCTTGGCCGCGGCTTGTCGCGGCGGCTCGGCGTCGAGGCGATGGAAGGTCGGCTGATGCTAGCAACCACGGCGGTTGAGTTCGCGCCGCTCGAGTTGCCGTTGGCAGTGGTGGCCACCGACATGCAGCCAATCACGCCGGCGACCGCCCCGGCCGTGTGGGTGACCCGGCTCAACGAAGAAGGTGGATTCATCACCAGCCAGTATTCGTGGGATGCCGCGACCAATGGTGGCGCCGCCGCGATGTTCGGCGACACGATTTCCAGCGACACACTCAACGATTTGATCGAGTACCGCGGCATCGGCGCTGGCAACACGCTGAGCACGACCCGCGGCTGGGTGCTGGTGAATGAGCTTGCTGCCTTCAGCGGTAGAATCGAACCCGTCGTGGTCGTTGTCGCCGACAGCAATGCCGATGTCTCGTCGGCGCTTATTCCTATTCTGAGCAAAATTGAAACATCGCCTACCGATTCGGAC